>CAMOGT010000001.1 GCA_946614295.1 uncultured Bacteroidales bacterium
AGACCAAGTACGGTTCGCTCTTCGGCTATGCGATGCATAAGCTCAACTCCGATTACGATGACAACGGCGACCTCGCTTGATCTATGACTCGCGTGACTCGCAGCACAGCCGCTCGATTACGCTACGTCATGATCTACGCTCTCCCCAAAAATATAAAATTTTCGGGGGCCCCCAATTAAACTTTTAAAAATTCAAAATCATGACACGTAAAGAAATCCTGAAAATCATAATTTCGGTGCTGATTGCGGCACTGACGGCGCTCGCGGCGGGACTGGGACTGAGTTCGTGCAACGTCACGCGTAGCATCACCACCCGCTCGGAGGCATGGCAGAAAGGCGACACCTCCGTCGTCATCCAGACCCGCACCGTCGAGACCTACGACGCCTCGAAAAAACTCTAAGTATTCACCCATCCGCCCTCGCGTTCGGCAAGGAGATTGCGACGGTCGATACCGCTCTGCTAAATCGACAAAGCAACTCCTGCCTCCGCTCTCCCCACAAATTAAAATTTGCGGGGACCCCAAGGAATGCGGACGGATACAAAAACCAAACCTTAATAATTATGGCTAAAGTAACGTACAGTGCCGGTATTGACCATGTGTCCGGCGCATTGAGTAAACCGAGTAAGAACGGTCAGCACAGCTGCGAGAAGATGCTTCTGGCGACCCACCGCGTAGCAGCGACCGAGAGCAGCGACTGCAACCGTATCTACCTCCGCAACAAAGTAGAGCGTTCCACGCCGCTCTCCGCCAACGAGGAGGCAGCACGTCTGCGCTTCACCGAGGTGTCTCAGGCGGTCAAGCTGCGCGCCAAGGACCTCAACAAGATGACCCAGGACCAGGAGGCTTTCGCCGCGCAGCGCGACACCGCCGGCGGCAAGCGCACCATGCGGGCGTACCTGTGGAAGGTTTGTGGGCAGGAATATGATTCCGCCCACCAAGGCTAAAGGTTATTGGCTAAAGGTTTGAAAAAAAATCGTCCTTCGGGGCGATTTTTTTTGCGTATGTCAGAAAAAAACACTACCTTTGCAGTGAAAAATGAAAAAATGAAAAAATGAAACACTTACTTGCATGGATTGCCTGTGTTTGGGCGGGAGTGCTCTCCGCAGGCGTCATTAACTACTCGCCGGACGACCGGACGGTATTCCCCAACCCCGAGCGCGGGTTCACCGACCAGTTGGGCGGTGAGGTGGCATTGACGGACTCCAAGAACCATGTGGTCCAACCGGAAGAAGAGTGGTATTGGGATGCCGGGGACGAAAACTACAACGACCGCAAGAACCAGAGTCTCGTCATGCTGATGTATTACCTCAAGAACTACAAGACCAAAGCCCTGTCGGCGAAGATCCTGCAGGGCTTTGACGAGGACATGCAGATTCTGCGGGAACACGGTTTCAAATGCGTGCTGCGTTTTGCCTACGATTGGAGCAGCAAGACCGACGCCTCCCTGCAATGGGTACAATGCCATGCGGGGCAGCTGAAGCCGTACCTGGCGAAGAACGCCGATGTGATCTATGCGCTGGAGGCGGGTTTCGTCGGGCAATGGGGCGAATGGTACTACAGTACGAATTTCGGCAACGAGACCCAACAGCTGAACGCCAACCGCCGCGCGGTGATAGACACGCTGTTAGGCGTTTGTCCGCCGGACCGCTTCCTGCTCGTGCGCTACCCCATCATCAAGACGCAGTACCTGGGTGACGAGCAGGCACTGGGGGCGGAACAGGCCCACAGCGGCAGCATCCGCGCACGTATCGGTCATCATAACGATGCGTTTCTGGCGGACTGGGGCAATGACGGCACCTACGGACGAGACGGAAACGGACCGGATGACGACCCTATTCTGCGGCAGTACATAGCCACGGAGACGCTCTTCGTGCCCAACGGAGGAGAGACGAACGTGGAGAACTCCACGCTTGCCAATACCGTCTCGCAGCACGACACCACGATTGCCGAACTGAGCCGCTACCATTGGACTTTCTGCGGGGCTGTCTATTCGGAGAAAGTGACGGATAAATGGCGTGCCAACGGCACGTTTGCAGAAATGGAGAAGCGGCTCGGATACCGCTTCCAATTAGTGAGCGCCACGCTGCCCGGTGAGGCGGACGCAGGTTCCGCGATGCCGGTAGAGTTGTCGCTGGTCAACAAGGGTTTCGCGCCGATGTATAACTACCGTCCGGTGTATCTGGTGCTCAAGAGCGCGACCGACACCTATTCGCTGCCGCTGCAGGCGGATCCGCGCCAATGGACGGCAGAAGCCGGTACCATTGTGATTAGCGACACCTTGTCCTTACCTGCGACGATGGTTGAAGGCACGTACCGGCTGTATCTCCACCTGCCCGATGCCTACGCGTCGCTTGCGGATGACCCGCGGTACGCCGTACGTTTCGCCAACCTCAATACATGGGATCCCGCTACGGGAATGAACGATTTAGGGGCGTCCGTGGAGGTAAGCAACCGGCCGTCGGCAATCAGCAACCAACCGGTGCCTGTACGCGCACAAAAAGTCATCAGGAACGGGCAAATGCTGATTATCAGAGGAAACAAGTTCTATTCCATTCTCGGACAAGAACAATAATCCCGGGCGCATGTTGTAAAGTAAAGTTTGCAAAAAAAAAGTAATTGAATTTTCTGCCTGAAAAGTTTGCACATGTGAAAAAAAAATAGTACCTTTGCACTCGATTACTGATACTGCTTCCGCAAGGGAGTATAAACGTTACTAATCGCAATGAGTCTGTTTGGTCACATACGAATTCCGGCGCTGGTGGATCTTCACGTCCATTTCCGTGAGCCGGGTTATGCGTACAAAGAGAGTATCCTCTCGGGTAGCCGTGCGGCTATGTGTGCAGGGTACAGCGACGTCTTCACGATGCCTAACCTCCTTCCTGCGCCCGACAGCCTTGAGCATCTCTCCCAACAGACCGCTATTATTGCGCGTGACAGCCACATTGGCGTTCATCCGTATGCAAGTATCACCCTCTGCCAGAAAGGCGAGGGTGAACTCGTTAATATCGAGGAACTGAGTAGCCATGTGGCGGGTTTCTCGGACGATGGCAGAGGTATTCAGGACGAGGGTCTGATGCGCGAGGCGATGGAGCGGATTGCCGCTGCCGGAAGTATCATCGTAGAACATTGCGAGGTTAACAGTCTGCTCCGCGGGGGATATATCCACGACGGAGCGTACGCTCGTGCGCACGGTCACCGCGGTATCTGTTCGGAGAGCGAGTGGCGCGAGATAGAGCGGAATATCCGTTTGAGCGAAGAGACGGGTTGCCGGTTGCACGTATGCCATATTTCGACCAAGGAGAGTGTGGCTCTCATCCGTGACGCCAAGGCGAGCGGTATTCCCGTGACCTGCGAGACGGCACCCCATTATCTGTTGCTTAACGAACGGATGTTACAGGAAGACGGAGCGTGGAAGATGAACCCGCCTATTCGTTCGGTAGCCGACCAGATGGCGCTCTTAGCCGGTGTGCAGGACGGTACGATCGATGTGATTGCTACCGACCATGCGCCGCACAGCGCGGAGGAGAAAAGCCGCGGACTGGAAAAAAGCGCCTTCGGGATAGTGGGCATAGAGACCGCTTTCCCGCTGCTGTACACGTATCTGGTCAGAACGGGCATGCTGACGATGGAGCGCCTCATAGAATTAATGAGCGTGCGCGGGCGCGAGATCATGGGACTGCCGATGGACGAGAGTTGGGCGACCTTTGATCTGGACGAGAGATACACAATCGACCCCGCGCAGTTCGTCTCCAAAGGGCATAGCACGCCTTTTGCCGGGTGGGAGGTTTATGGAAGGTGTGTCAAAAACGAGTATAAAGGAAACGTCGTTTTTGAAAGGTTATAGGCTAAAGGTTATAGGTTATAGGTTATAGGTTATAGGTGAGAAGCGGTAGATGGATCATATTGAGCAATGAGTGTATCGCGCGGCGCGTGTACCGGATGGTGATGCAGGGCGATACGGAGGGTATTCTCCCCGGGCAGTTCGTGGAGATAGAGATCCCCGGATTGTACCTCAGAAGGCCGATCTCGGTTTGTGATATAGAGGGCGACCGGCTGACGATCATCTACAAGACGGTAGGACAAGGCACTGCTGCGATGGCGCAGATGCGCGCAGGCGAAGAACTGGATATACTGAGCTGTTTGGGCAACGGTTATGACCTGACCAAAGCCGGGGACGAAGTGCTGCTCATCGGCGGCGGAGTAGGGGTACCGCCTTTGATGTACGCCGCCAAAGAGCTGCGCAAAGCCGGCAAGAAGGTGCGAGCCGTACTCGGTTTCAATACCGCGGAAGAGGTCTTCGGGGAACAGGAGATGCAAGCGATGGGATGCGAGGTCAAGGTCTGCACAATGGACGGCAGTTACGGCGAGAAAGGCGTGGTGACGGAGCAATGTACAATGCACAATTCACAATGCACAATGCACAATTCACAATGCACAATGCCGTTCTACTACGCTTGCGGACCGCTCCCGATGATCAAAGCTATCCTGCGGACGGTAGGCACGAACGGACAAATCAGCATGGAGGAACGGATGGGATGCGGAGTAGGTATATGCATGGGATGCAGCATCGAGACCAAAGAAGGGTTCAAACGGGTGTGCAAAGAGGGACCGGTGTTCAACGCGGGAGAGTTGAAAATTGAAAATTGAAAGGTGAAAGTTAAGTTAGGACATATTGAACTGCAGAACCCGGTGATACCGGCGAGCGGGACATGCGGGTTCGGGCGTGAGATGAGCGAGTGGCTCGACCTCAACGGCTTGGGCGCCATCGCTACCAAAGGCACCACCCGTGAGGCACGGTACGGCAATGCGCTGCCGCGGATAGCAGAGTGTCCCGCAGGGCTGATCAATGCCATCGGTCTGCAGAACCCCGGTGTGGAGGAAGTGATACGGCACGAGATGCCCGAGCTGCGGAAGATCTACCGGGGACCGGTCATCGCCAATGTGAGCGGGTTCAGTATAGAGGAATACGCGTATGTGTGCGAGCGGATAGACAAGGAGACGGACGCGGCGATCATTGAGGTGAACATCTCCTGCCCGAACGTGCATAACGGCGGCATGGCTTTCGGTACGAGTGCGGAGGCTGCGGCGGAAGTGACGAAGGCGGTCAAAGCCGTAACTGCCAAACCGGTGTATATGAAACTCAGTCCGAACGTAACGGACATAACAGCTATCGCCCGAGCTTGCGTCAATGCCGGCGCCGACGGCTTGTGTCTGATCAACACTATGCTCGGCATGCGGATTGATATCCGTCGCAGGCAACCGGTAATTGCCAACCGATACGGCGGTTATTCGGGGCCGGGTGTGTTTCCTGTGGCACTCCGGATGGTAAACCAAGTGAGTAAGGCTTGCCCCGGTACGCCGATCATCGGATGCGGAGGCGTGAGCAGCGCAGAGGAGGTGATTGAGATGATGATGGCGGGCGCGAGTGCCGTTGAGATAGGCGCGGCTAACCTCAAGAACCCGATGGTATGCCAAGAGATCATAACACGGCTGCCGGAGGTAATGAACGAACTGAAAATAGCGCATTTACAAGATATAGTGGGGATTGTTTAATGAATAATGAATAATGAATAATGAATAAAGATGTGATCATAGCCTGCGATTTCGCGAGTGCCGAAGAGACTTATGCGTTTCTGGACCGCTTCACGGAGGAGAAACCGTTTGTGAAGATTGGTATGGAACTCTATTATGCCGAGGGACCGGCCATCGTACGGGAGTTGCACAAGAGAGGGCATAAGATCTTCCTGGACCTCAAGCTGCACGACATACCCAATACGGTGGAGAAAGCGATGGTGGTACTGTCGAGACTGGAAGTGGAGATGGTGAACCTGCACGCCGCCGGCACCAAAGCGATGATGGAAGCGGCGCTACGGGGTCTGACCCGTGCGGACGGTACCCGGCCCATCCTGTTAGCGGTGACCCAACTGACCTCGACCAGCGAAGAGCGGATGCATGACGAACTGCTCATCCGTGGTACGATCGGCGATTGCGTATGCCACTATGCCCGGATGGCGAAAGAAGCGGGGCTGGACGGCGTGGTCTGTTCGCCGCTGGAGGCAGGGATGGTGAAGGAGCATTGCGGTGCGGAGTTCCTGACCGTTACCCCGGGTATCCGTTTTGCGGACGGGAAAGTAGGCGACCAGGTGCGTGTCACGACACCTGCCCGCGCCCGGGAGATGGGTAGCGATTATATTGTAGTAGGCCGTCCGATCACGGCTGCGGAGGATCCCGTAGCGGCATACAGAAGATGCGTTAAAGAGTTTATACAATGATATTAAGCGAGCAAATAGCAGCAGACCTGCTGCGTATCAAAGCAGTCTTTCTGCGTCCGCAAGAGCCATTCACATGGGCGAGCGGAATCAAGAGTCCGATCTACTGCGACAACCGTCTGACGCTGAGCGACGTAGCGGTGCGCGAAGATGTGGAGAACGGATTAGCGACACTGATCAAGCAGTATTACCCCGAGGCGGAAGTGCTGATGGGTACCTCGACTGCCGGTATTGCCCACGCCGCCATCACGGCTACGAAGTTGAACCTGCCGATGGGCTATGTACGCTCGGGCGCCAAGGATCACGGCCGGCAGAACCGGATAGAGGGCAGACTGGTACCGGGGCAGAAAGTGGTGGTAGTAGAAGACCTGATCTCCACCGCAGGCAGCTGTCTGGAGGTAGTGGAAGTGCTGCGCGAAGCAGGCGCGGAGGTGTTAGGCATCGTGTCGATCTTCACGTACGGGATGCAGAAAGGGCTCGACCGCATTGCTGCCGCCAAGACCGAGAACCACAGCCTCAGTAACCTCGATGTGTTGGCGGAAGTGGCGGTGAAAGAGGGGTATATCTCCGCGCAAGAGAAAAATGAACTGATACAATTTAGAGATAACTTATGAGACACTTATTAGACTCGACAGACCTCAGTACGCAGGAGATCGAGCAGATCGTTCTCCGTGCATTGGACATCATCGCCCATCCGGCGCAGTACGCAGAGGCGTGCAAGGGCAAGAAGTTAGCTACCCTCTTCTACGAACCGAGCACGCGTACAAGGCTCAGTTTCACCGCCGCAATGATGGAGTTAGGCGGACAGGTGTTAGGTTTCAGCGATGCCCGTTCGTCCTCGGTGAGCAAAGGTGAGACGGTAGCGGACACCGTGCGGGTGGTAAGTGCCTTCGCGGACATCATCGCCATGCGCCATTATAAAGAGGGTGCGCCGCGTGTAGCGAGCGAGTTCAGCCGGATACCGGTGATCAACGCCGGTGACGGCGGTCACAGCCATCCGACGCAGACGATGACCGACCTGCTGACCATCCGCCGTGAGTTAGGGCGTTTCGACCATTTGACGATCGGTCTCTGCGGCGACCTCAAGTACGGCAGAACGGTACACTCGCTCATCAAAGCCATGCGGCGGTACGAGGGCGTACATTTCGTGCTGATTGCTCCGAAAGAGCTGGCGCTGCCGGATTATATGAAAGCCGAGTTAGGCGATGCCTACACCGAGGTGAACACCCTGGAGGAGGCGATGCCTATAGTCGATGTGCTGTACATGACGCGCGTGCAGCAGGAGCGTTTCGCCGATCGCGACGAGTACGAGCGTCTCAAAGACTCGTTCATTCTGGACGAGCGGCTGATGGCACTCGGCAAACCGTCGATGATCGTCCTGCACCCGCTGCCCCGTGTGAACGAGATCACGGTAGGCGTGGACAAGGACCCGCGTGCCGCTTATTTCCGCCAGGTGGAGAACGGCAAGTACGTGCGTAAGGCGATTATCTATACCCTCCTCAGCGACGAGTACCTGCGTAGTTCGCATGTAGCTCATCAGAGCGAGGCGAGCGGGACACCCTGCCATAACGACCGCTGTATCGCTACCACCGAACCGGTTGAGCAGAAATCGTATGTCGATGCCGATGGCGTACGGCGTTGTTATTATTGTGACCACATGTTATAAAATACCTACAGATATGAACCAAAACCGAATTAAACCGGAAGGACTGACCTTTGATGACGTCCTGTTAGTGCCCGCTTACAGCGAAGTACTCCCGCGTGAAGTGAACCTGCAAGGACAGTTCTCGCGTCATATATCCCTCAATATCCCGGTGGTGAGTGCCGCCATGGATACCGTCACGGAAGCCACGATGGCGATCGCCATGGCCCGTGAAGGAGGAATAGGTGTGATCCACAAGAACATGTCGATAGAGGAGCAGGCAGCGCAGGTGCGTCGTGTGAAGCGTGCGGAGAATGGCATGATTGCCGATCCGGTGACCATCACCGGCGACCAGACCATCGGCGACGCCCTGCAGATGATGCACGACAACCACATCGGCGGTATTCCGGTGGTGGACGAGAAGCATGTGCTGGTAGGTATAGTGACCAACCGCGACCTGCGGTTTGAAGTGGATATGAACCGCCCGGTACGTGAGGTAATGACGCGCGAGAACCTGATCACCATCGGCGCGACCGACAACCGGACCATCATGGACGCCCTGCAGACGCACAAGGTGGAGAAACTGCCGGTGATAGACAAGGACGGTAAGTTGATCGGTCTGGTGACCTACAAAGATATCACCAAACTGCGCGATAACCCCAATGCCAACAAGGACGAGCAAGGGCATCTGCGTTGCGCCGCCGGCGTGGGTATCACGGCTGATTACATGGAGCGTGTGGACGCACTGGTGCGCGAGCACGTGGACGCAGTGGTTCTGGATTCGGCACACGGGCATAGCAAGAACATCGTGAACGCTCTCCGCGCCATCAAGGCCAAGTATCCGGACTTGGACGTAGTGGTAGGAAATATCGCTACGGCTGAGGCGGCGCGGTTCTTGGTGGAGAACGGTGCCGACGGAGTGAAAGTAGGTATCGGTCCGGGCAGTATCTGTACCACGCGTATCATTGCCGGTGTGGGTGTACCGCAGTTGAGCGCCATCTTTGAGGTGGCGGAAGCACTGGAGGGTACCGGCGTGCCGATGATTGCAGACGGCGGTCTGCGGTACTCGGGCGACGTAGTGAAAGCTCTGGCAGCCGGAGGTAACTGTGTGATGTGCGGATCGATGTTCGCCGGCACGGACGAAGCACCGGGTGACACCATCATCTACAACGGCCGTAAGTTCAAAACCTACCGCGGAATGGGCAGCATCGAGGCGATGCGGGACGGCAGTGCCGACCGCTATTTCCAGGGAGGAGTGAGCAATGTGTCCAAACTGGTGCCGGAAGGTATCGTCGGCCGCGTGCCGTACAAAGGCAGTGTGAGTGAGACGATCTATCAGCTCCTGGGCGGTCTGCGTTCCGGCATGGGCTACGTAGGCGCACATAACTTGGAGGAGTTGCGTAAGGCGCAGTTCGTCCGGATTACCTCTGCCGGCATGTTCGAGAGCCATCCGCACGATATTACCATCACCTCGGAGGCACCTAACTATTCACAGAAATAACCCAACCGCAGCATGCAGAAAATCATCATATTGGATTTCGGAAGCCAGACCACGCAACTGATCGGCCGCCGCGTACGCGAACTGAACACGTTCTGCGAAATTCTGCCGTACAACAAGTACCCGGAGGACGACAAGGACGTGATCGGTGTGATCCTGAGCGGCTCGCCGCTGAGCGTCTATCAGGACGATGCCTTCCGGGTTGACCTGAGCGGTATCAGAGGCAGACTGCCGATCCTGGGTATCTGCTACGGTGCGCAGCTGATCAGTTATACCAACGGCGGCAAGGTAGAGAGTGCCGGAACGCGCGAGTACGGCCGGCAGAACCTGCAATACATCGACCATACGAACCCGCTGTTCAAGGGCTTTGAGGAGCACTCGCAGGTGTGGATGTCGCACGGCGACAGTATCACCGCGCTGCCCATCGGCGCACAAAAAATAGCTTCCACGGAAACGGTGGAGAACGCTGCGTATTATATCCCCGGCGAGAAACCGGTTTTCGGAACCCAGTTCCACCCGGAGGTGTATCATACTTTACAAGGTACACTATTGTTAAAGAACTTCGTAGTGGATATCTGCGGTTCGAAACAGGAGTGGAGTGCGGAAGCGTTTGTGGAGACGACGGTCAAGGAGCTGCGCGAGCAGATTGGTTCCGACCGTGTGATCTTAGGTCTCTCGGGAGGTGTTGACTCGTCTGTAGTAGCAGTGCTGCTCCACCGGGCGATCGGAGATCAGTTGACCTGTATCTTCGTGGACCACGGCATGCTGCGTAAGAACGAGTTCCGCGACGTGATGCGTGACTACGAGGGTCTCGGACTGCACGTCATCGGCCTGGACGCCAGTGATAAGTTCCTTAGCGACTTGGCAGGCGTCAAAGAGCCTGAGCAGAAACGCAAGATCATCGGCCGCGATTTCGTGGAGGTCTTCAACGCCGAGGCGCAGAAGATCACCGACGCCAAATGGCTCGCGCAGGGAACGATCTACCCTGACCGTATTGAGAGTCTGAACATCACCGGCAAGGTCATCAAGAGCCATCACAACGTGGGCGGGCTGCCTAAAGAGATGCACCTGCAGTTATGCGAACCGATCAAGTGGTTGTTCAAGGACGAGGTGCGCCGCGTAGGCCGTAGCATGGGTATGCCGGAGCACCTGATCACGAGGCATCCTTTCCCGGGACCGGGGCTGGCGGTACGTATATTGGGAGACATCACAAGGGAGAAGATACACATCCTCCAAGAGGCGGACGCCATCTATATCAATAACCTCCGCGAGGCGGGGCTGTACGACGAGATATGGCAAGCCGGTGCAATCCTCCTAAGCGAAGTGAGGTCGGTAGGCGTCATGGGCGACGAGCGGACTTACGAGAACCCGATTGCGCTGCGCGCGGTGACCTCCTCCGATGCCATGACTGCAGACTGGGCACACATCCCTTATGAGGTGCTGGCAAAAATAAGTAACGAGATAATTAACAAGGTAAAGGGCGTCAACCGGGTATGCTACGACATCTCCTCCAAACCGCCCTCAACCATCGAATGGGAATAAATAAAGATATGAAAGTAGGAGTTATTATGGGTTCGGCGAGTGACCTGCCGGTGATGCAGGCCGCGATAGACACCTTAGAGTCTTTCGGTATCGAAGTGGACAAACGCGTCATCTCTGCGCACCGGGCTGCACATGCACTCATGGAATGGGCGGAGAGTGCCGAGGACCGCGGACTGAGTATCATCATCGCCGGTGCCGGCGGTGCCGCTCATCTGGCGGGCGTGATTGCGGGTCTGACCCATCTGCCGGTGATCGGTGTGCCGGTTCGTTCCAAGACACTGGACGGGCTGGACAGCCTTCTGTCGATGGTACAGATGCCCAGCGGCATACCCGTAGCTACCGTAGCCATCGATGGCGCCAAGAACGCTGCGCTGCTGGCGGTAAGCATTCTGGCATTGCAGGACAAGTCCCTTCGGGAACAATATATAGCATTCCGTCGTCAACAAACCGAAAAGGTATTAGCAACCGTTATTTGACATGAACAAAAGGCTTTTTGTTGAGAAGAAAGAAGGATTTCGCGTAGAGGCGGAGAGCCTGCGGCACGAGCTGAACGAGAACCTCCAACTGCACATCCAAAAGATGCGCTACTTATGCGTGTACGACCTCTTCGGCTTCAGCGAAGAACTGCTGGAGAAGAGCCGTTACAGCGTCTTTGGCGAGACCGTTACCGATGATGTGACGGACTCCGTATCGCTCGACGGTAAGCGCTACCTGGCGGTAGAGTTCATTCCCGGTCAGTTTGACCAACGCGCTTCGTCTGCTATCGACTGTGTGCATCTGATTGACCCGAACGCGGACATAGACATCCGCTCCGGCAGGTTGCTGATCTTCGAGGATCCCATGACGGACGAGGAAATGGCGCGTATCCGGCACTATTATATCAACGCGGTGGAGGCGAGAGAGAAGAACCTCGGCCTTCTGGAGCGCCAGCAGACCGCCGATGTGAAACCATTGGCGTCCATGGCAGGCTTCACCGCCATGGGACGCGAGCAGTACGCGCCGTTCTGCAAGGAGTGGGGATTGGCAATGAATGCAGATGATCTCGCTTGCGTAGTCGATTATTTCCGGAAAGAGCACCGCGAACCGACAGAGACCGAACTGCGGATACTCGATACCTATTGGTCGGACCACTGCCGCCATACTACGTTCACTACCATATTGGAGGATATAGAGGTGGAGGAGTCGTTCATCAAAGACGACATCGAACAGGAGTTGGAGGCCTTCCGTCACATCCGTGTGGAGCTCGGCCGCGAGGACAAACCGCTCTGCCTCATGGAGTTGGCTACCATCGGTGCCCGCTACCTGAAGAAAAAAGGGCTCTTGGACGACCTGGAGGTGAGTGAAGAGAATAACGCTTGCTCCATCTTCATTGACGTCGATGTGGACGGAAAGGTAGAGAAATGGCTCCTGCAGTTCAAGAACGAGACCCATAATCACCCGACGGAGATAGAGCCTTTCGGAGGCGCGAGCACCTGTCTGGGCGGCGCTATCCGTGACCCGCTGTCCGGTCGTGCTTATGTCTATCAGGCGATGCGTGTCACCGGAGCGGGTGACATCTATGCGCCGGTAAGCGAGACGCTGGCGGGTAAATTACCGCAACAGATCATCTCCCGCAAGGCGGCTGCCGGTTATTCGTCGTACGGCAACCAGATTGGTCTGGCTACCACGCATGTACGCGAGATCTACCATCCTTCTTATGTAGCCAAGAGGCTGGAGGTGGGCGCAGTCGTCGGAGCGGTTAAGGCGGATGCCGTGCGCCGCGAGACACCCAAGGCAGGCGATGTAATTCTGCTTCTGGGTGGTCGCACGGGACGGGACGGTATAGGCGGCGCTACGGGTTCCAGTAAGGAGCATACGGAGGCATCGTTAGAGTCATGCGGCAGCGAGGTGCAGAAAGGTAACGCACCGGAGGAGCGTAAAATACAGCGCCTCTTCAGAAGGCACGAGGTAACGCGCCTCATCAAGAAGTCCAACGATTTCGGAGCCGGCGGCGTGAGTGTGGCTATCGGTGAGTTGGCAGACGGTTTGGATATATTCCTCGACCGTGTGCCCACCAAGTACTCCGGTCTGAACCCCACGGAGTTGGCTATCTCCGAATCGCAGGAACGCATGGCAGTAGTAGTGGAGAAGAAAGACCAAGCGGCTTTCGAGCACTTCTGCCATCTCGATAATATAGAGGTAACGCACGTGGCGGACGTGACCGACACGGGCCGCATGCGCCAGTATTACAAAGGTGAACCGGTGGCGGATCTGAGCCGCGCGTTCATTGACAGTGCGGGTGCCAAACATTATACCAAGGCTACTATTCTGCCGGTAGAGGAGCGTAATCCGTTCCGTCAGACGGTAGCGGGCAAGACCCTCGCAGAACGTATGTGCCATGTGATGCAGAGTGCCAACGTGACGAGCCAGAAAGGACTCATCGAGGAGTTTGACGCCACTATCGGCCGTTCCACCGTTTTGATGCCTTTCGGCGGCAAACTGCAACGCAGCGAGACGCAGGTCTCCGTGCAGAAACTGCCTACCGACGGATTCACCAACACGGCTTCGATTATGGCGTTCGGCTATAACCCCTTCCTCGCGGAGTGGAGTCCGTATCACGGAGCTGCTTATGCCGTTGTGGAGGCGTGCAGCAAGGTGGTAGCAGCCGGAGCGGACTACAGCCGCATGCGGTTCAGCTACCAAGAGTATTTTGAGCGCATGACGGACGACCGCCATACCTGGGGCAAGCCGCTCAGCGCGCTCTTGGGCACACTCAAGATGCAAGTGGCATTGGGGCTGCCGTCCATCGGCGGCAAGGACTCAATGTCCGGCACGTTCGAACATATATCCGTGCCGCCGACGCTGATTGCTTTCGGTATTACGACCGTCAAGGCGGATCAGGTCATCAGCACGGATCTGAAGAAAGCGGGTAACCGTCTGTACCTCTTGCAGCACAAGCCGCTCAAGAACTACATGCCCGATACCGACCAACTCAAGCAACTCTGGTCCGAGACCACGAAGGCTATCCATGCCGGTAAGATCGTTTCGGCGTACGCCATCGGCTTCGGCGGCGTGTGTGAGGCGCTGGCGAAGATGTCGTTCGGCAACGCCAAAGGCGCAGACCTCCGTATCGATGAATCGCTGCTCTTCGACTACCAGTACGGCAGTATTTTAGTAGAGGCGACGGAGGAACTGAATATCCCGTCCGCTATTCTCTTGGGACAAGTAACAGAGAGCGAGAACCTCGTCATCAACGGTGAGTCCGTCCGCCGCGAGCAACTCTACGAGGCGTGCACAACGCCGTTCCGTAAAGTCTATCCGGCGACGATGACTCCGCAGCACAGCGACCTCATGCCGAAGGGCGTAGAACACAAAGCCCCCATCGTTTATATCCCTGTTTTCCCGGGTACGAACTGCGACTACGACAGCGCCAAAGCGTGGCGCAAAGCGGGCGCAGAAGTGGAGATGACCATCTTCCGTAACCTCACGGAGAGCGATGTGATTGCGTCTATCGATGAGATGGAGGCGCATATCCGCCGCGCACAGATACTGATGCTCGCCGGTGGTTTCTCTCTGGGTGACGAACCGGACGGATCGGCGAAGTTCATCGTCTCGGTCATTAACCAGCAGAAGATCAGTCGTGCCATCGAAGACCTGCTCAGCCGCGGAGGTCTGATCCTCGGTATATGCAACGGCTTCCAGGCACTCATCAAATCCGGCTTGCTGCCGTACGGAAAGTTAGGACAGGTAACGACGGCGAGTCCGACGCTCTTCCGCAATGATATCAACCGCCACGTCTCGCAGATGGTGACCACCACCGTTTCTTCCACCCGCGGTCCGTGGCTCCAAGGTATGCAGACAGGCGATCTGCATAGTATCGCCGTGAGTCACGGAGAGGGCAAACTGGTAGTGAGCGAAGAACTGGCGCGCGAGTTGTTCAATAACGGTCAAGTGGCATTCCGTTACGCCGATCCGTGTACAGGAGAGGCGACGATGGAGTCGCCTTATAACCCCAACGGCTCGTGCTACGCCATCGAGGGACTGATCTCGCCCAACGGACAGATCCTCGGTAAGATGGGTCACTCCGAGCGGTGGGAAGAAGGCGTATTCACCAACATAGCCGGCAACAAGAAACAGCCGCTCTTTGAGAACGCAGTAAACTATTTTAAGCACTAAATAACACACCAAATCGTTATGGCGCAACATTATGAAGCAGCCGGCGTGAATCTGGAAGCCGGATACGAAGTAGTAAGCAGAATCAAGTCGCATGTGCGTTCCACCGTCCGCCACGGATCGATGGGCTCCATCGGTTCGTTCGGAGGTATGTTCGACCTCTCGGCGCTAAATATCAAAGAGCCGGTGCTGGTCAGCGGTACCGACGGAGTGGGAACCAAACTGAAGATCGCTTTTGCGATGGACAAGCACGATACTATAGGTATTGATGCGGTGGCAATGTGCGTCAACGATGTGCTGGCGCAGGGAGCAGAACCGCTCATCTTCCTGGATTACATCGCTACGGGGCATAACATCCCTTCGCAGATAGAGGCGATCGTCAGCGGTGTAGCCGAAGGTTGCCGTCAGGCGGGTTGCGCGCTCGTTGGAGGCGAGACAGCCGAGATGCCGGGCATGTACGAGAACGGTGAATACGACATCGCCGGTTACACCACAGGAGTGGTAGAGAAATCGAAACTCATCGACGGTACAAAGGTGAAGGAGGGCGATGTGCTGATCGGCATCAGTTCCTCCGGCGTACACTCCAACGGCTATTCGCTCGTCCGTAAGATTGTAAAAGATGCGAATCTCAATCTGCATCAGATCTATCCGGAGCTGGATACCCAAAAGACCTTGGGCGAAGTGCTCCTCACTCCGACCAAGATATATGTCAAACAGGTGTTGGAAGTAATGCGCCAAGTGGACGTACACGGCGTAGCGCACATCACCGGAGGCGGCTTTGACGAGAATATCCCGCGCATTTTCCAACCCGGCCAAGGGTTCTATATCGAGGAAGGCGCATGGGAGATTCTTCCGATCTTCCGTTTCCTCGAATCCAAAGGACAAATCCCGCATCGTGAGATGTTCAATATCTTCAATATGGGTATAGGCATGGTGCTTGCAGTATCGGAGCAAGAGGCTTCCCAAGTGCTGTCCATCCTAGACCATTGCGGCGAGAAAGCACAGATTATAGGCCGTGTACAGGCAGGAGCAAATCAAATCATCAGCAAATAAAAACAGACAGAATAATGGCACAGAAAAGAGCATTAGTGAGCGTAAGCGACAAAACCGGCTTGGTGGAGTTTGTGAAAGGGCTGCAAGCAGCAGGGTGGCAGATCATCGCTACCGGCGGTACACAGAAGTTGCTGGAAGAGAGCGGCGTCAAGACCATCGGTATCAGTGAAGTAACCGGTTTCCCGGAGATCTGTGACGGTCGTGTGAAGACCCTTCACCCGAAGGTACACGGCGCTCTGTTGGCGCGTCGCGATGAGCCCTCGCACATGGAGGCATTGGCGCAAAACGGCATTGAGTTGATCGATTTGGTATGTGTCAATCTCTATCCCTTCCGCGAGACGATAGCCAAAGAAGGCACCACGATGGCGGAGGCGATTGAGAAGATCGATATAGGCGGACCGTCCATGTTGCGCTCCGCAGCCAAGAACTGGAACGACGTGACCGTAGTCTGTGACCCGAACGATTACAGCCGTGTGCTGAGCGAGATACAAGCCGAGGGCAACACCCGCAAGGAGACGCGGTTAGAGTTGAGCGCCAAGGCTTATACGCACACTGCGGAATACGATATGTGTATCGCTACATACATGCGCAAGGCGGCAGGGCTGAACGAGAAACTGTTCCTGGAGTACGATCTCAAGCAGGGACTCCGTTACGGCGAGAACCCGCATCAGGACGCTAAGTTCTATGCCGCTCAAGAGCAAGTGCCGTATTCGCTGGCTTCTGCCAAACAACTGCACGGCAAGGAGTTGTCGTACAACAATATACAGGATGCGAATGCCGCACTGAATATCGTGCGTGAGTTCGGCAAGACACCTTTCTGCGTAGGACTCAAGCATATGAATCCCTGTGGTGCTGCTATCGGCAAGAACGGCGTAGAAGCATGGCAGAAAGCTTATGATGCTGACCGCGTGTCTATCTTCGGTGGTATCGTGGCAACGAACTGCGTAGTGGACAAAGAGATGGCGGAAGGGATGAAACCTGTCTTCCTGGAGATTATCATGGCACCACGGTTCACCGAGGAAGCATTGGCGGTATTGGAGACCAAGAAGAACCTGCGTCTCTTGGAAGTGGATATGTCTTCCGAGAGTCCGAAACAGATGCAGTATGTATCGGTTAACGGAGGTCTGCTGGCACAACAACTGGATACCGAGACTATCCGGCTGACCAAAGAGATGTGCGTCACGGAGACCCAACCGACAGACGAGCAGATGAGTGATCTGCAGTTCGGCTGGCACATTGTGAAGCATGTGAAATCCAATGCGATTGTGGTCGTCAAGGACGGTCGCACCTACGGAGTGGGGGCAGGGCAGATGAATCGCGTGGGATCAGCGGCTATCGCCCTGAAGCAGGCACAAGAGTCTCTGGCAGCAGAGGGAAAAGATATCAAGGAAGCCGGATTGGTGATGGCATCGGATGGCTTCTTCCCCTTCGGTGACAGCGTGGAGAGTGCGGCGGAGTATGGTATCCGTGCCATCGTTCAACCCGGTGGCAGCGTGCGCGATCAGGAGAGTATCGACGCAGCGAACGCGCATCATATAACGATGCTCTTCAGCGGCATGCGTCATTTCAAACACTAATGAAGAACGGGTAACTCAGATGAATAAGAACGTTTTAGTCATAGGATCAGGCGGACGCGAGCACGCCATCGTGTATCAGTTGAGTCGCAGCACACAGGTGGAGCATATCTACTGTGCACCGGGCAATGCCGGTATCGCGCAGCTCGCAGAGTGCGTAGCCATCAAAGATACGGAGGTAGCGCAACTGCTCTCTTTCGCTCAAACGCACCAGATTGATCTCTGTGTGGTAGGGCCGGAAGCAGCTCTTGCAGCCGGCGTGGCAGATGCGTTCCGCGAAGCGGGAATACCGGTCTTCGGACACTCCAAAGCGGCTACGCAGATTGAAGCCAGCAAGGAGTTTGCCAAAGAACTGATGGCGAAATATAATGTGCCGACTGCTGCATACCGCAGTTTCGCCGATTACGAGGAAGCGATGCAGTATGTACGTTCGCGTAATACTTATCCGACCGTACTCAAATACGACGGTCTGGCAGCAGGCAAGGGTGTAGTAATCGCCCAAGACGAGCCGGAAGCAGAGCAAGCGCTGAGAGACATGCTGGTGGGCGAAGCGTTCGGCAAGGGAAGAGTAGTGATAGAGGATTATCTGGAGGGACCGGAGTTCTCGTTCATGGCTTTTGTTCATCACTATAAGGTTTATCCAATGCCGTTGAGTCAGGACCATAAGCGTGTCTTTGACGGAGACAAGGGACCGAATACCGGCGGAATGGGTGCATACACACCGCTTCCGTTCATTAGCAAAGAGGAAGAGGAATGGGCGCAGGAACATATCCTACAGGCCGTGGCAGATGCCATGGTTCAAGAGGGTAAACCGCTTACCGGTGTGCTCTACGGCGGGCTGATGAAGACCAAAGACGGTATCAAGGTCATTGAGTTCAACGCCCGTTTCGGCGATCCCGAGACGGAAGTGGTATTGCCGCTCATGGAAAGCGACGCTTATACAGTATTCCACGCGATTGCCACCGGCGAGGCGTTGGAATCGATTACATGGCGAAAGCAAGCGACTGTCGGTGTAGTACTTGCCTCCTGCGGATACCCGGGCGCTTATCAGAAAGGCGTAGAGATAACCGGAACGGAGGACTTTGACGGACTGATTCTGCATATGGGAACGGCTGTAAAGGACGGTCGGTTAGTGACCAACGGCGGACGCGTGCTGATGTGTATTGCGCATGGAGCGGATGTTCGTCAGGCACAAGAGAAAGTTTATCGGGAACTGGAGAAGATCCATTGTTCCAATTTATTCTATAGAAAAGATATTGCACATTGGGCGTTATGATAATAGACGGAAAACAAATAGCACAACAAGAGAAAGAAGCGATACGCGAGCAGGTAGCGGCATTGGCGAAACAATACGGTCGCAAGCCGTGTCTGGATGTGATCATCGTGGGTGAGAATCCTGCCAGCCTGTCGTACGTGAGGAGTAAGATCAAAGCTACGGAGTACTGCGGCTTTGAGGGCGAACTGATCCAGTTGCCGGAGGATGTGAGTGAAGAGGAGTTGCTGCGCGTCATCCGCGAACGTAATGAAAACGAGGCGGTTGACGGTATTCTGGTGCAACTGCCGTTGCCGAAACATATCAACGAGCAGCGTGTGATAGAGGCCATCGCGCCGGAGAAAGATGTGGATGGTTTCCATCCTACGAACGTAGCCAAACTATGGCTCAACCAGAAGTGTATCGTTCCCTGCACACCGCTTGGTATCATGGCGTTGTTAGAGAAGAGCAATACGGTCTTGGAAGGCCGTCACGCGGTAGTCGTCGGACGCAGTAACATCGTCGGAAAGCCGGTAGCCAAGTTGCTGTTAGACAAACAATGCACGGTGACGATTGCGCACAGCCGTACCGCGGATCTGGCGGCAGTATGCCGTGAGGCGGATATATTGGTAGTCGCAGTGGGACGTCCACAGATGATTACCGGAGAGATGGTGAAGCCGGGCGCTACGGTGATTGACGTGGGTATCAACCGCACGGCAGACGGCAAACTGGTCGGAGACGTGGACTACGAGAGCGTAGCTCCCGTAGCCGGTGCCATCACTCCTGTCCCGGGCGGAGTAGGACCGATGACTATCGCCATGCTGATGTATAATACATTACAGTGTTTTAATAGGAGAATGACGGACTAATTACCTACTAATCACCTACTAATCACCTACTAATCACCTACTAATCACCTACTAGAATATCAACAAAAACTCAAATAACAATGAAAATTGGAACGCCACTTACCCAAGTCGCTACGCGCGCACTGCTACTCGGTAGCGGAGAATTAGGAAAAGAAGTCACGATGGAACTTCAGCGTTATGGTGTAGAGGTCATTGCCTGTGACCGCTATGCCCATGCTCCGGCGATGCAGGTAGCTCACCGGTCGCATGTGTTCAACATGTTAGACGGTAACCGTCTGCGTGAGATCATCGAGGAGGAGAAACCTTCGCTTATCATTCCGGAGGTAGAGGCTATCGCCACTCCGACCCTGGTAGAATTAGAGAAAGAGGGCTACCATGTTATCCCGACCGCCAAAGCTGCTTTCCTGACGATGAACCGCGAGGCTATCCGCCGCATGGCGTCGGAGGAGTTGCACCTGCCGACCGCTCCTTACAAGTTTGCGGACAACCATGACGAGTTCATCGCAGCGGTCAAGGAAATCGGTATTCCGTGTGTGGTCAAACCGATCATGTCGTCTTCGGGTCACGGTCAATCGACCGTTCATTCGGAGGCAGAGATAGAGCACGCTTGGGCGGTATCGCAAGAAGGCGGCCGTGCCGGAGCGGGCAGAGTGATTGTGGAAGGGTTCATTCATTTCGACTACGAAATCACGCTGCTGACCGTCCGTCACGCAGGAGGAACCACTTTCCTGAAGCCGATCGGTCATCACCAGGTAGAAGGCGATTACCGCGAGTCGTGGCAGCCGCAGGCGATGAGTGAGGACGCCTTGAAGCAAGCACAACATATCGCCAAGATGGTTACCGACGCGTTAGGCGGTTACGGAATCTTCGGCGTGGAGATGTTCGTGCAGGGTGAAAAAGTGATCTTCTCGGAGGTCAGCCCCCGTCCGCATGACACAGGCATGGTAACCATGATCAGTCAGGACCTGAGTGAGTTCGCGCTCCATGCCCGTGCGGTATTGGGACTGCCGATTCCGGAGGTTCGTTTCTTCCAACCCTCCGCGAGCAAGGCTATCGTCATCGAGGGCGAAGGCAAAGAGGTAGAGTTCGAGGGTCTGGAAAAAGCACTGGCTATCCCGGGCGTACAGATGCGTCTGTTCGGCAAACCGGAGGTGCACGGACATCGCCGTTACGGCGTGCTGTTGGCTACCGATGAGACGGTTGAGAAAGCTCTGGCGAAAGTAGAAGAGGCCTATAAATGTATTTCGTATAAGGTAAAACAAGCATGATAGATCGTTATTCCCGCGCAGCTATGCGCAACATATGGACCGAGCAGAACAAGTTCCAAGCCTATCTGGAGGTAGAGATTCTGGCAGCTGAGGCTTGGTCGGAGTTAGGGGTAGTGCCCAAAGAAGATGTAGCCAAGCTGCGTGCCAAGGCATCGTTTGACGTGGACCGCATTCATGAGATTGAGGAGATCACACGGCATGACGTGGTAGCTTTCACCCGCACGGTGAGCGAGTCGTTAGGCGAAGAGCGTAAGTGGGTACACTACGGCCTGACCTCCACGGATGTGGTAGATACCGCCAACGGCTATCTGCTCAAACAAGCCAATGCCATCCTCCGCGAGGATTTGAAACAGTTCTTAGAAGTACTGCAGAAACGCGCCAATGAGTTCAAATATACGCCGGTGATCGGTCGCACGCACGGCATGCATGCCGACGTGACTTCCTTTGGTCTCAAATGGGCGTTGTGGTACTCCACGATGCAGCGTAACATCGAGCGGTTCGAGATGGCGGCGAAGGGAGTTGAGGCCGGTAAGTTATCCGGCGCGGTGGGCAACTACGCCAATATCCCGCCGTTCATCCAACAGTACGTGTGCGAGCACTTGGGAATCGAGTCCGCGAAGATCGCTACGCAGGTGTTGGGTCGTGACCGCCACGCTTTCTATCTGTCGTCGCTGGCGGTGATAGCCGGTTCGTTGGAACAGATTGCTTTAGAGATCCGCAACATGCAGCGGCAGGAAGTGCGCGAAGTGGAAGAGGCGTTCCGCAAAGGGCAGAAAGGCTCGTCCGCCATGCCGCACAAACGCAATCCGATCTCGTCGGAGAACATTTGCGGCTGTGCGAGGGTGATGCGCGGATATATGTGCACGGCGGCAGAGAACATCGCTCTCTGGCACGAGCGTGACATCTCTCACTCCTCTACGGAGCGTATCGTACTGCCGGACGCCACGATGCTTTTGGACTACATGTTAGCACGGCTGATGGGTATCCTTGATAATCTGGTAGTTTATCCGGAGAACATGCTGCACAATATAGGTCTGACGCACGGCGCTATCTTCGCGCAGCGTGTGATGAACGCGCTGATTGAGAAAGGGCTGGTACGCGAACAGGCGTATGATCTCGTGCAGCCGGTAGCGATGCGCACGCTGATGGAAGGCGGACAGATGCAAGAGTTGCTGAAAAGCACTCCAGAGGTGATGAAATACCTGTCGGAGGACGAGATTGACGGCTGTTTCACGCTGGAATACTATATGAAAAACGTAGATTATATTTTTAACCAATTAGGTATATGAGAAAAGCAGATATCCTGTTAGGACTCCAATGGGGCGATGAGGGCAAAGGCAAAATGGTGGATGTGCTCACGCCGAAGTACGATATAGTAGCCCGTTTTCAGGGCGGTCCGAATGCCGGTCACACGCTGGAGTTCGAGGGTCAGAAATACGTGCTGCGCAGTATTCCGTCCGGTATCTTCCAAGGCGGAAAGATCAACCTGATCGGTAACGGCGTAGTGTTGGACCCGATTCTGTTCCGCAAAGAGGCGGAGGAGTTGGCTACCTCCGGACACAAACTGCAAGAACGGCTGTACATATCGAAGAAAGCGCACCTCATTCTGCCGACCCACCGACTGTTGGACCAAGCCAACGAGGCCGCCAAAGGCAAGGCCAAGATCGGCACGACGGGTAAAGGAATAGGCCCGACTTACACGGACAAGATCAGCCGTAACGGTCTGCGCGTGGGAGATATTCTTGACGGTTTTGCAGAGAAATACGCGCAAGCACGCAACCGTCATATCGACATGATTCATATGCTGAACGCTTCTGCGGTCGCCAACGGCGGCGCACCTGTTTCGATGGACGGATTGGAGGAACTGGAGAAAGAGTGGATGGAGAGTATCGAGTACCTGCGTCAGTTCCGGTTCGTGGACAGCGAGCATTTCGTGAACAAGGCTCTTGCGGCAGACAAGACGATACTATGCGAGGGTGCACAGGGATCGCTGTTAGATGTCGATTTCGGGTCCTATCCGTTTGTGACCTCGAGCAACACAGTGTGTGCCGGAGCATGTACGGGTCTGGGTCTGGCACCCAGCCGGATAGGCGAGGTATATGGTATCTTCAAGGCCTATTGCACGCGTGTCGGAGCGGGTCCGTTCCCGACCGAACTGTTCGACGAGACAGGCAAACAGATACGCGCCATCGGTCATGAGTACGGCGCCGTGACAGGTCGTGAGCGCCGCTGCGGATGGATAGACCTCGTGGCATTGCGGTACACGATCATGCTGAACGGCGTGACCCAACTGCTGATGATGAAATCCGATGTGCTGGACACGTTCCCGGTAATCAAGGCATGTACGGCTTACCGCGTGAACGGCGAGCTGACGCGTGACTTCCCGTTTTCCATAGACAAGAACGTGGAGCCGGTATATGAAGAGTTTCCCGGCTGGCAGACGGACTTGACCCATTGCACGAAACAGGAGGAACTGCCGGAAGCGTTTATCCATTATGTGAATTTCCTGGAGCGCGAGTTAGGCACTCCTATCAAGATTATTTCTGTTGGACCCGATCGTGAGGCAACAATATGGAGATGAGAAAAAAAGCAATATTACGGCTCAGCGACGGAACAACCTTTGAGGGGTATAGTTTCGGAGCTGATGTCCCGGTAAGCGGCGAAGTGGTGTTCAACACCGCTATGATGGGCTATCCGGAGTCACTGACCGATCCCAGTTATGCGGGTCAGTTGATGACCCTCACTTTCCCGTTAGTGGGTAACTACGGCGTGCCGGAGTTTTCGTTTCGTCCGGACGGTCTGGCGACTTTCATGGAGTCCGACCGCATCTACGCCAAGGCCATTATCTGCAGCGAGTACAGCGGCGAGTTCAGCCACTGGAACGGCAAAGAGACTCTCGGAGCGTGGCTGAAGCGCGAGCAGGTTCCCGGCATCACAGGCATAGACACGCGCGCACTAACCATGTTATTACGCGAGCACGGCGTGATGATGGGGTCGATAGAGATCGAAGGCTGCGAGCCGGCTCCCGAGGCGCAATACGAGGATGTGAACTTCGTGGCAGAGGTGTCCTGCAAAGAGGTGATACGGTATAACGAGGGAAAGGGAAAGAAAGTCATTCTGGTGGATTGCGGCGTGAAGCACAATATCATCCGCTGTTTGATTGCCCGCGATGTGGAGGTCATCCGCGTGCCGTGGGATTATGATTTCAATACGATAGAGGCAGACGGTCTGTTCCTGTCCAACGGTCCCGGAAACCCGGATACCTGCGGCGTGCTGGTAGAACATATCAAGACCTATATGCAGTCGCACAAACCGATAGCGGGTATCTGTATGGGTAACCAGTTGTTGGGCAAAGCTGCGGGTGCTACCATCTATAAGCTGCCTTATGGTCACCGCTCGCATAACCAGCCGGTACGGATGGTGGGGACGGACAGGTGCTTCATCACCTCGCAGAACCACGGTTATGCAGTGGATGCCAATACGCTTCCGAAAGAGTGGAAGCCTCTGTTCGTGAACATGAACGACGGCTCCAATGAGGGTATCCGTCATAAGTCGGAGCCCTGGTTCTCCGCGCAGTTCCACCCGGAGGCATGCTCCGGTCCGGTGGATACGGAGTTCCTGTTCGATGATTTTGTAAAGCTTCTCAACCAGTAAATGGATCGATATGAAATTAGAGAATATTCATAAAGTGTTGGTACTCGGTTCCGGCGCGCTGAAGATCGGTGAAGCCGGCGAGTTCGATTATTCGGGATCACAAGCCCTCAAAGCCCTGCGCGAGGAGGGAGTAGAGACCGTATTGATCAATCCGAATATTGCTACGGTACAGACCTCCGAAGGAGTGGCGGATCATATCTATTTTCTGCCGGTCACTCCGTATTTCGTCGAGCGGCTGATTGAGAAAGAGCGTCCCGACGGCATTCTGCTTTCTTTCGGCGGTCAGACGGCACTGAACTGCGGCGTGGCATTGTACCGCTCGGGCGTGCTGGAGAAATACAACGTGCAGGTACTTGGTACGCCGGTGGAGACGATCATCAACACCGAGGATAGAGAGTTGTTCGTCCGTCAGTTGGACCAGATCAATGTCAAGACCATCAAATCCGAGGCGTGCGAGACGATAGAAGATGCGCGGCGTGCCGCTGCGGAATTAGGTTACCCGGTAATCATCCGTGCCGCTTATGCCTTAGGCGGTTTAGGCTCGGGATTTTGCGATAATGAAGAGGAACTCAACCTCTTGGCAGAAAAAGCCTTCTCCTTCTCGCCGCAAGTGCTGGTGGAGAAATCGCTGAAGGGATGGAAAGAGATCGAGTACGAGGTAGTGCGCGACCGTTATGACAACTGTATCACGGTCTGCAACATGGAGAACTTTGACCCGCTGGGAATCCATACCGGCGAGTCGATTGTGATTGCTCCTTCGCAGACGCTGACCAACTCGGAATACCATAAACTGCGTGCGCTGGCCATCCGTATCATCCGTCACCTGGGGATTGTCGGCGAGTGCAATGTGCAGTACGCCTTTGATCCCGAGTCGGAGGACTACCGCGTGATTGAGGTGAACGCGCGTTTGAGCCGTTCGTCGGCGTTGGCGTCCAAGGCTACGGGTTATCCGCTGGCTTTTGTGGCAGCCAAGTTAGGTTTGGGTTACGGCTTGTTTGAGTTGTCCAACTCGGTTACCAAATCGACCTCGGCGTTCTTCGAACCGGCGCTGGACTACGTGGTATGCAAGATCCCGCGCTGGGATTTAGGCAAGTTCCGCGGCGTCAACCGTGAGTTAGGCAGTTCGATGAAATCCGTGGGCGAGGTGATGGCTATCGGTCGCACCTTCGAGGATGCTATCCAGAAAGGTCTGCGCATGATCGGACAGGGTATGCACGGCTTCACGGAGAACAAAGACCTGCGTGTGGATGATTTGGACGCCGCCCTCAAGGCACCGACGGACAAGCGTATCTTCGCTATCGCGCAAGCGATGTATGATGGCTACAGTGTAGAGCGGATTCATGAGCTGACGAAGATCGACAACTGGTTCCTGCAGAGACTGAGACATATCATCGAGTTAGATACCGAGCTCAAGAGTTTAGGCGGTTTGGAGCACCTGCAACACGATCTGCTGCTGCGCGCCAAGCAACTGGGATTCTCGGATTTCCAGATTGCCCGCGCAGTGGGGTTGGGAAAAGAGATGAGCATGGATCGGGCGGTCCTGAAGATGCGCGAGTATCGAAAAAAAATGGGTATATTGCCGGTGGTGAAACAGATAGACACGCTTGCCGGTGAGTTCCCCGCGCAGACCAATTATCTGTATCTGACCTATAGCGGGACCAAGAACGATGTACATTATACAGGCGACCACAAGTCGATTATTGTGCTGGGCTCGGGAGCGTACCGGATCGGTTCGTCGGTTGAGTTCGACTGGTGTGGCGTGCAGGCTCTCAATACCATCCGAAGCAACGGATTCCGGTCGGTGATGATCAATTACAATCCGGAGACCGTTTCCACGGATTATGATGTATGCGACAGGCTCTATTTCGATGAGTTGACGTTCGAGCGCGTAATGGATATTATCGAGCTGGAGAATCCGCATGGCGTGATTGTCTCCACCGGCGGCCAGATACCTAATAACCTGGCTATGAAACTCGATGCGCAGCAAGTGCCTATCCTGGGCACCTCCGCCAAGTCGATTGACAATGCGGAGGATCGTGACAAGTTCTCCGCCATGCTGGACCGCATCGGCGTGGACCAGCCGGAATGGAGTGCGCTGAGTTCGATGGACGATGTGGAGAAATTCGTCAACCGGGTGGGGTATCCCGTGCTGGTGCGTCCGTCGTACGTGCTGTCCGGTGCCGCGATGAATGTCTGCTCCAACGAGGAGCAGTTGCATAAGTTCCTGCAATTGGCCGCTAAAGTATCCAAGGAACACCCGGTGGTGATTTCCAAGTTCATGACCAATACCAAGGAGGTGGAGATGGATGCCGTGGCGCGCAACGGCGAGATCATCGCGTATGCTATCTCCGAGCATGTGGAGTTCGCCGGAGTCCATTCAGGGGATGCCACCATTATGTTTCCGGCGCAGAAACTGTACGTAGAGACGGTGCGCCGAATCAAGCGTATCTCCGGTCAGATTGCGCGAGAGTTGAATATCTCCGGTCCGTTCAATATCCAATACTTAGCAAGAGAGAATGAGATCAAGGTGATTGAGTGCAACCTGCGTGCCTCCCGTTCGTTCCCGTTCGTGAGCAAAGTATTGAAAATCAACCTGATAGACATTGCCACACGTATCATGTTAGGTCTGCCGACCGAGAAACCCCACAAGTCGCTCTTTGACTTTGATTATGTAGGCGTGAAGGCCTCGCAGTTCTCGTTCAACCGGCTCCAGAACGCAGATCCGGTATTGGGCGTAGATATGGCTTCCACCGGCGAGGTGGGCTGCTTAGGCGAGGATGCCAACTGCGCGCTCCTCAAAGCGATGCTGTCCGTGGGAATGCGTATCCCGAAGAAGAATATCCTGTTCGCCATCGGCGGTCCGAAACAGCGTGCACACCTGTTGGATGTAATCAAACGTCTGGTACAACGCGGGTACACCATCTATGCAACCGGCGGAACGAGCGAGTACCTCAACGGGCTTGGCGTACCGAATATACGCGTGTACAAGAAGGAGCATGTGGACGAGTACGGACAGCTCAAACAACCGATTGTGTCGGATTTGATGCATAAGAAAGAGATAGAACTGTTTGTGGGTATTCCGGTAGATACGCTGGCGGATTCGGTGCATGACAGTTATTACAAGATGCGCCGTACGGCAGTGGATCTGAATATCCCTCTGATCACGAATGCCCGATTAGCAGAGGCATTCATCAACGCTTTCCTCGATGTGCCGTTGGATTCACTGGCAATTAAAGAATGGAACGAATATAAATGATACTAAACAAACTCAAATAGTATGAACGCTTTAACATCAACCAACTTTTCTTTTCCCGGTCAAACGAGTGTCTATCACGGTAAAGTACGCGACGTCTATTTCATTGGCGATGATTTGCTTTGCATGGTAGCAACCGACCGTATTTCAGCTTTTGATGTCATTCTGCCGGAGGGTATTCCTTACAAGGGACAGATCCTCAACCAGATTGCAGCCAAGTTCCTGAATGCCACGCGTGATATCGTGCCCAACTGGCTGTTGGCAACTCCCGATCCGATGGTGTCGGTGGGTTATCGCTGCGAGGGCTATCCGGTGGAGATGATTGTGCGCGGCTATCTGTGTGGTTCCGCGTGGCGTGCCTACAAAGCCGGTGTGCGTGAGATCTGCGGTGTGAAACTGCCGGACGGTATGCGCGAGAACGAGAAGTTCCCGAGTCCGATTATCACTCCGACCACCAAAGCCGAGATCGGTACGCACGACGAGGATATCTCCCGTGAAGAGATTCTTGCTCGCGGTTTGGTGCCTGAAAAGGAGTATCTGCAGATGGAGCAATACGCCTTGGCACTTTTTGCCCGCGGACAGGAGATCGCGCAGAAGCACGGGCTGATACTGGTGGATACCAAATATGAGTTTGGCAGCTATAAAGGCCAGGTAATGCTCATGGACGAGGTACACACGCCGGACTCCAGCCGCTATTTCTACGCGGAGGGTTACGAGGAGCGTTTTGCTGCCGGTAAGGCGCAGCGCCAGTTGTCCAAAGAGTTCGTACGCGAATGGCTGATGAGTAATGGTTTCCAAGGTAAGGCCGGACAGCAAGTACCCGAAATGACACCGGCTATCGTGAAAGATATCACGGATCGTTATGTAGAGTTGTATGAGGGTATTACCGGTGATTCGTTCGTGCGAGAAGAGACCGGCAACTTGGCAGCACGAATAGAGAATAATATCCGTTCATATTTGAGAAAATAGGTATAAAAGGTAAGTCTGTTAATTTAGTACAATTATGGCTGGTTTTTTCGGATCCATTAGCACAAGGCCTTGTGTCACGGATGTCTTTTATGGTACCGATTACCTCTCGCATTTAGGTACACGCCGGGGAGGAATGGCTACGTATGACGCCGAAACGGGACATTTCAAGCGTGTGATTCACTCTATCTCGCAGGCCTCGTTCCGCAGCAAGATGGAAGAGGAGTTGCCTAAATTCCTCGGTAATGCGGGTATAGGTATCATCTCCGATACAGATGCGCAACCGTTACTGTTCAACTCGCATCTGGGACGTTTTGCTATCTCAACGGTCGGTAAGATCGCCAATCTGGAGGAGTTGGCAGCCGAGGCTTTGGAAAACAACATGCACCTATCGGAATTTTCGTCCGGTAAAGTGAATCCCACTGAGTTAGTGGGGCTGATGATTATTCAGAAACCGTCGCTGGAAGAGGGTATCCGGTATGCGCAAGAGAAGATAAAGGGCTCACTATCCATCCTACTTTTGACGGAGAATGGCATCGTTTGTGCCCGCGATTTATGGGGACGTACGCCGGTTATCATCGGTTCCAAAGAAGGAGCCTACTGTGCCGCCAGTGAGCCCTCCGCTTTCTATAATTTGGGTTATTCCATCGTACGGGATTTAGGTCCGGGCGAGGTGGTACGCCTGTTTGCGGATAGAATAGAGCAGTTGGCGGAACCGTTGCCGGATCATATGCAGATTTGTTCTTTCCTCTGGGTCTATTACGGTTTCCCGACCTCTGTTTTCGAGGGACGCAATGTAGAGGACGTACGGAACTACATCGGTTTTGCGATGGGTAAGGAGGACGACACGCAAGTCGATTGTTGCTGCGGTGTACCGGATTCCGGAATAGGAATGGCAATCGGTTATTCCGAGGGACATAATGTGCCTTACCGTCGGGCAATCTCCAAATACACACCCACGTGGTCCCGCTCCTTCATGCCGGTTAACCAGGACATGCGGGCGTTGGTGGCTAAGATGAAACTGATTCAGAATAATGCCATCTTGCGTGACAGACGGGTCTTGCTCTGCGATGATTCTATCGTCCGCGGAACGCAGTTGAGAGACAACACCCGCTGCCTGCTTGAAGGAGGTGCCAAAGAGATTCACATGCGCGTAGCATGTCCGCCGCTGATGTACGGTTGTCCGTTCATCAATTTCTCGGAGTCCAAGTCCGTGATGGAATTGATAACCCGGCGGACGATAGCCGAGTTGGAGGGTGAAGAAGCAGCATTAAATGAGGAACGCGTGCGCGCGTACACGGTAACCGACTCACCGGAATACAAGCGTATGGTGGATTGTATAGCCGATAAGTTCGGGCTCCACTCCTTGCGTTTTACCAAACTGGAGACGCTGATCCGCGCTATCGGTCTGCCCCGCAGTCAGGTGTGTACCCATTGTTTTGACGGTTCCTCCGCACATACTATATAATTGATAATTGATAATTGATATTTTTCCTATGCAACTATCAGATCGTGTATTGAAAATCGAAGCCTCGCAGAGTTTGGTAATGACGGCGCGTGCGAAGGCAATGAAAGCCGCCGGAGTGGATGTGATTAGCATGTCTTTGGGGGAGCCGGATATGGACACCCCGAAACATGTGCGTGTCGCAGCTCAAGAGGCCGTGGATAACCACTGGTCGCATTACGGTCCCGTGGCAGGAATTCCGGCTCTTCGTGAGGCGGCGGCGAACTACCAGAATAGTTTGAACGGAAATGCTATTCCGTGGATTGCGGACGATGTGTTGATTTCCGTGGGAGCCAAGATGGCGATTTACAATGCAATCCAGACGGTAATCAATCAGGGCGACGAAGTCGTTATTCCTATGCCTGCGTGGGTGTCGTACAGCGAGATGGTGAAACTGGCGGAAGGAGTGGTAGTGCCCATCGAGACGAGATATGAGGATCGGTTCTGCCTGACGCCGGAAGCGCTACGTAAGGCGCTCACACCCAAAACACGCATGATTATCCTTTGCTCACCCAACAACCCCACAGGAGCCGTTTATACGGCGGAGGAGTTAGAGGCATTGATGAAGGTTTTGCGTGAGTATCCGGATGTCTATATCCTGGCAGATGAGATTTACAATGAACTGAACTATGGCAAGTTGTCCATTACGTTCTCCTATTTCTCAGATTTCGCGGATCGCCTTATTCTTATAAACGGGGTGAGCAAAGCATACGCGATGACGGGTTATCGAATCGGATGGCTGATGTCCAAGAACAAAGCTTTCATCAACGCTTGTATCCGTCTGCAGGGGCAGCAACTCACCTGCGCAACGATGGTGGCACAGAAAGCGGCGGAGACCGCTCTGACAGGATCGCAGGAGTGTGTGGCGGAAATGCGGAATGTCTTTGCGTCCCGTCGCAAACTGATTTGCGAGTTGGCATCTCAAATCCCCGGGTTGAAGTTCCATAAGCCGGAAGGAGCTTTCTATCTCTTCCCGGATGTGAGTGCATGGGGAACGGGCGATGAAGTGGCAGAGCGGCTGCTGGATGAAGCCCATGTGGCAGTCGTCCCCGGTTCCGCTTTCGGCTGTCCGTCTTGTATCCGTTTGTCCTATGCGGTCAGCGAAGAGGATATCCGCAAGGCGATGGCACGTATTGCAGCACTACTAACTAAATGACAATATGGCAAAATCCATTTTTGCAGGAATCCTCATCGGTATAGCAGGGTGGGGGTTTCTCGCCAACCCGGTATTGGGTATGTTTCTGTTCTGCGTCGGCTTGATTGCCGTGGTGAAGTATGGTGCGCGGCTGTACACCGGTACTGCCGGCTTCCTGACGGGTTGGCGGGATCTGCTTCCTCTGCTACTGATACTGCTTGGAAATATCATCGGATGTCTTGCCGTGGCTTCGATTAGTCTTTTCTCGCCGTTGCACTTAGGCGAGGCGGCAACGGGAATCATCACTGCCCGGTTGCAAACAGGCTGGCTTGGTACGGGGTTGCTTGCCATCGGTTGTGGATTATTGATGTCTTTAGCGGTGGATTTCGCACGGAAGAACAGGGATTTCTCGGATTGGCTGCCGCTGCTCTTCGCTGTGCCGGCATTTATCCTATGCGGTTTTCCGCACTGTGTGGCGGATGCTTTTTATTGCTGCGTCTATTTGCTGAATGCATCTTCTGTGAGTTGGGGGGCTTTGGCAGCTTATTATGGTGCTATCGTATTGGGGAATTTTATCGGATGTAATGTCTATAGGATTGCTCAAATTGGCATAAAAGGGACCCAAGAAGCAAAAAAATGAGGGGTAAAGTGCATTTTTTTGCAAAAATATTTGGTCATGTCAAAAAAAAGCAGTACCTTTGCACCCGCTTTTGAAAAAGAAGCAATTTTATCGCCGAACGCGATGGTCCATTAGCTCAACTGAATAGAGTACCACACTACGGATGTGGGGGTTGCAGGTTTGAATCCTGCATGGATCACAAGACTGAATAAAAAACTCATCTGAGAGCTCGCTTTCAAGTGAGTTTTTTTATTTAGACTTGTAGAACTCGCCCACGGCGAGGGCTAAGGATAACGAAGAAATCCTGCATACTTACTACTACGAATCCTGCAAAAATTGCCTAAATTTTCATTTTCTTGCTAAAAAATTTGCACAATTGAAAAAAAAGTTGTACCTTTGCACGATTTTTCGTGTAAGTATGCGAAGAATACCCGAATTGAAAATAATATAAAATATATAATACAATGTCAAAAATTTGTCAAATTACCGGCAAGAAAGCCATGGGCGGCTGTAATGTGTCGCACTCGAAGCGCCGTACGAAACGCAGCTTCGATGTGAACCTGTTCCGCCGCAAGTTCTACTGGGTAGAACAAGATGTATGGATCGAGCTGAACGTGAGTGCAGCAGGTCTGAGAACGATTAACAAGATTGGTCTGGACAACGCTTTGAAACAAGCGGCAGAGAAAGGCTATCTGTATTAAACGAAAGGAGTTGAATTATGGCAAAGAAAGCAAAAGAAGCCCGCGTTCAAGTGATCCTTGAGTGCACCGAGCAAAAAGCCAGCGGCGTTCCCGGAATGTCCCGTTACATTACCACCAAGAACCGTAAGAACACTCCGGACCGTTTGGAACTCATGAAGTACAATCCCTATCTGAAGAAATACACGCTTCACAAGGAGATTAAGTAATTAACCCTAATTAGAAAGGCTTAGAACTATGGCAAAGAAAGCGGTCGCAACACTGCAAACCGGTAACTCCGGACGCGCGCACTCTAAGTGCATCAAGATGGTTAAGTCGCCTAAAACGGGTGCTTACATCTTCCAGGAGGAAATCGTAGTTAATGAGAAAGTAAACGAGTTCTTCAAATAAAATCACTCGTCTTTTTGTAGAAAAATGCACAAACCCTTGCGTATGTGCATTTTTTTTTGTACCTTTGCACTCGCGTTTCCAAATGACAAAACGGGAAACGAACAAATCGTAAATGGTATCATGTTAGGCATTATAATTAATCCGAAATCGGGCAAGAGAGCCTTTCGCGCACAGCGCATATATTTATGGAAACTGCTGCGCAAGAGGCATCAGCCGTTTGCTTACCGCGTGACCAAATATGCGGGGCACGCCATCGAGTTGGCGCGCGAGTTGGTAGAAAAAGGCTATGACGAGATTCTGATTTTAGGCGGTGACGGTACGCTCAGCGAGGCGGTGAACGGCATTATGCGGTCATCGTTGACGGCGGAGCAGAAGGCGAAGATACAGGTCGGTCTCATGCCGCGCGGCACAGGTAACGACTGGGGCAGGTACTGGAACTTGAACAAGAACTTCAAGGAGAGTCTCCGGCGGTTCTTCGAGGGCGAGGGACATCCGATAGACATCGGCTGCGTCACCTACTGGCGCAATAACATCGAGCACCACCGCTATTTTATCAATTCCGTTGGTTTTGGCGTCGATCCGCTTTGTTGCAAGAAAGCGGAGACGCTGAAGTATTATCTGGGGAGCCATCATGTGAACTATCTCTTTGGTTTGATTGCCGCGATTGTGGAGCATGAAGCGCAGCATATGATTCTTAAAGTTGACGGCAAAGAGGCTGTGAATGATGCGTTGTTTACCATGAATATCGGCAATGGCCCGTTCTCCGGCGGAGGTATCAAGCAGAATCCGGAGGCGGACCCGACAGACGGTGTGTTCCACTCCATGTTTGTCAAGAAGCCGACTTTCAAACAGATTATTCAGGCGTTGCCGAAATTGTATAATGGCAGGTTGACCGAACTACCGTTCGTCTATCCCATCTGCGGCAGCGAGATAGAGATCAACTACCGCAAACATATACTCTTTGAGGCAGACGGTATATTGGAGAATATCATCGGTCCGTGCAAGGTGAGCTGTATTCACCACGCATTGCAATTCAGGGCGTGATTAATGAAAAGTGAAAAATGAAAAGTGAAAAATGAAAAATGAAAAATGAATATCGCCAAGCAAGGATCCAATAGAGTTTACACCCGCGAGACGGACGAGCAGGGGCGGAGTATCATCCGCGTGGAAGGCACCAACCGCGACGAGAACCGCGCGTTTGTCTATATGTCGCGTCATTTTGCGGAAAAGGGACTTCCGGTGCCGCGCGTGTTGTGGGTGAGTGAGGACGGGATGAGTTATACCCAGGAGGATCTGGGGGACACGCTCTTGTTCGAAGCAATCAAACATGGCCGCGAGACGGGAGAGTTCAATCAAGAGGAGCGCACCTTATTAGAACGCGCGTTGCGCGCGCTCGCGCACGTGCAGGTGAAAGGCGCACAAGATTTCGACTGGAGTGTCTGTTTTCCGGTGCCTGCGATGGATGAAAGAGCCATCCGGTGGGACCTCAATTATTTCAAGTACTGTTTTCTGAAGGGTACAAAAATCGAGTTCTCGGAGCCCAAGTTGGAAGATGATTTTGATGCTCTGGTTCGGGTTGTCAGTTATCAGCCGTCAGCCCTCAGTACTTTCCTGTATCGGGATTTTCAAAGCCGGAATGTGATGGTCAAAGACGGACAGCCGTACTTCATTGATTTTCAGGGCGGCAGGAAAGGCCCTACGCAGTACGACGTGGCGTCGTTCCTGTGGCAGGCAAAGGCGAATATCCCGCAGAGTCTGCGTGAAAAGCTAATAGAAGCGTATCTGGATGAACTCAAGCAACTTCAGCCATGCATGGCTGAAAACGAATGGCGTGCGGCGCTGCCGCATTTCGTCCTGCTGAGGACGCTGCAAGTGCTCGGCGCGTACGGTTACAGAGGCTATTTCGAGCGGAAACCTCATTTCCTGGAGTCCATTCCTCAGGCCCTCAAAAACCTGAAAGAGCTTTTCGCGCAAAACCCGGCACTACAACAGGAATATCCGACGATATTCTCACTCTCTAATATGCTGTCAATCCCGACGGTCACCCGACGGCTGACCGACAGTCAAAGCCCGCGTAAGGCCTTGGTGGTTACGGTCTATTCCTTCTCCTTCAAGCGTGGAATTCCGGTTGACGAGAGCGGAAACGGCGGCGGTTATGTGTTTGACTGCCGGAGTACGCATAACCCCGGCAAGTACGAGGAGTATAAGACACTAACGGGGCTGGATCAGCCGGTGATTGATTTCTTGGAGAAAGACGGAGAGATACTAACCTTCCTGGAGAGTGTAGATAAGTTGGTAGAACATCACGTAGAGCGGTTTCTGGAGCGCGGGTTCGAACATCTGCAGGTGTGTTTCGGTTGCACGGGCGGTCAGCACAGATCGGTTTATTGCGCCGAGCATGTAGCAAAGCGGCTCAAACAGAAATACAATGTCCGAATCCACCTCGTCCATAGAGAACAAGGTATTGATAAAACATTTTAATCTTTATTCTTTAAGCGAAGCGGTCTTTGCTCTTTGAGCGAGCTTCGCGAGCGGTCTATATATGAAAGCGATGATTTTTGCAGCGGGGTTGGGTACACGGCTCAAACCGCTTACCGATAAAATGCCCAAAGCGCTTGTGCCGTTAGGCGGCAAGAGTCTGTTGCAATGGCAAGTAGAGAAACTGCTCGAAGCGGGGATCGATGATATAATCGTGAATGTGCACCATTTCCCGGACATGATTATTGATGCCATCCGTGAGAGCAAAGGGTGGGGTGCACATATTGAGGTAAGTGACGAACGCGAGTGCCTGTTAGAGACAGGAGGAGGACTGAGAAAAGTGAAAAATGAAAAATTGAAAATGAAGGATGAGCCCATTCTCGCGTGCAATGCGGATATATTGAGTAATATAGATATCCGGGCGTTGGTGGAGAAATATGAACAGACGGGGGTTAGCCAACTGATGGTGAGTGAGCGGGAGACGCAGCGGTATCTTCTCTTTGACGAGAAGAACAGACTCCGCGGATGGACGAATGTAGCGACAGGAGAAGTACGTCCGGCTTCTTTGGCTGCCGAACTTGGCGGATTGCGGAAACTGGCTTTCAGCGGAATGCAGATATTGAGTCCTGAGGTGTTGAGGCGGTTAGAGGATGTACAAGAAGAGAAGTTTTCGCTGATTCAGTTCTATTTAGGGATCATGGATCAGGTGGAGTTAGATGCCTATGTGCCGAAGGATTATCGGATGATGGATGTCGGCAAAATTGACCAGATAGAGGCGGCAGAAGCCTTTGCGGAGAGCCTAAAATGAAAAAATGACCTATAAAATGCATTTTTTTGCAAAAATATTTGGTCATGTCAAAAAAAAGCAGTACCTTTGCACCCGCTTTTGAGAAAAAGCATGAGTATCCGGTACTCAGTTCGTGCACAATAAGTGCACACGATCTGTCTCCCTAGCTCAGTTGGTAGAGCAACTGACTCTTAATCAGTGGGTCGAGGGTTCGAGTCCCTCGGGGGACACAAAAGGTGCGACAAGCACCTTTTTTTTGTGCGTTTTTGCAAAGTGTAGTTTGCAAAATGATGTAATTTTCATTTTTATGCTCGAATAATTTGTATATATCGCATAATTGTAGTAATTTTGCAAAGATTTTGGCGTTTTGTATTGCCGAACGTACCAAAAGTAGCAAAATGTAAAATTAAATACAACAATTATTAACTAAAATTAATTCGTTATGAAGAAATTTTTATCTCTTTTATGCGCAGCAGTGCTCGTACTGAGTGCAAGCGCAGCTCCTTTTGCAAAGGTAGCGAAGAAAGATTTCCGGAAGGTAGCTAAGCTTCCGAAGATCGAGAATCTGGAGTCTCAGCGTATTACGACTCCGTTGTTTAAGGATTTCAAGGCTATTAGCAAAGCTCCGGCAGCCAAGCAGGATGTAGCAGCTCCGTTTCTCCTTCAGGCTGTGTTCTATGGTGCTTATAATGATGCTGTGAACGGCAGTGAAGGCGATATGTCTTGGACGCTTACATTCCTTGGTGGTGCCGACACAACTTATGTAGGGGCAGTAAGTATTACTACTGTGGCTTCCAATAAGATAGCCGGTGAGTATGAGGTAACCACAGCCACCGGTGAGGTTGTATTTGCAGCAGGTGATACCGCAGCCGTAAGTGGTGCTATCCGTTTGACCGCAACGGGAGCTGACACTTATCATGTTGAGCTTTCAGCAGTAGATGCGCAAAATCGTGAGTGGAATATAGATGCCGAGCTTGAAGTTTTAGCAATAGATTTTCTGACTTTTGTTTACGCTCAGTATGGTTACGCGAATATGTCGGACGCAATCATTGACCTGAAAGATTTTAAGATTGAGCCAAACGGTGTGGTAAAGAACGTATTGGTAGATCTGCCGAATGTGACGGAATATACCAGCGATGTAATGTACGAAGGATATAGTGCTGATCAAGCATATTATGTACAGCTTGATTTTGCATTTAGCGATACAATAAAACTTCCTCATGAGCTTGCGTATGAAGATTTCTTGATGAACTACACCAAGTTGTATGATATGAACAATGGTGGTTTGGCAATTCGCATTGATACCATCTGGGATGCTACTTTGAGCGAGAGCGGAGATACTCTTGTAATCGACGCAAAACTGTTGTGTGTAGATAGTATCCAATATAATATCCACATGTTGTCTTACGAGCCGGAGGTACAAGATACCATCCGCCACAGCTTCGCACGTCAAGCGGTAGTACAAGAGCAAAACCAGTTCTTCTATTTCGGAACGGCAGATGCTGAATATCTCGTGATGGTTGGTGTTATCGGCTCCTATGCGGCCGGAGATTATACTCTTGCAGACGACATTTATGGACGTTATACCTATCTCGCCAAGATAAACGGAACCGATACTACTACGTTGGATTATCTTGATCTGAAGGTGGCCATTACTGCCGGTGATGATGCTTATGCTATTCAGGTAGAGTGCCTGGCAAAGGATAAGAACTATTATATCTTCAATATGGCAGCAGCCAAACCGATTGAGGTAGTGCCGGTTGATATGACCTTCTCGTTTGCTCAAACGGACAGCACGATTGTCATTACTCCGTCGAATCTCGAGGAGCCGTTTGATTTTGTTGTCTTGCCGAAGGCAAACTATGACGCAGCAGTATTCAAGAGCAATGCAGATACAGTAGCCGCATATGCATACCAGCAGAAGGGAGATCAGTATGCAGTTACCGGTGTACAAGTGGTATCTTTTGATGCCCTTCGTAAGCAGGGTGCGAGCGGCGAGATTGTACTCGTAGTTTATGGTTGCAATCATGGTGTAACTACCCCTGCCGCAGCATATACTTTCGGCCTCTATCCGCAGGGTATTGAGAATGCAGAGGATGGTGCAAAGGCAGTTAAGCGTTTTGAGAATGGTCAGCTGATCATTGAGAAGAACGGCATTAAGTACAACGCACTGGGTGTACGCCTCTAAAAATCGTGCATTAATGCACGATGCATAAACGCAAGGTTGTCCCGATGACGGGACAAGAATGCAAGATGCAGAACAGCTCCGCAGTAATGCGGGGCTGTTTTTGTGTATGGGGAGGGGGAGCCCCCAGCCCCCTAAAGGGAGAGAAGGGGGCGAAAGGTGAAAGGGGCGTGGGGTGGATGGTGTTTGAACGGTGTTAACACGTAGTACGATGGTCACTATATGGTCGCGTTTATAACCTACTAATCACCTACTAATCACCTACTAAATACATACTAATCGCGTACTATAATATGCATGCGAGTAGAGAAGGGGAGGGAAAGAGAAAATGAAGGCTCGCGCAATTATGCGCGAGAAAGGAAAGATGCTTAGTGTAAAAAGTAGAGGATGGTAGTGTTGAAAACTTTTTATTTTGGACAACTTTTGAACATTTCAAAAAATGTAAAATGCTGTAAATATGTGCATTGTGATTTCGTTTTGGACAACTTTTGTAAAATGTAGATAAATTTTCTTGTCAAAAAATTTGCACAATTGAAAAATTTATTGTACCTTTGCACTCGATTTAGGCTCGAGAGGAAAGAACCGGAAAATCCGGAGAGAGTAGAAAGACGAACGGAGTAGAAAGATAGATATACAGATATATTATACTTTTATTATGGAAACATACATTATCAAACGTGACGGTAAAAAGGAGCTTTTTACCATTGACAAGATCAAGAATGCAATCTCGAAGGCATTCTTAGCAGTGGGTGCGTTTGCGACGGAAGAGACATTAGGGGCAATCCTTTCGCACCTGCGAGTACGTAACGAACAAACGGTGGAGGAGATTCAGAACCAGGTAGAGGTGGCGTTGATGGCTGAGGGGTATTACCAGGTAGCGAAAGCGTTTATTCTGTATCGCCAGGGTCACACGGAGGACCGTGAGACCCAGCAGCGTCTGGATTTCATGATGAACTACGTTCAGGCAAGTAATGCGGCAGAGGGTTCGAAGTTTGATGCGAACGCGAACGTGGAGCACAAGAACATCGCTACGCTGATCGGCGAGCTGCCGAAGCAGGGTTTCATCCGTCTGAACCGCCGTCTGCTGACCGAGCGCATCAAAGAGATGTACGGCAAGGAGCTGAGCGACAAGTACATGTCGTTGCTGAACCAGCACTTCATCTACAAGAACGACGAGACGAACCTCGCGAACTACTGTGCGTCCATCACGATGTACCCTTGGCTGATCGGCGGTACGAAGAGCATCGGCGGCAACGCCACTCCTCCGAAGAACCTGAAGTCCTTCTGCGGCGGATTCATCAACATGGTATTCATGGTGAGCTCGATGCTTTCAGGCGCGTGCGCTACGCCCGAGTTCCTTATGTACATGAACTATTTCATTGAGAAGGAGTACGGCGAGGACTACTACAAACGCGCCGACGAGGTAGTGGACCTGAGTTTGAAACGCCGTACGATCGACCGCGTGATCTGCGACTGCTTCCAGCAGGTGGTTTACAGTCTGAACCAGCCGAGCGGCGCGCGTAACTTCCAGTCGGTATTCTGGAATATCAGTTACTACGACCGTTACTATTTCCAGAGCCTGTTCGAGAACTTCCGTTTCCCGGACGGCGAGGCACCGCACTGGGACAGTTTGAACTGGTTGCAGAAGCGATTCATGAACTGGTTCAACGAAGAGCGTACCCGCACGGTACTGACCTTCCCGGTAGAGACGATGGCTCTGCTGGCAGAGAACGGCGACATCAAGGACAAGGAGTACGCCGATTTCACGGCAGAGATGTACGCAAAGGGTCACTCGTTCTTCACGTACGTGAGTGACAACGCGGACAGCCTGTCGAGTTGCTGCCGTCTGCGTAACGCGATCACCGACAACAGCTTCAGCTACACATTAGGAGCTGGCGGAATCTCGACGGGTTCGAAATCCGTACTGACGATCAACCTGAACCGCGCTATCCAGTACGCCGTACGCAACAATATCCCGTACCAGGCATATGTAGAGGATGTCGTTGACCTGATGCACAAAGTGCAGCTGGCTTACAACGAGAACCTCAAGAGCCTGCAGGCGAAAGGCATGCTTCCGCTGTTCGACGCCGGCTACATCAATATCGGCCGTCAGTACCTGACAATCGGTGTGAACGGTCTGGTAGAAGCAGCCGAGTTCCTCGGTCTGGAGATCAAGGACACTCCGGAGTACGCACATTTCGTACAGGAACTGCTCGGCATCATCGAGAAGAAGAACAAAGAGTACCGCACGAAAGACGTTATGTTCAACTGCGAGATGATTCCCGCCGAGAACGTAGGTGTCAAGCACGCTAAATGGGACAAAGAAGACGGATATGTAGTACCGCGCGACTGCTACAACAGCTATTTCTACGTAGTAGAGGACAAGAGTCTGAACGTACTGGACCGTTTCCGTCTGCACGGCCGCAAGTACATCGAGCACCTGACGGGTGGTAGCGCGCTGCACTGCAATCTGGAGGAGCACCTGAGCCAAGAGCAGTACCGCCAGTTGCTGCGCGTAGCGGCTGTAGAGGGATGTAACTACTTCACGTTCAATATCCCGAACACGATCTGTAACGACTGCGGTCACATCGACAAGCGCTATTTGAAGGAGTGCCCGCATTGCCACTCGAAGAACGTAGATTACCTGACGCGTGTGATCGGTTACATGAAGCGGGTATCCAACTTCTCGGAGGCACGCCAGAAAGAGGCTGCTCAGCGTTACTACGCCGAGAAGAACAAAGCTCCGCAGTGCTAATGAAAGTAGCATCGTTTGACGTCGTATTTCAAGAGATTCCCGGGGAGGTGACGCTTGCGCTCAACCTCTCCGGGTGTCCTTGTCATTGCCCGGGTTGCCACAGTCCGCATCTATGGGAGGACATCGGCGAAGAGCTGAACGAAGCGCTGATAGACGATCTGACTGAGCGGTACAAGGGCTTGATCACGTGCGTGGCGTTCATGGGCGGCGACCAGGATCCGGCATATGTAGCGCAGATGGCGGAGCACGTTCACAATTCACAATTCACAATTCACAATTCACAATTTACAAATCACAATTCACAATTAAAGACGGCTTGGTATAGCGGTCGTGTGAAGATGCCGGGGCCGGACAGTCCGTTTGACTACGTGAAGCTCGGTCCGTATATCGAGGCACTCGGCGGTCTGAAAAGCGAGAAAACGAACCAGCGGCTCTACAAACGAGTAGGGGAGGAATGGGAGGATGTTACTTCCTCCTTTTGGAGGAAGAAGCTGTGATTTGAAGATTTGAAAATTTGAAGATTCGACATTTGAGATACACTAAGCCCCGCGAGCGATCGCGGGGCTTAGTGTATTGGTAGGGAAGTACTTTAGTAGATCAGTACTTTGTGACTCTCTGCCTGATTGCTTCGTTTCGTACGGATGAAATAGACTCCGCTGGTAGCCGGCAGGGTGAGTGTCGTCTTCCCTTCGCTCATGATGCCGGAGCCGATGAGCATACCCGTGGATGAGTAGATCTCATAAGTGCCGTCCTGCGGCGCCTCGATGGTAACCATCGGTGCATGTCGCGGCGCTTGAGTCGGATAGACAATGATCGGGTTATCGTATTTCTGCCAAGTGTACTGCACGATGGTTAACGGGTAAGTCGGGTACTCGGTCGATTCACCCTTTCTCGTAGCCCACATCACTACGTTATTGCCAACTCTGAGATTGTTGTTGTGCAGGTAGCCGGCAGCCTGACTCACGTACGGATAGTCGTTCTCATCCGTCCATCTCACTTTCGAGAACTCATATCCGCAGTTGCAGTCGGAATTCAGCGGAGCCACGATGTCCATCCAGTTCTGCTGAATAATCCAACTCGGGTACCTCATGAGGAACTCAACCGTCTGTGACTCGCTTCTACCACAAGCCCCATTGTCGAGTTGTACCTGTACCGAGTAGTATCCGGGTTTGACATATTTATGATGTCCCTCATAGCAGGTATCCGCGTATTGCGGGATAGGCACGGAAACTACGTATTCATCGCCTTGCTTCGACGTGGTCGCATTATAGAGGTTCGTGAACGCGGAGCTCGGGCCGTTCTTGAAGAGTACGTTGACCTTTGTCATGGAGTACAGTCCGTTATCGGTCGAGAAATAGATATCCAGCATGTTCGCCTCTTCCTCTACCTCAGCGACTCTCACGCTGTTGATGTCGGTTGGCTGTCCTTTGATGAGGTGCAGTACATAGACATCGGTAATGGTATCCGTGTTAGGCCTGCGGATAGTGTCGTAGTAAAAGCCTTCCTTGCTATACCACTTGTCGTTACGCCACTTGATGGAATCATCGCCACAGACGATGCGCTCTTCCGTAACGGGTTGAACCATGGTCAAGTGGAGAGTAGAGGTGTTGATACACTCGCCCGTTTGCCATGAGTGGACGTAATCGCCGGAGAGGTAGCACTCTCTTTCTACCACTTTGCCATCTACGACTTCTTTCCAGATATATGGCAGGTACTTCTCGTACACGCGCACGGACGTTTCCTTATGAATAGTAGGCGTGACAGTCAGTCTCATGGTGATGATCGAGTCACATCCGTCCACACTCTTGAGTTTCTGCTGATAGTCTCCCTCTACCGCCAATATCCGGTTGTAGAAATGCACGGTGTCTCCTTCGCAGATAGTCCGTTTGATCGGTGGCATCTCGTATTTCGGCGCGTCATATATCTCTACGCGGTAGAGACTATCCATGCGTTTCGTGACTGTCGAGCGCCGAACGAAAGTGTAATAGCCTGCATGGGTGATGGTGTCATTATCGATGATCAGCGTCTCATTGGAGCAGAGCGGAATCTGGTTCCAGTCGGAGTAGTGGGTTGTAACAACGAAATCGAGATAAAGCGTACTGTCACAACCATATTGGTTGAAGAACTCGTTCGTATACTGGGTGGTCTTGACATCTTTGTCCCAGGACTGAGAAGCGGGAACCCATACGGGCAACTCCGGATAGTACAGCCGTCCTCCGTACGAGTAGGGCACCTCTTCATCCGTGATGACAATCCGTTTCTGCTCAACTGAAACGGGGTTGACAGTCAGGTCGATGTGCATAATCGTATCTCCGTCAGGCGACATCTTGGTGTAATTACCCTTCTTGGTCAGTTTCTGTCCGTAGAGGTCGTAGTACTCTCCGTCGCAGATAGTAACCTTACGCTCAATCTCCATCATACGTTTTGTGTTCACGGCAATCTGGTAAACACTGTCGCAACCATACATAGTCTTGAGGGTGTCGGTGTAAATCTTATTGGTTTCAGTAACATTTATACCATGAATGATGGTGGTCTCCCCTTCCTTGATCAGATGCTGCTCATAGATATAATACGAGGGGTGGACGGCCAGTCTCAACTCATAGATACTATCAAAACCATAGCGAGTCAGGTAAGGATCCCTATACGTGTATGTGGTGTCTTTACCATAACGCGTAGTGGTGTTCGATACTTTATAAGCGGTATCCATGTGAATAACTTGTCCGTGCCAGTGAATCGTATCCGGCGCACATATATCCCTGAACTCGGTATATAAGTACGAAGGATGAACCTCCAAGTGCAGGAAGATAGAACTGTCGCAATCGTTACTTGTTTTTCCTGTGTACTCATAGTCTCCCGGAACAGTCAGTTGACGTCCGTTGAACTCATAGAAATCCTTATCGGAGATATGTACTGTATCCCAACGCTCGTACTTAGGATGTACCTGCAGGGTATATTTGATGATCGAGTCGCAACCATGCTGTGACGGAATCGTATCGTAGAAGATCGCGCTCGTGCGGAAGGTATCTCTGCGGAAGATAAACATGTTTCCTTCGCAGAGGGATATATTCTTCTCGCCGTAGAAGGCGTCTCTTACGAAGAGGTGCAGCGTCGTTACTACGCGCGAGGAATCCGTCCACGCGGTAGGCAGCGAGTAATCGCCTGTTTCGTTATACTCGATGCCATGCCATACAAACGGCAGTTGGTTCTTGCAGGTATACGCGGTGGTATCTACGTGGAACTCCTTCAACACCCTCAGGATGAGCTGGTATGTCTCGGGGCACTTGCCGTTCTGCACGGTGTGAGTGTAGATACCGGAGGTAGTGCAGATTGAGTCGTAGAACATGACGGTGTCGCCTTCGAAGATCGTTCGTGTATCTATCTGGTGTACCCTCGGCTGTACTTGCAGAGAGAGCATAACCACTGAGTCGCAACCATTGGCTGCTGTCAGGGTGTCATAGTACGTTCCTTGTACGGTCAGTAGCGAGTCACCGAACTTGTAGAAGTCTCCCTCGCATATACGCGCGATAATAGGTTCGGGCGCGTGCGCGATAGGCAGTACTTTTACTTTCAGACCAATGACACTTTGTACTCCCTCGCTGTTAACAACCGTGTCGCGATAGATACCGGATTCGTAGATGGTCTTTTGCTTAGTAGAGTCACTCGGCAGAGTCCAGCGGTACGGTAGCTCGTTGGCGCAGACGGTGACACTGTCGTCAAAGAGACGGATGACTGTCAGTCTCAACTCAATAATACTATCACATCCATACGATGAACTCAGCCGTACAGGATAGATACCGGCGGTCGAGTAGGGGATGCCTTGGAACATGACGGTATCGCCCTCGTAGATGGAGCGGTTAATGGAGTTGTAGTATTTCTTGAGCACATTGAGGTGCAAGATCACGATACTGTCGCATCCGTTATGGTTTTTGATCGTGTCGCGATATTCACCGGCAGTGTTCAAGTAGCGGTTGTTGAAGTTATACAGGTCTCCTTCGCAGATCTCGCGATAGATAGTGGTATCTGTCGGTTCGGTAACCAGCAGTTGCAGGCCGTAGAACATCCGCTCGCCATTGACATAAGTAGTGTCATTGCGGTAGGTTCCGGCGGTGTAGAGCGGTGTGATCTGTCCGTTCCACTTATTGACCCACAGGTATGGCAGGTCGGTCTTGCAGACGGTGACAACCGTATCTACCATCGGGTGAACCACCAGTTGGAGCACCGTAGTACTGTCGCATCCTTCCGGCGTACGTCCGTAATGGGTGTAAGTGCCGGTGGTCGTGCAGAGCGTATCGAAGAACGGAACTTGCTGTCCCTCCAGAATATGCTCCACATAGTAGTGGTAGTACGGCTTGTTGACGGTAAGGATAAGCGTCTCGATACTATCGCAACCGTTCGCTGCACGCAAGGTGTCGCGGTAGATACCGGCGGTCGTCTTGGCGTCGCCGGCAAACTGATAAGAAGAACCCTCGCAGATTGCGACGCGGATGGTATCGAAGACTTGGTTGTTGACCTTGACCTGAATACCGTAGAACCGTTTCTCTCCGTTGATGGTCGTGTCGTTGCGATAGATGCCGTTGGAGAAGAACTTCTCCTCATTGCCGTTCCATCGGTTGTGCCAGATTACCGGCAGATCTGCATCGCAGACGGTGATGATCGTATCGACTATCGGATGGACGGTGAGTTGGAGTACGGTTGTACTGTCGCAGCCCTCCGGCGTACGGCTGTAATGCGTGTAGTTGCCGGAAGTGGTGCAAGTCTCTCCGTAGAACTCGTACGAATGGCCTTCCAGTATCGTCTCGCGGATGACGTTGTAGAACGGTTTGTTGACGGTCAGTATGAGTGTTACAATACTATCGCAACCGTTCGCTGCGCTCAGTGTATCCCTATAAACGCCTTGCTTCGTAATGGTGTTACCCTTGAACTCGTAGCTCGATCCCTCACACATCGTGTGTCGGATAGTATCGAAGACTTGGTTGTTGACAATCAGTTTTAAGCCGTAGTACATCCGCTCACCATTGATGAACGTGGTGTCATTGCGGTATAAGCCGGCGGTGTAGAGCGGAGTGATTTGTCCGTTCCACTTATTGATCCAAATGTACGGTAACTCGGATTTGCACACCGTGACGATGGTATCCACCATCGGATGAACCACCACCTTCAGAACCGTCGTGCTGTCACACCCGTTAGGTGTCAGCCCCTTGATGGTATAAACGGTGTCTGTCGTGAATGTTTTTCCATACGCCGTGACGGATTGTCCCTCTACGATATGCTCTTCGCGGAAGCTGTAGTAGGGTTTATTGACGGTGAGGTTCAGCTTGACGATGGAGTCGCATCCGTTCGCAGCCGTCAAGGTGTCCGTAAAGACACCACTCTCGGTCAGTTTCCGTCCGTTGAATACATAGAAGTTATTCTCGCCCGCGCAGATACTATCGTGGATCTCCGTCCGTTTAACAGGCAATACATAGATGTACCGCATGTATGTACTATCGTATCCGTCATGAGTCTGCAGATGCTTGATGTACTGCCCTGTTTCATAGATCGCTTTCCGGAACAAAGTACTGTCGCCATTTGCGTCCACGTTATACCAGTTATAGGGTGTTTCGCTTGTGCAGATGGAGATGGTGTCTTTGTACAGGTAAGTAGGATGGACGACAAGAGTCAGGCTGTCGATACTATCGCACCCGTATTGTGACGGGAAGCGGAAACCGTACCTGCCGGCGGCATACAACTTGTCGCTGTTGTATATATGCCCGGCGGCATCCACGTGTTTCCATACATACGGCGTATCTACATCAGCGATGTGCACCGTCGTGTCGCCAAAATGACGCGGGAACACATTGAGCGTCAGTGTGATGATACTATCGCATCCGTGTACGGTAGTCAATGTATCGTTGTACAATCCCGGCATATGGATGAATCGCGGCAAGTTGGATTTCGTCAAACCGAAGCGCATCGAGTCGCCTTCGCAGATCATCGCCTGAATAGTATCATGTTTAACCGGCATCACGCGGACGAACCGTACATGCGTGCTATCCGCCATATTATCGTGTGTCCGGAAGTACTGGATATATTCACCGGTGGTGTAGATATCTTTCTTATTGCCCCATGTATAAGGTGTCTCGGACGCACAGATTTGTACTGTATCGCGGTATAGATAAGACTGGTGTACGTAGAGGTTGAGCACATCGGTACTATCGCAGCCGTGCTGGTTGGTGAAGGTATAGTCGTATTTGCCTTCTGCATAGAGTGTGTCACTGGGGAATATCTTACCCGTCGCATCGATATGTTCCCATACATACGGCGTGTCCACGCTCGATATATGATGGTTATATGTGTGCGAGTAGAGCGGATATACATTCAATCGCAGTACGATGATACTGTCGCAACCATTCGCTACGCGAGTTAACGTATCACGGTACTCACCGGTTTTAGAGATAACGCGATACGTGTTATCCTTCGTCAGACCAAACCGTATTGATTGATTGTGACAAAGACTGGTGTCTATATAGGTGATAGCGTGAGCGTGGAAACGCACATACAGATCGTAGATACTGTCGAATAGAATACGTGTCTGGAGCGTGTCGTAGTAATGGAGCGTGTCGTCATCCAACGGAAGGGTGTACTTCTGTTGGTAACCGGTGCTCCATACATGAGTATGGGTTGTGTTGGACCACTCGCATAACTCAATCGTATCTCGGAAGACATGCGTCTGATGAACGGTGAAGTTAAGAACAATCGTGCTATCACATCCGTATTGGCTCGGCATTGTGAATTGATAGATGCCCGTAGCGCGGAGCGTGTCCGTCGAGTCTTTGGGCAGTCCGCCTTCTTTCCACTGATGAGTCCATAAATACGGGATCTCGCGATCTGTAATCATGTGGCTGATGTAGGTCGTCGGAATACTGTCGCGGGTCTTGAGGTATAACTCGATGATACTGTCGCAACCGTTGAGGGCAGGAATCGTATCGTAATAAACGCCATCCACGGAGAGGAAACGTTGGGTAATTGTATTATTGCGGTTGTGAATGTCGAACCGGACAGAGTCGCCTTCACAGATCGTATCGTAGATCTGGGTGAAATACTTCTGACGGTAATCTATGTACATGTCATAGATACTGTCAAACCGGTAGAGTAGTGTAGGCAGTGTGTCGATCACATGGAGTGCCGTATCTTTCTTCGGCATCGTGTAAATACGCTCGTGTCCATCGGACCAGATGTAGTGTATCTCTTTGCCCGGGAATTCGCATACCTCCATCGTATCACGGAAATGATAGGTGGAATCGACGTACAGATGCAACGTCATCACGTACTTACAATGTTCGCCGTATGAATTGGTGTCAACCGCTTGCGCAATAGAGTCGTAATCGCCGGCTGCGTATCTCCATTGATTGTCGAAGAAGAGTGAGTCGCCCATGGCGATGTGTGCTGTCCTCTCCTCGTGTACCGTATCCGCGTAGATAACCAACCAGTGGATAATACTGTCGCACAAATAGTCACGGTCGTTATGTACATATCCGTGTTTCTCGTCCATAAAGGCCGAGTTGGCTTGGAGGGTGTCTTTGTACAATCCCGGCTCCTTGAACCACTTGTCACTGTATGGCCATAATAACTGTACGGAATCACCCTTACACAGATAGAAGGTATCTACAGCCGGTTGAACCTGACGCGGACGAACAATAATATGGTGGTAATAACTACTATCGCAGTTCCATACAATGGTATCTGTGGTGTAAGATACGCCGTGCCACTTGCCCTCCCATGTGCCGTGGAAGAGACCTCCGTTGCGGAAATCGAACCAAGGCGTAACCGTATCACCTAACACAACCGGTTGCTCCATGATCCTGTCTTCACAGACGAAGGTAGAGTCGTTTTTGGTCAATTTAGGTATGATACGGAGGTTCAAGTTGACAATCGAGTCGCAACCGCAAGCGGTAGTATCGGTGTGGTGATAAATACCTTCCGCCCAGATGGTGTCCGGATCCTGGCGACCCAAGATGTAGGGCAGGAACTCCTCGCAGATCGTGTCCGCCAGGTTGATCTCATGAATAGTATCCACCTTCACGTGAATGGTGTACATCGTGTCGCAGATGATGGTGTCGCGGTAGATTCCGCTCTTCAGATAGGTCTTGTCGTTGAATGTAACACCAGCCGGCAGGCAGCCTCGGAGGTAGATGGTGGTATCCACCGGTATTTTTACCTCCAGGTTCAAAGTGTGGAATTCAGTGATGAAGTTTTCTGCGTCACGCACCGTATCGGTGTAAAGACCTGTCACATAGTATTTGCCGTTGTTGTAACTCCAGATATACGGAGTGTCCAAAGCGCAGGTCGTTTTTACATCCCGGTACTCGGCTATAACGCGCAGTTGGTTGGTGATTTTACACCCGGTTGCCTCGTCGGTACTATCTTTGGTGTAGGTGTGTGTCTCGTGTTTGGTAATCGTATCGCCCATCCAGAAGATCGTATCGCCCAGGTGCATAATCTCCGTCTTGATGCTTGTCTGTATCGGGCGAACCAGAATCTCATAGTAAACGATACTATCACATCCTTCAGTCGGAGACGGAATAACCACCGTGTCGCGATAGATACTATCGGGTACCATGGTGTTGCTGTTATAAGTCTTGCCATTGGATAGCGTCTCTTGATCACCGTTGCAGATATAGAGTTGTTGGATGCTATATTGCCTCTCTTTTACGGTCATCTTCAGTTGGTAGATACTATCTGCGCCGGTGACTACGCTACTATACGTATATGTAATCAGTTTGGTCTGCCCTGCGGCTGCACTCAATGCGTCTCCTGCATGTTCCGCCGGACCTTTATCCCAATAATAAGGCAGATCGTTCTCGCATAATACTACCGAGTCTTTGTAGAAGAATGTCGGGTAAACAATCAGATGCAGTTCCCATGTGTTATTACATCCTCCGGGGACAGGTTTCGTGTACTGATAGGTACCCGTTGCACTCACGAGAATAGTGGTGTCATTATTCGGTCTCCATTCGTACGGCAGTTTATTGTCCGCAATCTTCGCAGTGTCGCTTAAGAATAACGCCGTATTAAAGTGCATGAATACTTTCTCGATACTGTCGCATCCATGTATCGTCGGGAAGACGGTCACAATTGTATCATCGTCATAATAGAGTTTTCCGTTATATTGGATTGCGGATCCGTCATTACAATTGTAGAGGTGCCGGACAATCGTGTCTTTGTAACTCGGCCAAACGTTGAGGTTCAGCGTGAAGATCGAATCTACTTTCTCTTTGCCGGCAGTCCAGACGGTATCTACGTACGTCCCGCCGCGCCAGAGGTCTTTGCCGCGCCATAATACTGTGTCGCCGGCGCAGATTGACCATTGCTCGGAGTACTGGTTCGTCTCCGGTGTAGCCGGGATGATGGTAACGCGCAACTCATAGATACTATCACAACCATACTGCGTCTGGTACTCATCGCGGTAAACGCCGTCTGTATAGATATCCATGCCATGCCAGTTAAACACCTTACCTTGCGGCAGGTCTTTTGTCTCGCTAAAGAAATACGAGTTGGCTTTATTGAAGTTGATCAGGATAATACTATCGCAGCCGTTGGCACCGATCATCGTGTCGCGTACAATGGTGTTGCTCGTGTAAGTCACACCTTTGTAGGTGGTCTCACCGCAGAAAGTAATCGTGCGATAGGTGCGCTGAACCGGCTTAACGGTCAGGTACAGGGTGTAGATACTGTCTTTTCCGTTGCGGGTCTTGTATTCTGCTTTATATTCGTGTTCCTCACCAATGTACTGGTGGCTCAGATTGCCCATTCCGTGCCAGCTGAACTCGTCTCCTTCACAAATCTCTAATCGCTCGGTGAAATGATATTCGTTCATGTCTTGGCTCAGGATCAACCGCCAGATCTCGCTACACCCTGTTTCTGCGTTCGGGAACTCGAACTCGTACGTGCCCGGTGTGCTGTATTCTACGGTTGTCTGTTGGCCGGCAGGACCGTATGTCCAGGTGTATTTGTCTTGCCCTAAAGCCGCGCGGGTCTCATAGATGCGTTGCGGGTGTTTGTAGATATTCACCTCTATTATGGTGTCGCAACTCAGGTAGTCAAAGAACCGGCCGCTCTCGCTGTAGGTCTTGTTATTGAAGATCACCTGCTCGTCATCGCAGATCGTGAACGTAGTGTCAATCTGCACAATCGGACGAACCGTCAGGTGCAGACGATAGAAATTATACGATCCGTTTGCCTGTTGTTCGATGCCCGAGTATTCGCCACTCTGACTGGCGTTGATACCATGCCATCTGATGGGCAGCTCGCGCTGGCAGGCTACGACCGTGGTATCTATGGTATCCACGTGGTTGACGGTCAACTCCAATACTGCTACGCTGTCGCAACCGAAACGGTTGGTACCATAGTAGAAATAGGTACCGGTTTCTCTATAGACCTCGTTGTTCCATGTGAAATGATCGCCCGGATTCATATGGTGAACGAGTTTGTTGGTGTCCGCATGTACGACATTCAGGGAGAGGTGAACCAGTGAATCGCAGGTGCCGCTCTTGAAGGTGTACTCATATTCTCCGCTCTCCGTCAGCAGACGGTCGCCGAACGTGTAACTGCCGCCTTGACAGATCGTTTGTGTCACGAAGGTCTCCGGTATATAGCGTACGTTCAGGTTCAGAATGTGCTCTACGCTATCGTTGCCGGCTGCATCTTTGACGGTCACTACATACCGGCCGCTCTCGCTGTAAGTCGTCCCGTTCCAACTCCATATATAGGTGTCGCCGGTGCAGATCGTTACGTTCTCTTCCGTGCGGGTTAGCTCGTGCTCGGCGGTTACGATATAAATACTATCGCAACCGTTAACTGTGGTGTAACGGATGGTGTCTGTCTCACCGTGCGCAGTGAACTCATGTCCTCGGTAAGTGCCCGGGAAGGTGTGGAATGTGATACGCTCGCGGATGAGATAAGTCGGATGGACTGCCAGATTCAATACATACAGCGAATCAACTTCCCTCGTGTTTCCTACGAAGGCCGTATCTACATATGTGCCTGTGTTGTAGTATTTTTTGTTCCGCCACTCGAGGGTGTCACCTTCGCAGATGGATTCGTTCCAGGTACGCATCTGCATCTGTTCGGCTGCTTCTTTCATGCCCACTCCTAAGGTATAGATACTATCGCAACCCAAGATAGAGGTGTACGAATCGGTGTACAGGCCTGTGTTGGTGATGATCTGGCCATGCCAATATAGTGTTTCGCCCGGTACGATCGTTGCCGTGTCGTGACGAGAGAAGCTTGCCCCTTTCTCCAGAACATACTCCGTGATGGAGTAGCACCCCAAACCGGTATAAGCGGTGTCAGTTACAGTCGTTGATTCGGTGTAGAGTTTGCCGTTCAAGGTATAAGACTCGCAGAACGGAATTACTTGTCTTGTGCGCTCAATCGGATTCACCGTGAGGAGCAACTCATAGATACTATCGTGTCCCGTACGAGTCTGATAATTAACGAGATAGCTGGAGGTGGTGCCGATACCTTGGTTAGTCAGGTTGTTCAATCCGTGCCAGCTGAACGGCTCGCCTTCGCACTTGGTCAGAGTCTCTATGAAATGATATTCCGTTTCGTCCTTGGTTAAAATCAGTCGCCATAACTCGCTGCAACCGGTCTCGGCGTTCGTGTTCTCGTACTCATAAGTACCTGCCTCCGTAAAAGTGTCGGTCTTCTTCACGCCGTTTTCCCAATACGTCCAGGTATAGCCGTGATTGCCGCCCAGACTCGCGTTCGTCACATGTACCTGTTGCGGTAGCCGGTTGATTCTCACGCGGATGATGGTGTCGCAACTGAGATGGTTGTAGAATAAACCGCTCTGAGTATAGGTTACGCCGTTGAACTCTTTCTGCTCGTTGCCGCAAATCGTGAAGGTGGTATCCTTGTATTGCATCTCCTTTACTGTCAGATGCAGGCGATAATAGATATAGTCGCCGGTCTGTTGACGCTCCGTAATGGTGTAGTCATTCGTCTGTGCTGCGCGGATACCATGCCAGAAGAACGGAATCTCGTTCGGACAGAGGACAACTGTTGTGTCAACCGTATCTACGTGGTTTACAGTCAGTTGCAGAATATTGATACTGTCGCAGCCGAAACGGTTCGTGCGATAGTCGTAGTAGGTGCCGGTCTCCCGATAGGTCGTTCCGTTCCAAGTGTAACTCTGACCGTCGTCCATGTGGTGAACGAAGATATTTGTGTCAGCACTCAGTACGTTCAATGAGAGAATCACAACGGAATCGCATCCGGAGTCCTTGAAGGTGTGTTTATATACACCCGTCTCCGTCAGCACTTTGTCGCCGAACGTGTAACTGCCGCCTCGGCAAATCGTTTTCGTTACCCTTGTCTCCGGTATATTCTGGACATTCAGATTCAGAATGTATTGCACACTATCGTTGCCGTTCTTGTCTTTCTCTGTCTCCACATAACGATACGACTCGTAGAACTCATGGTCGCGCCATCTGTAGGGTAACTCGCTTGGACAAACCGTTACGGTTTCTTCGTTGCGGATTACCTCCAGATCGGCATATACAGTAATCACACTGTCGCAACCCGTTGAACTCAAATAGTGGAACTCATGGTATGAACCGGGAGTGGTGAACTCAAACTCGCGATAGGTAGCCGGGAATGCCGTGAAGGCAATGCGCTCAGTAGCCGAATAAACAGGATGTACGGTCAGCTTCAGAATGTACAGAGAGTCTAATCCCTGTGCGCGATCGCCGTTGACGAAGGTCGAATCTACATAGATGTTACTGTTGTAGTACTTGTTCCCGCGCCATTCATAATAGTTCCCCTCGCATATACTGATGATGTCGGTTTTCGTGTTCGTCACCGGTGCCGCTTCGCGCAGCCCCACGCCTAACGAATAGATACTATCGCATCCCAGTGCTGTCTGGTGCCGCTCATCGTACTGACCATCCGTCGTGATCGTTTGCCCGCGCCAGATGATCATCTCGCCGGGAGTGATGGTCGTTGTGTCGTGGTGGTGGAAACTGATACCTTTTTGTAAGATAGTCTTCACGATGGAGTCACAACTGTACTGAATCGAAGTGAGTGTATCGAACATAATAGCCGATTCCGAATACCTCGTGCCCTTCCATTCAATGCTTCCGCAGAAAGGAATAGTACGGCTGGACCGCAATACCGGTTTTACCGTCAAAATCAGTTCGTAGATACTATCTTGACCTGTTTTGGTACGGTAGTTGTCAAAATAATGTATGGTTTGACCTATCCCAAGCCGGTTTAGTCCCTCGCGACCACGCCAACTGAAAGGCTCGTTCTCGCAGATGGTCTCTTCTTCGATGAAATGATATTTGGTCTCGTCTTTGCTCAGCACGAGTCGCCAGATGTCGTTACATCCGGTCGTTTCATTCCGCGTCGTATGCTCGTAGGTGCCCGGGGTGCTCAAGGTGTCCACCATCACCTCGCCGTTGGCGGTGTATTGCCAGTAGTACGGGTGCGTTCCGTCCAATAAACCGTTCTGCAGATGGAGCGTGGATGGATTCTTGGCAATCGTGATCCTATACGTCGTGTCGCATGTGTAGGGGTGATAGTATTCGCCGGCCTTGCCATACGAGACTCCGTCGAACACCACCTGCTCGCCCTCGCATATACGGAACAAAGTATCGACATAAGCCATCGTCTTAACCCTCAGATCCAGACGGTAGTACACTCGGTCGCCGTTCGGGCGAATACCCGGAAACGCATACTTGCCCGTTTGACTGTATGTCATTCCGTGCCATGTAATACTCTGGTACGGGCAGAGGGAGGCAACCGTGTCTATGGTATCGACATGGTACGTAGTTACGAGCAGACGGTAGATACTGTCGCAACCGCTTGTCAGGGCCTTGTAGGTCTTGTCATACGTACCTGCCTGGTTAATCGTCAGATCATTCCAGACGAACGACTCGCCTTCTGCCATCCGGCGTTCCTGAATGTCCAGGAATGACGGATAGACATTCACCACATACACGTAGATACTGTCGGCAGTCGGATCGGCTACCTGCAGTGTGTCGTAAATAGTAGTGTCACGCGTTACTTTCAATGTCCGTTTGTTCAGGCTCAGCTCCAGCTGGTCCTCCGGGCATATTTTGTAGTTCTTGACCTCGATAATGCCGTTAGTACTAAAGCCGTTCACGGCTGCTGCTAAAAGCACCGCGCAGCTCAACGCTCTAAATATATATTTTTTCATATTCATAAACTTTCCAGAATGTGTCGGTATAAAATCGGACTAAAGTCGGATTAAAGTCGGACTAAAGTGCTGTACACTATTTTTAATTATAGCACATACAACCGTGGTGGAATCCGCGTCTCGCCGTGCGGCTGCCACCGATCATATAGGTCAATTTGACGCCGGCGAAGAACGGTACCGTACGTGCCGGAGCACTCACTGTGTTTAGATACGGGTTGATCGTTGCCTCACGGGCGTTATTCGGGTTCGGCACAACTGACCGGACGGTGAAATCATTGCCCTTAGCCAAATTGTTAAGTCCGTATTCAATGTAAAATGACAATTTCAGTACATGGCAGGTACTGCTGCTGAAAGGAGCTGAGGAGAGCAGGTCGTAACCTATCTCGCCAATCACACTTGCACCGATGTTCAGACGGTTGTTGTCGCTGTTCTCAAACGGATAGTCCGTATATCCGGCTTCCGGTTTGTTCTCAAAAGTGACGGCCAGATCATCGTTCGTCGCGCTCAGGTTATACGTGCCCGACACGCGCGTACGCGAAGAAATGGCATAACTCAGCTTGACGCCGGCTCCTACATGGAATCCATGCGTATAATAACCGAACAATACCGGTATATCCAGGAAATTCCATTCGATATTATCCGTCTGGTGTACTCGGTAGTGGAATGTTGTGGACCGGCCTTGTGTGTCGAAACCTTTGTACGGCCTCTGATCCGTTTCATTACGGGTGTTGTACTCGTCTATCACCAGACTCGAGCGGTGAAAACTCAATTGTACACCTAAGTTTGCCCAAAGACCGCTGTTCCGGTACTCGTAGCCTACACCGAAACCTCCGCCTATATTGCCGGCAGGCATCACGCCCGCTGCGCGCGATGACAAAATAGAATAGCCCACATGACCGCTCACGTAGCCGAAATGATAATGGTCACCATTGGCCAATCCGCCTCGGCTTCGCTGACTCCATAAGGGTAGAGTGATTACTGACATAGCCAGAACCACCATGATCCGTGCCCGCCATGTTTTCTCCTGTGTGCGTGTGAATAACATATGTGAATAATGTATAAAATTTTATGTGGTAAAAAAATAGTCCAAATTGCGGCGCAAAGGTACAACAAATTTTTTACATGTGCAAGCGCGCGCGCCTTTTTTTTATGAAAAAGTGTATTTTCGTGAGAAAAATCATCAATTCTCAATTCTCAATTCTCAATTCTCAATTATTTTTCGTACCTTTGCACGCAAATTGTAAATTGGAGTAAAATGTTTGATAATTTAAGTGAACGATTAGAACGCTCTTTTAAGATTCTCAAAGGCGAGGGGCGAATTACTGAAATTAACGTTGCGGAGACGGTCAAAGATATCCGCAAAGCTTTGCTGGAAGCGGATGTAAACTACAAAACCGCCAAGCAGTTTACTGACCGCGTCAAAGAGAAAGCCATGGGCCAGAACGTCATCAATGCGGTACGACCGGGGCAGTTGATGATCAAAATCACCCACGACGAGTTGGCGGAATTGATGGGTGGAGAGACGCAGGAGATCAATCTCAAAGGCTCTCCGGCAGTTATCCTCATGGCGGGTCTCCAGGGTTCAGGTAAAACCACTTTTGCCTCCAAACTGGCGAACTATCTCCAGACCAAAAAGAACAAGAAAGTGATGCTCGTCGCTTGTGACGTGTACCGTCCGGCGGCTATCGAGCAGTTGCGCGTGTTAGGCGAGCAAATTAATGCCAAAGTTTATACGGGCGAGAATGAGTCCAACCCCGTCAAGAAGGCGCAGGACGCCATCGCTGAGGCTCGTAAGATGGGCTACGATGTAGTGATCGTCGATACAGCCGGTCGTCTGGCAGTCGATGAGCAGATGATGGCGGAAATAGCGGCTATCAAGAGCGCTATACAGCCCTCTGAGACGCTCTTCGTGGTCGATGCCATGACCGGACAAGATGCCGTTAATACGGCGAAAGAGTTCAATGATCGTCTTGATTTCGACGGAGTTGTTCTGACCAAACTGGACGGCGATGCCCGGGGCGGTGCAGCGCTCTCTATCCGCACGGTGGTGGATAAACCGATCAAGTTCATCGGTACCGGCGAGAAGATGGAGGCGCTTGACGTCTTCCACCCCGCGCGTATGGCGGACCGTATTCTGGGTATGGGTGACGTCGTCTCCCTCGTGGAGCGCGCGCAGGAGCAGTACGACGAGGCGGAAGCGCGGCGTATCAGCAAGAAGATTGCCAAAAACCAGTTCGATTTCAACGATTTCATCGGGCAGCTCAATCAGATCAAGAAGATGGGTTCGATGAAAGACCTCATGGGCATGATCCCGGGGATGGACAAAGCGCTCAAAGGCGTGGAAGTCAGCGACGATGCGTTCAAACCCATTGAAGCGATGATCAACTCCATGACACCTGCCGAACGTGCCAATCCATCGCTCCTTAACGGTAGCAGGAAGGCGCGTATCGCCAAGGGCGCAGGAGTGGATATAGTGGCTCTCAACCGCTTCCTCAAGCAGTTTGAGCAAACCTCCAAAATGATGCGCAAAGTACAGCAAATGAGCGGCAAAAGACGTTAATGAGCGAAGAGAAAATATATCAGCCCGGGTGGGGTGAGAAACCCAAACACCACCATCGTCGTGGCAGCAGCCGTTCCAATATGCGCGATAAAAACATCGGCGGTGCGCTGCGGATGAGGGATAAGCAGGCTTATATAGGGCTTGTATTGGTCCTTGTCGGGGGAGCGGTCTTTGGATTGTATCTCCTTGTGCACATGTTTGTTAAAGAGCTTCGGGCAATGCCTAACGATGATCCCGAGACGGAGATTGCAGTGGACGAACTCCGTATCCATAAGGTGGAGGAGCAAGATGCACTCCTGCTCGGAGACAGTCTGGCGCGACACTATAACGTGGACTCACTGAAACGGCAGGTGCAGATAGAGACGCGCCCGGTGTACCGTCCGCCGCGCAAAAACACGGAGTGGTACATCACCTCCCGTGAGTGGAAAGCGATTTGGAAGAACTACCGTATCTGGAAACGGATGAAAGAGAAAGACGAAGAGGAAAATAAACAATGAACATACTCGACAAAATTGATGGTCTGGAGGCCAAGTTTCATGAGGTCTCTCTGCTGATTACCGATCCTTCGGTTATTGCCGATCAGGCGCGTTATGTGCGTCTCAACCGCGATTATCACGACTTGGAGCGTGTGCTCGAATGTGCGCACCGCTACAAGAAAGCCCTTAATGACCTTAAGGACGCCAAGGACCTTTTCTTCAATGAGACTGACGCTGACCTCCGCGAGATGGCGAAGGCAGAAATCGATGAACTCGAACCGCAGATACCGAAGCTGGAGGAAGAACTGAAACTTCAACTCCTGCCCCAAGACCCCGAGGACGGCAAGAATGTCGTCATGGAGATACGCGGAGGCACGGGAGGGGACGAGGCGGCAATCTTCGCCGGAGACCTCTTCCGCATGTATACGAAATACTTCGAAATAAAGGGATTCAAATATTCCGTTTCGTCTTATACCGAAGGCGCTGCCGGAGGCTACAAGGAGATTATCTTCAATGTGACGGGTGAGAATGTCTATGGTACGCTCAAGTATGAGTCAGGTGTTCACCGCGTGCAGCGCGTACCGGTCACAGAGACCCAGGGACGCGTACACACCTCCGCCGCCACAGTGGCTGTATTGCCCGAAGCGGATGAGTTCGAGGTACATATCAACGAAGGCGAGATCAAGTGGGAGACTTTCCGTTCCGGCGGTGCCGGCGGACAGAACGTGAACAAGGTGGAGTCCGGCGTGCGGCTCCGTTACAACTGGCGGAACCCCAATACAGGCGAGGTGCAGGAGATACTCATCGAGTGTACCGAGACACGCGACCAGCCGAAAAACAAAGAGCGCGCGCTCTCACGTCTGCGCACGCAGATTTACGACAAAGAGCACCAGAAATACATTGACGACATAGCGGCGCGCCGTAAGACCATGGTCTCCACCGGTGACCGCTCCGCTAAGATCCGTACCTATAACTACCCGCAGGGACGAATCACCGACCATCGCATCGGATACACGGTTTATAACCTCGCAGCGTTCATGGACGGAGACATACAAGGCGTCATCGATGCGCTTCAGGTAGCCGAGAACGCCGAGCGCCTGAAGGAATCAGAACTGTAATGTACCTCTTCTACGCACCCGATATAGCCGCAAGCCCTGTTCTTCCCGAGGAAGAGAGCGCCCATTGCGTCCAGGTTCTCCGCCGCACGGCGGGGGACGGAATCCTTGTTACCGACGGGGTGGGGAATCTCTATCACTGCGAGATCACCAACCCGCACCGCAAGCACTGCGAGGTACGTGTCACGGCGGTGGAACAGCCTGCGCCCCTGCATGAAGGAAGGGTGCACATCGCCCTCGCGCCGACGAAGAATATTGACCGCACGGAGTGGGCGATCGAGAAATGCGTGGAGATGGGCGCCGATGAGATTACGCTCTTGCTCTGTGACCACTCGGAGCGCAAGACCGTCAATCAGGAGCGGCTGCAGAAGATTGTCATCTCGGCGGCGAAACAGTCCCTCAAGACCCGTTTCCCTCTCCTTCATCCGCTCACCGGGATCGCTGATTTGCAGGCGAACGGAGACCGGTTCATAGCCCATTGCATGACGGAGGAGAGTGCTTCGCTCCGGGCGGCTTATCGCCCGACGGACACCAAACAGGCTCTGCAACACTGCATTACCCGCGGTCATGAGACGGTTGTACTCATTGGTCCCGAGGGCGACTTCTCGCCCGCAGAAGTGGAATGGGCTCTCAAAAACGGTTACCGGCCTGTCTCGTTAGGCGCTGCGCGGCTTCGCACCGAGACGGCGGCTGTCGTAGCCTGCCACACCGCAATATTGATTAATGAATAATCTTGACGCAGACATATTGCTTTGGATCAACGGCCATTATTCCGAGTGGCTGGACGCGTTCTTTTGGTACGTGAGCCGCTCCAAGACCTGGATACCGCTCTATGTCCTGTTAGTGGGGCTTATCGTTTACCGGTACCGCTCATGGAAAGTTGTGTTGTGGATACTTGTCGGTTTTGGCATTGCGGTGGGACTCGCGGATTTTACGACCTCTGGCATCATCAAACCCTTGGTCTGCCGGCTCAGGCCCACCCACGAACCCGCGCTGGATCCGTTGCGTTTAGTTGGTCGCTATGTCGGTGGCAGATACGGTTTCTGTTCTTCCCATGCAGCCAATACCATGGCTGTCGGATTGCTCTTCAGCCTGCTTTATAGGAATAAAATAGCTACCGCAGGTCTCATGACTTGGGTAGCTTTGAACTGTTATAGCCGGATGTACCTCGGGGTGCATTACCCCACGGACATAGTGGCGGGATTGCTTATTGGCGCGGCGTGGGCGGCGCTTGTCTTCCTGGGGCTGAAGATGCTCCTTGCGGACGGCGGGGCTGTTCGGCGGGGTGGTTCATGAACCGCTCGAACTCCTCCGGACTGAGAAGGTGTTTCAACTCGTCGTAGATTGCCTGCATGCGTTCCATGTTTTCTGCGCGGGTCAGACCCTTCTGACGAAAACGGGCGTACTTGAGATGCATCTTGTAAATAGTGTCAATACGGGCCGAGTCGTGAATACCTAATTCGCGTACCAGACGCGTAGTCTGCTTGAGCGCTTCCTCCTGTGGAGTACGCTGCACACGCGGATGGTCTGCCGGCTCTTGAGCCATCACACTGCCCGTAAAAAGGGCCGCAAAGAATAGAAGAGATAGTTTTTTTATCATCATTCAGAGTATTCTGATTATTCAGATTATTCAGAAAAACAACCAACAAAAATCGTGCCGTTGAGACCCGAAATACAAATAGCAAAGCGACTTTATTTCTCTCAGGAGGGAGAAACGCGTCATGCGCGGCCCGCAATACGGGTGGCGCTCGCCGGGATTGTCGTCGGGGTAATGGTCATGATTTTGACCATCTGTATCGTCGTGGGCTTCAAGCAGACGGTTACTGCCAAGGTGGCGGGCTTTGGGGCGCATATACAACTGGTTTCCTTTGATAACAACAACACGTACGACCTGCAGCCCATTGAGGTTTCGGATAGCCTCTTGGCGCGTCTCGGGAGTTACGAGCATGTGCGTACGGCTTCGCCGTTTGTGACCAAACCCGGTATGCTCAAGACCGATTCCGCCTTTCATGGAATAGTCCTGAAGGGCACCGATTATTGGGATTTCTTCCGCGCAAACATGGTCTCCGGCGAACTGCCTTCGCACCCCAACGAGGTGCTTCTCTCGCGCCCGTTGGCATCGCTGATGGGGCTCTCCGTAGGGAGTAGTGTCAATGCCTATTTTGTCGATGACACGGAGGTCCGCGCGCGGCGGTTTAAGGTCACGGGGCTCTACGAGACAGGGTTCGGTCAGTTTGACGAACTCTTTATTATCTCGCCCCTCGCCTCCGCACAGCGGCTGCTAAATATCAAATCCTCAAATCTTCCCCAATATTCCGGCGTGGAGATCCTCGTCGATGATATCCGCCATCTGGACGAGGTGGCGGACCGTATCTATTTCGCGACGGTCAACCATCTGGACGAGGACGGCTATAATGTGTATTATGTCCAGACCCTCAAGGAGCAGAATCCGGCTGTCTTTGCGTGGCTCGATTTGTTGGATATGAACGTGGTGGTGATCATCGTTCTGATGCTTCTGGTTGCGGGCTTTAATATCGTCTCCGGACTGATTATTCTGATCCTTGACGGTGTGCAGCTCATCGGTACGCTCAAGGCGCTCGGGGCGGACAACCGTTTCGTACGGCGGATCTTTATTACCCAGGCCTCCATGCTGATCGGAAAGGGTGTTTTCTACGGCAATATATTCGGCTTTGCGTTGGCGGCGGTACAGTATTTCGGGCATCTTGTTCCGCTCGATTCCGCGGCGTATTATGTGAGCTATGTGCCGGTTGCATTCCCCTGGGGATGGCTCGTGGCGCTCAATGTGCTGACGATTGCTGTCTCCGTCCTGATATTATTGTTGCCGTCGATGATTATTACCAAGATTAGTCCGGCGAAAGTTATGCATTTTGAATAATGAAACTGCAAACGACTGTGGATATCAAGCCTTCCGGATGGAAGATCGGCTATGAGGACAAAATCCTCATGCTCGGTTCGTGTTTTTCCGACGAGATCGGTGAACAGATGCAGCAGCGATACTTGCAGGTCACCTGCAATCCCTTCGGCACGCTCTATAACCCGCTCTCCATCGCAAATGCGATAAATTACAAATTACAAATTACAAATTACGAATTGCCGCTCGTGGAATACGACGGTCTCTGGCATTCAATGGCGCACCACGGTGCTTTCTCCAGGCCGACCAAAGAGGAAGCGGAAACGGCCGTGCGGGAATCTATCGAGACCATGCAAAAAGCGCTCTCCGAAGCGACAGTCGTAATCGTCACTTTCGGTACAGCGTGGGTGTATGAATGGAATCAAGAATCAGGAGTAAAGAATCAGGACCAATATGTAGTGGCAAATTGTCACAAGATGCCCGATTCGTGGTTTACCCGTCGCCGTCTTTCGGTAGAAGAGATTGTGGCTGCTTGGCGTCCTATCCTGGAGCAATACCAAGACAAACACTGGCTCTTCACCGTCTCGCCTATCCGGCATATAAAGGACGGTCTGCACGAGAACCAACTCTCCAAAGCTACGCTGCTGATGGCAGTGAATGAATTAGTAAATCAGTCTTACAGTCCACAGGACGGTCTGTCAGCGGAGCGGTCTGTATTCTGTCAGGCGAAGCCGGTCTATTTCCCCTCCTACGAAATACTATTGGACGAATTGCGCGATTACCGGTTCTATGCCGATGATTTGGTACACCCGTCCTCGCTGGCGGTGAACTATATCTGGGAGCGGTTTGTGGAAACGTTCTGTACCAACGGGACCCGCAATCAGATGCAGATAGAGCATAAGCAATGGAAATTTGAGCACCACCGCCCCTTGCACTAAAAAGAAACGACCCGTTGGGCCGTTTCTTTCATCTTTCATTTTTCATCTTTCATTTTTCATCTTTCATCTTTCAGCGCTTTGATAGCTTCTTCGATGGAGGCGATTCGGCTCTCGGCGTCGGCTTTCTTCTTACGTTCCAGCTCGACGATCTCCGGCTTGGCGTTGGCTACGAAACGCTCGTTGCCTAACTTGGCCATCACACCTTTCAGGAACCCTTGCTGGTGCGCCAGATCGGCCTCCAGTTTCTTGAGTTCTTCGTCCACGTTGATGAACTTGTCCATCGGGATAGCGTATTCGACCGTACCCACAATAAAAGTGGATTTGTTACCACAATTTTCATTCTGTTGATCACTCAGTTCTACATTGGCTAACTTCTTGATCAGTCCTTGCTCTGACAAAGAGCCGAAACTGCCCATGGTAGTGCAAAGTGTTAATGTCTCTTTGGGTGGAATATTCTTAGACGCGCGCACAGCACGTACCCCGGCTATGATTAATTTTAACAATTCCATCTCATTGAGGATAGCTGTGTTGACTGCTTGGGTGGGTTCCAAAGCCGCGGTCATGATACTCTCACCTTCTTTGCGGTCGTAGAGGTTCTGCCATAGTTCCTCGGTGATGAACGGCATGAAGGGGTGGAGCAGTACGAGCAGGCGGTCGAAGAACGCAAGGGTCGCTTCGTACGTCGCACGGTCGATCGGCTGCTGGTATGCCGGTTTGATCATCTCTAAGTACCAGCCGCTGAACTCGTCCGTATAGAGCTTGTAGATCGCCATGAGTGCCTCGCTCAGACGATACTTGCTAAAGAGGTCTGCAACCTCTGCGGCGGTCTCGTTCAGTTTGGCATCGAACCACTTGATAGCGTATTGCGACGTCTCGGGCTGCGGGATGTCGGCAATCTCCAGACCCTTCACCATGCGGAAGCAGTTCCATATCTTGTTGCAGAAATTCCTTCCCTGCTCGCAGAGCGAGTCATCGTAGAGGATATCGTTTCCTGCCGGTGCAGAGAGCAGGATACCCATGCGTACGCCGTCGGCGCCGAAACGCTCGATGAGGTCCAGCGGGTCAGGGCTGTTGCCAAGGCTCTTACTCATCTTGCGGCCTAACTTATCGCGCACGATACCTGTGAAATAGACGTGCTTGAACGGCATCTTGCCTACGTACTCGTAACCCGCCATGATCATACGTGCTACCCAGAAGAAGATGATGTCCGGTCCCGTTACGAGGTCGGCGGTGGGGTAGTAATAGTTGATCTCTTTGTTGTCCGGATGCTCAATACCGTCGAACAAGGAAATCGGCCAGAGCCAGGAGCTGAACCATGTATCCAGCGCGCCTTCGTCCTGCACGTAGTTGCCCTCCGGCTTGGTCTCCGAAACGATGATCTTGTCGTCCGGGTAGTTCTCCAGACCGGTCTGCGCCAAGAGGTCGGCGTCGTAGTATGCCGGGATGCGGTGTCCCCACCAGAGTTGGCGGGAGATACACCAGTCTTTGATGTTCTCCAGCCAGTTGCGGTAGGTATTCTTGTATTTGGCGGGATAGAAAACGATGTCGTCGTTCATGACGGGCGGAAGTGCGATGTCGGCAAAATGCTTCATCTTGACGAACCACTGGAGGCTCAAACGCGGTTCGATAGGCACGTTCGTACGCTCCGAGTAGCCTACTTTGTTGTCGTAGTCCTCGATTTTCTCCACAAGCCCGAGCGCCTGCAGGTCTTCTACAATCTGCTTGCGGCAGTCGAAACGGTCCATGCCGTGGTATTTGCGTACGTTCGGCTGCAACTCTTCCTCTACCGTGTCCATGTTCAGATGGGCGTCAGGAGTGAAGATATCGATGGTCTTGAGGTTGTATTTCTGTCCCAACGCGTAGTCGTTCACGTCGTGCGCCGGCGTCACTTTGAGGCAACCGGTACCGAAACCGATCTCTACGTAGCGGTCCTCGATGATAGGAATGACGCGTCCCACGCCCGGCACGATGACGTGCTTGCCTTTGAGCCACTGGTTCTTCTCCTCCTTGGGGTTGATACAGACGGCTATATCGCCGAAGATAGTCTCCGGACGGGTAGTGGCGACGATGGCATACTTGCCCGGCTCTTCGGCTACTTCGTAACGCAGGTAGTAGAACTTGTTATGCTCGTCGTGGTAGATCACTTCCTCGTCGGAGAGGGCGGTCTGCCGCTCCGGGTCCCAGTTCACCATGCGCAAGCCGCGGTAGATCAGGCCTTTCTTGTAGAGGTCGCAGAATACATGAATGACGGCTTTGCTGCGGGTCTCGTCCATCGTGAAGGCTGTGCGGTCCCAGTCGCAGGAGCAACCGAGTTTGCGGAGCTGCTTGAGAATGATACCTCCGTGCTCGTCCGTCCAGTCCCAGGCGTGTTTGAGGAACTCCTCGCGGGTCAGGTCACTCTTGTTGATGCCCTGCTCCTTGAGGCGTTTGATCACTTTTGCCTCGGTGGCAATGGACGCATGGTCGGTGCCCGGCACCCAGCAGGCGTTCTTGCCCTCTAACCGTGCACGGCGGACGAGGATATCCTGGATCGTCTCGTTGAGAACGTGCCCCATGTGCAGCACGCCCGTCACATTGGGCGGCGGAATAACAATCGTGTAAGGTTCTTTCTGCTCACCCCGGTCGTTGACCGCATCCGGCTCGCTGTGAAACAACTTGTGGTCCAACCAATATTGGTACCAACGCGCTTCGATGTCTGTAGGATTATACTTTGACTCCATATATAGTTAATTATTTTTCGATATAGTATTATTTCCGATATAGTATTATTTCCGATATAGTATTATTTCCGATATAGTAAATTATTTCCGGCGTTTTTATTCGCTTGTACACAAAAATCATGCAAAGGTACAACAAAAAATCGACATATGCAAGCGCATATGAAGAAAAATTTATTTTTCTGCAAGGTGAAAGGCATTTTTCTGCAAGTGGAAAGGCATTTTTTTGCGCACCATTGTCAGTCTTTTGCAAGACTCCGAGTAGGTGATTAGTAGGTGATTAGTAGGTGATTAGTAGGTCATTAGTGGGGTGCTAAGCTAACGTCATCGGAACGATAAAGGAAGAATAAGGACTTGCCGCATCCGCCAAGATTGGCGGATCTGTAATTTCTTCAAAAATGTCATTTTTTTTCATGAAAATGCCTTTCCCCTTGCGTATGTCCAATTTTTGTAGTACCTTTGTACCCCGACAATGACCATCCGGATAGAAGACATAGAGATAGAGGTGGAGCGGAAACTGATACGCAGTATCCGTCTGACCGTCAAACCGCCCGACGGACGGGTGCACCTGAGTATTCCTTTTTATCTGACTCAGCGAGAAGCAGAGGCATTCTTGCTCTCCCGATGGGAATGGATATGCCGTAACCGTACAAAAATTCTCTCCGCTCCCCCCGCCAAGCAACCGGAGTATGTCTCCGGTGAGGAGCATCTTCTCTTCGGCAGGCGGTATATCCTGCAGATAGAGCCCGTTATGTCGGGAGCCAACTCCGTGCGGATAGAGGGGGAAACGGTCATTATGCGCTGCCGTCCGAATACGTCCTTTGACCACCGCAGAGACCTGATGCGGGAGTGGTATCGCGCGCAGTTACAACCTGTTCTGACGGAGATGGTGAACCGTTGGCTGGTGCGCTTAGGAGAAGCGCCGGTGACTTGGCGCATACGGCAGATGCGTAGCGAGTGGGGCAGTTGTATCGCGCGCAAAAGGCATCTGATGTTCAATCTGGAGTTGGCGCGGGTGCCGATGGAGTGTGTCGAGTATGTGGTAGTGCACGAACTGACCCACCTTGCCGTCCAGAACCACGGTCCGGCGTTCCGGGCGCTTATGACGCAACGCCTCCCTAACTGGAAGATCCTCCGCAAACAGCTCAGCGTCCGATAAACGAAGAGAGAACCGTTACGGCTCTCTCTTTCGGGTGGAGAGTGGGGCTCGAACCCACGACACTCGTAACCTCTGAGTCAATTTCTTAACGTGCTGATTTTCAGCGGTTTATAATTTCAATTTATCATCATTTTTGCCATTTTTTAGCACTTGCTGGCTTAAATCTGGCTGAGTTTTGCTTCTTCAATTTAGTACTATATAATATATAAATATATTATAAAAAATTGCTCGTATCAAAAAGTTGTGAAACCAGTTCCGCGTGCTCAGGCCACTCGGACCCTCCGGCTTCAAAACCTTATAGTTTAGTGGTCAATTCTTTCTCTCTCCGGTAGGTATCGTTAAGGCTTTCGAGCGCCTTAATTCTATCCTCCAAAAGATGGATCTGTTCGTCCTTCAATCGGAGCAGTTCATCTACGTTGTCAAGCTGCTCTAATTTCTCCGGTGACGGTGCAGCCTGTTTGGTCAGCAACTCATTGATGTCCGGCAACTCTTCCGTAGGGGTAAAGAAAGCATCGGTTGATACTTCCAAGAATTGCGCCATCTTCTCCAGTACGTTCACACCGGGGTTCACACCTTCATTGCAAAGTGGGGTCAATGAGCGGCGAGGATCGCCAAAGAGGTAATTACTCAATTGCGTGCCCTTTAAGCCCTTGGCTGCGAGCAACGCTTTGACAACTTTTCCGTTGTACATAGCCTATACTTTTTTCAATTTATTATCATTTACAAGGTACTTTCGCGTACAAAATTGCGTTTTCGCAATTAAAATTACACATTTTTTGCAAAATTATGCGCAATTATTTGTACATATCAATTTTTTATTGTACCTTTGCAGCCGCAAAATTACTACTTTTTTTTGATATGTGCAAGAAAAAAGTGATTTTTTTGAATTTTTTTAGTAAAAATATGTGTTTATGAGTAAAAAAAATGTCAATCTCCGTCATTTTGACGAGTGGTCGAAGCAAATTAAGCGGTTTGGTGAGGACGTTGAGTTTACCGGAGTCTTCTTCAAACACGGTCAACCGCTGTTTGTGCAGCGCATGGTTGGGCAAGTAGCAATGGATTTTAGTTCTACTCTTCCCGATGGTGTTATCTTAACCTCACGTACCAAGCAGTTCGCTTCATGGAACGCCGAGGGTCATTGTTACATCAAGAAAACGCGCTGTAAGATTTACGATGTCTTTGAGGACTGATTGCCATGGAAACACCTACATTTATTTTCGCGGAAGCAATTCCGCGGCTTAATATGCACCTCCAATCTATAGGATGGGATAATCTGGTGCAGATAAACTTCGATTGTAGGGACGCCTTTCAGAAAGAAGGCTATGTGCCCATGTCTGAGTTATTGGCTTTCATTACCGATCATCGTATCGGTACGGAAGAAGGCTATCCGGAGCAGACTCCTCTCACTGTCTCATTCTCTATCGTAAATCAGAAGATCAGCGCCATGTATAGCCTTGAACCCAATCAACTGCGCAAGCTCGCAGATCGTCTCGCGAGCGCGCGTATATGCGGGGGTGCGTTTCCTATAAAGATATACGGTGTACCCGGTAGCCGTTCTATGTTCCAATGATTCCTCAGCACGAAATAGAAGAAGTCCTCTCCCGCGTGGACATGGCCGAGGTCGCGTCTGACTTTCTTACGCTCAAGAAGTCCGGCTCCGGCTACATGTGCAACTGTCCTTTCCACCAAGAGAAAACACCTTCCTTCCATATCTACCCCGCCCGGAACATCTACAAGTGCTTCGGTTGCGGTAAAGGTGGCGGTGTTGTCTCGTTCCTAAAGGAAAAGGAAGGCATGTCCTTCATGGAGGCTATCCAATACCTTGCGAACAAGTATCATGTCACGCTCCATGATCAAGCCGTCGAGGAAACAGATGAGCAGCGCCGGAAGCGTTTATATAGAGAATCCGTCCAGAACCAATATGAAATCGTTCAGAAATTCTACGAAGAGAACATCCGCAATGCCGATAAAGAGGCAGTTGCCGCATATCAGTATGCGAAGGATAGATGGAGCGATGATTTTGTTGCGAATGAGGGCATTGGCTACGCCTACACCTCAAATGGCCCTTCGCTATACGAATATGCGAAGGCGCATAGTTTGTCTATAGAAATACTCAAGGAACTCCATTTGCTCGCCCAGAGCGAAGACGGACGAATCTATGATTTCTTCCGTGGCCGGATCATGATTCCGATACGTGACCGTTCCAAGCACGTCATCGGCTACACTTCTCGCGTCATTCCTGGAGTAACCGACAAAACCACGAAGAAGGGCAACACCCCGCCAAAGTACATCAACTCCACCAACAGCGAAGTCTATTCCAAAGAGAATACGCTTTTCGGTATCGATCAGGCTTGGATTGCCGCTGCATCCCAAGGCCGGTGTTACTGTGTTGAGGGTGCTCCCGACGCGCTCCGGCTGCACATCCTCGGCTTCAAGAACGCTGTCGCTTGTCTTGGTTCGGATTGGACCGACCACCAGTTAGCCCTACTCCGGAAGCGCTGTGATACACTGTGCTTCATACCGGATTCCGACCCACCCAAAGCCGGAGAGCAGTTCGGTGTCGGCATTAACAAGGTCATCAAAGCCGGAACAAAGGCTTTTCAGATCAAGTTCAAGGTCTTTATCAAGGAGATTGGCACAGGCGACAAAGGCGATAAACGGGATGCCGACAGTGTCTTCAAAACCAAGTCTATGTTCGACCAAGTGCAGGAGGAGGATTTTATCCTCTGGTATGCACGTAAGTTATTCCCGCCGGAGAGCAAGAATAACGATAAAGCCAATGAGGATAAAGCCCTTAATTCAGTGGCTATCATCTCTGATATCCTTTCCTATCTGGAGGAAGGCTTCGAGTTAAACCACTATATCGATCAACTCAATAAGATACATCCTCCCAAGTTGGTTTGGCAAAGTGCTATTAAGGAAGCACGTGTCAGACGTGCGGAGGAACAAATGAAGCAGAACCTGTCCAAGGAACTGGATCTGCTCAAAGAACTCGGCTTCGGTATCGAGTTCCATAGCTACTATTCGCTCAACCAACAGGGAGGGCGCTATGTGTGGTCTAACTTTACCATGAAGCCGCTCTATCACATCAAGGACACACAGTCAGCGATTCGTCTCTACGAGATGACAAACAAAGACGGTCATCAGGAAACAGTCGAACTTCGGCAGGAAGATCTTATTTCCCTCGCCCGCTTTCGACAAAAGGTGGAATCGCTGGGCAACTATATATGGTTAGCCAAAGAGGAACAACTACAGAAGCTGAAGCAGTACCTCTACAAGGCTACCAAGTCTGCTGAACTCATCACCCAACTCGGTTGGCAACGCGACGGCTTCTTCGCCTTTGGCAATGGTATATATTATAATGGCCAATGGTTAGCGGTGAATGAGTTCGGCATTGTTGCCATCCAACACCCCAACAGTAATCCGGATCAGGAGCCTATCGAATCCAACTACTATCTTCCGGCATTCTCCAAACTCTACAAAGATACCAAGTTCTATGAGTTTGAACGCAGTTTCGTTCACAAGGCTTACGGCAGCGTCACCCTCAAAGGTTTTTCTTCCATGCTTGTAGAGGTTTTCGGAGATAATGCGAAGATTGGATTGTGTTATCTTCTCGCCTCTCTATTCCGTGATATAATCGTAGATTATACGAAGTGGTTCCCACTACTTAATTTGTTCGGTCCACCACACTCCGGAAAGTCCGAGTTAGGTCACAGTCTGATGTCGTTCTTCATCATCGAGAACAATCCGCCGAATATAGAGAACTCTACCGTGGCGGCGCTGTCGGATGCCGTTGCACAGACCTCCAACGCGCTTGTTCATCTCGACGAGTACAAGGACAGTATAGATATAACTAAACGCGAGTTCCTGAAAGGCTTGTGGGATGGCACCGGTCGTAACCGTATGAATATGGATAAGGATAAGAAGCGCGAGATAACCAAGGTTGATACCGGCGTTATCATTTCCGGTCAGGAGATGGCGGTATCGGATATCGCGCTCTTTACCCGTTTCGTGTTCTTGAGTTTCGATCTGCATACGCCTACCTCGGAGCAGACAGCCCGCTTTGAGCGCATGACGGAAGTCCGTAAGCTCGGATGTTCGCATCTCACGCTGCAGATACTTAACAACCGATCCTATTTCGAGCAGAACTTCCATGCGGCTTATATCTCCACGCTGGAAGATATACAAACTGCCCTCAAAGGCGAGCCGGTCGAGATACGTATTCTCAAGAACTGGGTGGTGCCATTGGCTGCCTTCCAGACTCTTCGTAACCAACTCGAACTGCCCTTTACCTATGAAGATCTGAAAAGCATCGCCATCAAAGGTATCAAGGTACAGAGCGAGAAATGTAAAACGAACCAGGATGTCGGAGTATGGTGGAACATCGTTAACTTCTTGGCTTCGCAGGGCAAGATATACGAGCGTTGTCATTACCGCATCGATTCGGTGCAGGAACTGACAACCGACGAGAGCAAGATGGTCTATCAGCAAGCCAAGACTATCCTTCAGATACGAGTTAAAACTATCTTTGAACTCTATCTGGAGCACGCCAAGAAAACGGGTCAGAAGGTGCTTCCCAAGGCATCGCTCGATTACTATCTGGAGCATAGTCCCGAGCTGATTGGTCATAAGCACTCTGTCCGCTTTGATGACATCAAAGATGGCATCGTACAGTATGAGGAAGATGAGAAAGGTCAGCGAACCAATCGCAAGAAGTCGTTTACCGACCAGGTGCTTGTTTTCGATTACCTCGAAATCTGCAAGCGCTACGGTATAACCCTTGAATAGCCGTACACACGTACCTATTATAATAACAATTAAATCATTGCAATTATGAACGAAGAACAAAATGCTATCCCGCAGACTGAGCAACTGCAAATCGTCAAAGTAGCTACCCCGGAACACACCGGATTGATTAGCGAGTTTCATGTAATCATAACCGACGCATCCGTGCCCGGCATGACGGTCTCCGCATCCTGTCACGCCCAGAACATTGCCGTTGAAGAGGCCCATGATGTGCTCTGGCATCTCTCACGGTTGATCCAAGTGAAGGATTAGCCGTACCCCGCCTAAACCTTAACTTTTCTTCAATTTATTATCATCCCGGACGTACTGCGCTGTGAAGCGCGGTGCGTCTTTCTTTTTGGCCACTCTTCGCACTATTATATATATTTTTCTTTCTACAATAGAAACAATTGCTACAACCTTGATTTTTCTGGGTTTGTGTTGTGTAAATCGCTCCACATTTCTTCCACATTTTTCCACAACTCCTATTCATTTCCACAATTCCTCCACAATAAACCGGTTATTTCTACAATCATACTTTACTTCTTCCCGCATAAATTCAGGTTGTGGAAGTTGTGGACACTGTTTCTTGCCCAAACTGTACACCCTTTTCCCTGCAACGATTTCCATTAAGGTGCTCAACCAAGCCACGTAGCCCCAATAAAGCCCGCTGAAAGTCTGTCAAGGAAGCCTTGTATCTGCTACAGCAGTTGAAGCACTCAAGCCGTACACACGGAGCACAGAGTTACCTATCAGCCCCGCTCCAGCAGCTGCCATTAACCGCATTGTCACTTCGAGCCTAACCATTTCTTGGCTTTCATGTCCTGTCCCTGAATTACTTACCCGTTTGGCGATTTATGTCGTTCCTTTTAGCAATGCAAAGGTAGTTGGTTCTTTCCGTATGGCAAGGCTAAACATGTTCCGGCGCTGATCTGCGATAGCTAAAAATTTCTCCAGCCGGTAAACGGTAGTAAATTTTGCGGAAGTCTTGCTGTTCACGGAATATGCGAACTACACTACGTCAACTCTGAAAGCATTGTAAAAGAAACAAATCGCAAACAAATAAGTTTAACAATTCAAAAACAGTACAGTTATGAAAGCATCTAAGAAAAACAGTCAGGCAACCGAAGTAAAGAACAATGCAATGGAGCAGCCGCAAACAGAGCGTCAGAGCCTCCGTTCCCTCTGCAAGAAACTCCGTGAAGAGTACGGCACTGATGAGCGCATCAACAATCTGCTTTGTATCTACTACAAGAAGCTTCACAATCTCTCCATCCTTAAAACCCGCGAGCAATGGGAGCGCGAAGGCTTCAAGGTTGTGAACACCGTTGAGAATCGTTTCCCCGCATGGGGCAAGCCGGTAAGCCGGGTGAACAAAGAAACAGGTGAGTCCTACACTTTCTTCCCCGTAACCCATTTCTATGTACCGGAAGCAGTTTGTCAAGCATGATATGAAGAAAGCCACCTGTCTTTAATGGCAGGTGGCATTTAACCTCTTAAATGAATAGGCTTTATGAAAAATCAGTGTAGCACACAGCAACTCAGTTTTAACTTCGAGTTTGAGCAGGTTTCTACCGCCCCTATCGAGGTAAAGAAAGAAATCGCACAGCAAGCCGCGCAACAAATAGTGCAGCAGCCAAAGCCGGTTGCAAAGCAGCCGGTCAAGAAAGCACCGCATTTCACGAAAGCCGATTTCGAAGAAATTCTCGCCGTTGAGAATGATTTAATAAATGGTCGTGGCGCATGGCTCTATTCCCAATTGGAAAAAGAGCTTGCGTACGAGCGCAAAAGAGCACAGGCAGAGCGGCAGTTCGAAGCCCTCCGCGCCGAATCTTATAAATATAATTTCTAAAATCCGTATTAGTTATGATTACTCTTGAACAAATCCTTTGTCGCTGTACCGATGAGCAGTTGGAATCGCTAATGTCTTCAGCCCAAGCCATCATGCAGCATTTTGAGTACGTTTCCGGTCATTCTGCCACGTATCTCGCAGGCGAGAACGAGCAGTATTGGAAAGTGTACGGCATTAACGCTATGGCGTTTACCGAGTTGGCGCAGCGCGCGCAGGGCAAGCACAAGCGCGTCCTCGGTCCTATCGGTTGAGGAAGGCTCGCTTCGGCGGGCTTTTTCCCGACGGGCGGGCGTATCTTCAGCACCACCGGCAGCTTAGTCTTTGGCGCGACTTGCACCTTGGTATTTTGTTCGACTATTTTTATTTGGGCGTTCCTCCATAGTTCTGCAGATCATCCTCTCCAGAGCTACGTCGGTCGGGCTTTGCAGGGGTTCCGCACACGTTGTGTACCAAGTTTGCCCATTTCAATCCCTAACGCGACGCAAAAAACGCCTTTTTTCACGACGATTTTCGCCAAAAATCGCGAATTTCGTGAAAAAATTCACTTTTTTTGCATTTTTTTGAAAACTGTCCAAAGTAATTGGACACTTTTCTGTTAACTTTGCACCGGATTTCAAAACCCGATGCGTTATGAAAAAGTTTTTGCTTATTTTGTTGGCTTGCGTAGCCACTACCATCACGGCTCTTGCAGCCAATGTAACTGTCACCTTCAACAACAATCAGAACATGGAAGGTGAGTTGATCAACCTTACCGATACCTCGCTGGTCATTCGCGCGTATTACGCGGCCACGGGGAATAAGGAGATAACCATTTACCCCGAGCGCGTAAAGTACTTCTATATCTCCGGCATAGGTCGATATAACGTCGAGGACGGGAAGTTTGTCCCTTCCGAGAAGGCAAAGGCCAAACTGGAAAAGACCCGCATCGAGCGACAAGCACACGCGCAACTCGTCAGCGAGCGAGCCGCCAATCCTAATCTGGTCATCGGCAATGCGCTGAAAAAGACCGGCGGCGTCTGCATGGGTATCGGTATTCCTTCAGCTATCGTCGGCGCTATTCTCGTCGGTGTCGGCAACTCCGGCGTGGATACGAGCGGAAAAGCCGATGAGGTGGCTGCCAAGGCAAAGACCAAAGCCAACTGCGCTGCAGCCGGTTATGTGCTCCTTCCGATGGGTGCTGCCCTTACGATTGTCGGCATACCGCTCAATGTGCACGGCAAGCGGATCGCCGAAATGAATATCAATTACACCGGCAACGGTGCTGGCTTATCATTCAATTTCTAATCTTATGTCAGCTAAAGAACTCGCACAACATCGCCAGGAGTACTGGGAAGCATTATCAAGCGGTCTCGACAATTGCAGGTATGGATTACCGTTCACCGAGGAGGAGAAACGCGAGGTATTCTCGCACATCAAAGATAGTGAAATCATCGAAAATGTGGAGCATGGATACCCGCCCAGTTTTGTCCTGGATCATTATATTTACATCGCGGCAATGGTGCATTAAGAAATGAAAAAACTCCTTTACATACTCATAGCCATCCTCTTCTGCGCCTGCGAACATGCCGACGTCAGTCCGGGCGGCAGTACTGCAAACACCAAGAAGATCTGCAGGGGCTATGGCTATGAAGTCGTTTATACTGTGCGAGGCGATAAGGTCTGCAACGGCTACGGTTACAACGTAGCCTATACCATACGCGGCAATCAGGTATGCGACGGCTATGGTTACAGCGTCGCTTACACCATACGCGATGACAAAGTTTGTAATGGTTACGGCTATAATGTAGCCTACACCATAAGAGGCAACCAAGTGTGCCAAGGCTACGGCTACACCGTAGTATATACGATAAGATAATCAAATACCATTATCCTATGGCTGAATTACATCAATACAGATGCTCATGCGGGCATGAAGTGTGGGCAGACGCTAGAGGTTACTTTCCTCTTTTTAGCGGCATGATTATGCAGTTCCGTTGCAAGAAATGCAAGGACGTGGTGCAGTTGCCGGTTAAAGACTTAAACGAGCACTTCCCATTTTTCAAATGCCCGGAGTGCGGCAGTGAGCACTCGCTCGTTTCATGGAATCCGGTGGACGGCAAATGCCCTCATTGCGGAAAGGAGAAAATGAAAAAGACGGGCGTCGTTATGAACGCCGACTAATGATTTTGTCCAACGTAATTGGACACTTGGCAAGTGTGAAATAATGGTGCTGTGCACCCCAGCCATCTTAACTGAACGCAGGTGTCTATATGGCATAGGATGGAAGTAGACCGAGTTGTGACACTCGGGGAGCGGAAATGAGAGGTTCGTCCTCTCATTTTTTTATTTTGGATTGCTTTTTCATTTCATTTTTTGATTTTTGCTTTCAAAATACATTTCATTTGCATTTCCTGCTCGAAAAACTTGTGTATGTCATTTTTTTTGCATAATTTTGCATCAGCTTTCATTTTGTGAAAGAAGAAAGTTGTACTTTTGCAGCGTCAAACGAAAATTTGCAGTATGAACAAATCATCAACATCGTATCTCTTTGAGTGTTACATCTGGCTTGTAAACACTATCGCACGTGGCCCGATTACACGCGCCGCTATAGATGATAAGTGGGCGCGTGCTTCCGTGAATGACTACAAGACGGATTCTATTCCGGAATGTACATTCCACCGTTGGCGCAATAATGTTGAACTGCTCTTCGATGTCACCATCAAATGCAATACGCACGGTGAGTACTACATTGAGGATGGGAACAACTTGCATAGCGACGATTGGCGTAATCGCATGTTCCAACTCTTTGCCATGAACTCGCTCATCAAAGACAGTAAGGAACTGCGTCATCGCATTTTGCATGAACATGTTCCTTCCGGCGATAAGTTCCTCACTACTGTTGTAGAAGCCATGCGCGATAGCTGCGTCTTGGAAATGACTTACCAAGGCTACGCTAAAACAGAGCCTTCTACTTTTAAGGTTGAGCCATATTGTCTCAGGATGTTCAAGCAGCGTTGGTATATGTTGGCACATTCCGCTGGGAAAGATAAGACGCTCATTTATTCCCTCGATCGTATTCACGCTCTGGAACCGACCACGCAGAAATACCAACTGCCGAAGGACTTTGATGCCGAGTTTTATTTCCGCAATGTGTATGGAGTGAGCGGCATGGAAGATCAGCCGCAAGAGGTAGATATCAAGATAGAGGCATACCAAGCTAATTTTTTGCGCTCGTTGCCCTTGCACCCTTCACAAACGGAGATTGAACGCCAAGAGCAATTCTCTATCTTCAGATATAACCTTGTACCGGCGTTTGAGTTCAAACAGGAACTGCGCAAGCATGGCTCGGTTTTAGAAGTTCTAAAACCTCAATGGTTGCGTGACGAGTTTCGCAAAGATCTTGAGTATCAACTTTCAAAATATCAAGACTGATGGAAGCAACAATTGAAAACAAAGTTGCAGATATTTTGCAACGAATGGAACGCTACCAGACGAGCGATCCGACCGAAAAAGAGCTGCGCTCTTTTAGCAAGGACTTGCTGACGGTTCGTCGCGCCTTGGATAAGATAGATACAGACCTCCGCAAAGGCTATTGGTATTATAACCAATTCTATGCCCGTTGGTGTGATGCGCGCGAAAATGAGCGGCAGGCACGTGTCGGAGAATGGCACGCAAGCCGTCAGTTGGATATGTTTAACCCTTAAGTTAAAAGATATGGGAATGACGATTAATCAGCAACTCGATGGGTTGTTCAGAGATTGGAATGAGGCTCTTGGAATATACGACGGCTACGAGCCTGATAAATACACTAGAGATGGTCTGATTTATAAGTATAAACCAGAATGGGGATTTGAAAAAGAATACCCAACATTGGCTGGAACAGATGCGGACCTGTTGGTGGATGGTTTATGGAATAAGTCTACTATTAAGATTGTATTTTTGCTGAAGGATAAGCCTGACGAGTCTGGTGGTGATGTGCGCCAATGGTTATTGTATAAACATAAAGTTGGAACGTGTAGCAGAGAGCTTCAAGGAGGTATTGTTGGACGTACAGGCTTTTTGCCTACTATAGCGCGAGTGATATATGGTATTTATAAATCGACTCCGGGTGACTTAATTACATTTGGTCAGGTATCGGGAAGTGGCATGAGTGTCGTACGGGATATGTGGAATTCTCTGGATGGCTATCCGTATGCACTTGTTGAGACAAAGAAGATGGCTGGTATTTCATATGTAAGTCCAGGGCAAATCAAGGAGGCACTACTTCGAGACTCTGGATTTCTTAAGAAAGAACTCTCGTATCTGAATCCAAATGTATTTGTTTGCACACACCCGAGTATTTATAAATTTGTACAGGATTTCTTGGCGGAGAAATATAAGGATGAACAGGATAACCAATTCGTGAAAGTTCCGAACGAATCAAAACCAAGTGGGTTTGAAGAAAGTATTCTCCTTCATAGGCCATCTAAATCTGTAATTTTGTTGGGCTATCATCCGAGTTATTATAGACTATCTCTAGAAGGAAGGTATATGTCATATATGTCGCATTACCATGCCTTTGTTCAATCTGATTATTACGACGGTTTTTTCAAATAAATTTTCTCTCCTTTCATCTTGTGAAAGCATAATGTAGTAATTTTGCAGCGTGATTCGAAACGAGTCACGCTGTAACTTTATTAACTGCTAAATTATTACATTATGGAACCACTTTGTGTTGCTGTTGATCCGTACTTGCCGGAAGGTAATACGCATTTTTTTCGTCCAAGCGACAAGTTTTATTTTGAATTAGACTTATGGGAAACTGATTTCGAGGACCGCCTTGAGACTTACATCAAAATCTCAGATCTGCGGTTTGCTATCGAGCATGGCTTTGATTTGACAAAGCACGTTATGGAATATGTTGAAAATATGCCGAAAGAGCCAGGGTATTTAGAGCCAATCCTTGCTGCCTTTCGAAGGTATATAAAGTTCTTGCGGACGGGCATTGGTTTGTCAGATGGCACATTCAACATTTCAAATCCACTTATGAGTCTTGGTGTTGAAGAAACGGTTGAACTGTTTTGCAAAGAAGCTATGGTATGCTTACCGTTAGAGTCTGTCCCTCATTGGAATTATAGGGCTTTATTGGTTGCCAGAGATGCGCATATTATAAGTGATGATGAATACTATAATATATGCACAAGCCCAACTGATTATTATTTAGAAGCTATGGAGCGTATCAATACGGAAGAGCGTTCGAGCCGTAAAGAGAAAGCCATTCAGATAATTGAAATTGATAACAATTAAATAGAAACACTATGAGAAAATTTTTAGTTCTTTTATTGGTTTCGTGCGCTGTTCTGACAGACGCACAAGTTTTAACCCTTCAGCATTCATATGAAGGTACAGGATTCTTTTATAACTCTATCAACCGGCAAACTAAGGAAAGTTTGATGTTTGAGGATAATGTGGATGAGTTATATGGAAATGCCTACTATTCCGAATTGCTTAGCAATGAAGATAGTACATTTACAATTACTATCTACAACGAGGATTATTCTTTCCAATCTATGAAGCAATTCCATATTCCCGGTGGTCATTTGATAGCTATAATATCTGTGCAGTTATCTAAATGTACTTTCGATGACGATAGCAACACCTATGAGATGTTGGTATTGTACAAGGACCAGAGTGCACCTACTTACAACAATGTATATCTTTTGCGCCTATATCGCGAAGATGGCACACTTTTGTATGACTTCGGAAGGGCGAACAGTTTCACATTCTCGACCGCCCTGCATATGTATAGCGGCGAGTATCGCCTTTGGATATCCAAAAACTTGCAGCGTAACGAACTTATTCCCGACTATGGTTGGAAGACCACCAAATACACACAGAATGATGTGTACAAGGTGAATAAGAGTGTAGCGACAGAGTTGGCTCCAATACAAGCCAATGAAGTGAAATTCTTTAAGGTAGTAGAGGATGGTCATGTTTATGTGATTAGAGACGGTCGGAAGTATGATATGAGGGGATTTGTTAACGTAAAATAATAGACTCATTATGAAAGGAATAAATCTTACCTTAGCTAAAGTAACTTCATGCGACCGCTGGCTCGTGACGAGTCGGCGGTTTTTCTTTTATACTTACCTACGGTCTACCTCTTTCTGTCACGTTTGTTCGCCCTGACCAAGCAGCTGCGCCCTGCACTCTACCTGCCGGTGGCTGCAACTACCTCCGGTGGGTGACTACAGCCCTTTGCTGTACCGGCTGACATCTACACCCTGCGAGCGTCCGGCATGACCACCCCATAAAGCTGCTGCAGGCTATCCTCCCTCCGGTCGTTCGTTCTCCACGGCAAGGCTTTGGTCGTTAAGTCTCGCGGTCAGACCTCCAAGTGTTCAGTTCTGACCGTTCGCCTTGGTCACTCCCTCCACTTTGCTGTTCCATCCTTCTCTCCCTCTACCGCGTCCATTATGCAGGCATTTGCCCCAGTAGTTGGGTTTTCTTTGCCTGAACACCAGGCACGAAACCGGTTGAGAATGGCGGCAGACTTCCAAGTGTTCAGTTCTGACCGCAATTCTTAACCTACCCAGTACCGGCGCAACTGTACGCCTCTTGCAATACGAGCGCTCTCCTCTCAAGCCTGCTGCAGCACAGGCTGCTATCACTCTCCCACGCACAGTCGCTACACCTCCACGGCTGGGCTCTGGGTCAGCGTGTTTTCGGGCAGACCTCCAAGTGTTCAGTTCTGCTATCCTCAACATGCTTCGCCGCCGCCCGGCTGTTCCTTCTCCGCTCCTTTCCGGCACGCCCGTTATGCAGGCGCTGCGCCTGTAGAAGGCGTATTGGCATAGATGATAAACATTTATGCTAATACCGGCGCGAAAATGGCGGCAGACCTCCAAGTGTTCAGTTCTGACTCGCTATTTTCCCGCCTGCCTGCTACCGGCACAACTACTACACATCAATGCGGGCATTGCTACCACCCTCCCGTGATGGCAGCCTTCTCCCTCCCCATTTTTTTCTTTTTCTTATTGCTTGTCATTTGAGGGCTTGGTTTTTCGCCCTCGATACCGAAACTGTCTGCTATGCCAAGTATATGTTTCTATACGAATACATTTGTCCGCAGCAGATCCGCGTTTATCTGATACAAGCCTTTCCGGTGCAAAGTTAGTTACCGCTACGTTGATTTGAAAGGTCGGAGCACGTTTCGCCGCTCCGATTGTCACTAAAAAAATCTCCACACATTATTCCGGCGCAAGACCTCCCTATGGTCAGTTCTTGCACCGATGGTAGTATTTTGTTACGAAAACCTTGCAAACACTCCCACGGAACACTTGTAAAGCACCGTAAAGGTTATATCAAACGCTAACTGCTTTATACGCAAATGTTAAATTCTAAAACACATACAATCATGGCACAGCTAACTATTTCATTTGGTATCGATTTCGAAAGCCGCTCAAACAACAATCAAAGTTTTGTAAAGGTTGCTCACCGCTCCAGCATTACCGCAAATGAAGAAAGCGATTTCGGAGATATTTACGAGGAATACGAAGATTTTCAGTACACGAGCCAAGTTTGGCACTAATTAACTAACATTTATAAACAATCAAAATTTTTAGAGTTATGAACTACAGAGAACCATTAACGAAGAACGAAATCCGCGAGCACGCTGCACACTACGAGAACAGCAACCCGGCAGTCTATTGTGGCACCTATGCCAAGTACAACAACGGCAGTCTCTACGGCATGTGGATTGATTTGTCCACCTTTGAGAACTACCACGATTTTATGGAGTTTTGCTACCGCTTGCACGCCAACGAGTCAGAGCCGGAACTCATGTTCCAAGATTACGAGCACTACCCCGAGCAGTGGTACTGCGAGGGCTGCATGGGCGAAAGCACGTTCGATAAAATCAAAGCTTATGCCGAGCTGAGTGAGGAAAAGCGCGAAGCATACGAAGCGTACCTTACCTATTGGGATGATGGCACGCTCGAAGATTTCGAGGAACGCTACGAGGGCAGGTACGATAGCGCCGAAGATTTCGCCGAGTACCTTTGCGAGGAATGCGGCTATTTCAAGAACCTCCCGCAGTGGCTGCAATGCTGCATAGATTACACCGCAGTATGGCGCAACCTCGATACGGCAGGCGATTACACAGAGGTCGATGGGCATATCTTTCGGAATTGAGCAAGGCGGGGCAACCCGCTTTTCTCATGGACTAAGACCTGCGGATCCTGCTGCAGGTCTTTTCCTGACTCCGGAATATGTAGTACTTTTGCACTGTCTTCGTCAAAAGGACGCGGGATAATTTTGTTTTCTTGTTTGTCATAATCTATTTCCAGACCGCCTGCTCGGGAGAGTCGGCGGCTGTTTTTTACTCCCATATTCGCAGAAAGTAATTATAATTACTGAAATTTTGCCCTCTTTTACGCAAATTTATGTAATTATTCTTGCGCAATTCGGATTTTTTTTGTACCTTTGCAGCCGTTTTTGGACCTAAACTTTAACTATGTATGAACCAGTACCTTATTTATCTATGCTTGCCGCCGTATCTGGCGCAATGGTATGCCCATGAGTGCAACCAAGTACACAACCGGGACAATAAGACTTGCCCGCGTGAAATTTACCGCTTCCCGACGCCCGTCGTACCCGTGCGCAACTCGCAGGAGTCCGGAGTGATCCAGGCACATCTTCAGAAGCAACCGTCTGACAAGCCCGCTCCCGTTCCGGATGGCGCTACGATTGCTATCGTCATTCCATCCTTCCCCTACAAGCCGGTGGAATACTACAACTTTGTGCCCCGTATCGGATTGGAGCATCTGGCCGATACCATCCGGAACCGTTTTCAGGTGGAACTGTTTGATGATATCCATGAGGCAAGGCGTATCACTCCCAAAACGAGGATCGACCTCCTCGTCCAGGCGTGGATGGAAGATCATTGTATCGAGGACGATGACACGAACTTCCGCACCTTGCTCAAAATCTATCAGCGCAGGCGTGATGCCTACCGGAAAACTGTCAAATCCAAAAAAAGTTAATAATTCGCTATAAATATCGGGAACTTTTTTGATATTGTTTCCTATTTATTCCGATGTGTTCCACCTTATTCCGATTTACTCCATGGCAAATTATTTTTCACTTCCGGGCATAAAACGCCTGTCCTATATCAACGCCAAAGAGCTGGCTTCTGATCTTCAGGCGCACGCTCTTTCGGGTGCTCCCGTTTGGATCACGCAGCAGCAAACGGAAATCCCCTTCACCGGGGAATCCACTTGCGCCTGTACGCGCAATAATGAGCACGGTGCCTCTAACGAGTCCGTCGAGCTTACGTTTGAATCCCTGCTATCTCTTCCGGAGCATATTCCCTTGGCGTTCATCGTCACCGATGTCAATAACCGCAGTTATCTCATCGGGCAACGAGAGCAACCCTGGCCCTTCATTGAATCCAATCAGGGCATGGGTATGCCGGATGGAGAGTCCTCCACCACTGTCTATACAATCTCGCATAAAGGCCCCAGAGCCATGATTCCCTGCTCATGCGCATGATTATATAGGTCTTTTCGCATATGCGCGAATGGTAGTACTTTTGCAGCACAAACCTAAACCGTGCTATGAAAAACTACCATCTCCACCTGCGCGGCTTTGTCGGAGGTTATGACTTCGACAGCCGCCACGTGCAGAACGTCCTCGATGCCAACAAAGGTAAACGGGTGGACGTTCTCATTGATTCTCTCGGTGGCTCTGTCGCTACCGCTTTAACTATCGCTTCCGCTTTCCGTAATCACGGCGATGTGCATGTCCACTTCGTCGGGATGAATGCGTCTGCGGCCACTATCGCTTCCATGGGAGCCAAAGAGATTACCATGGACGCAAGCGCCATGTACCTCGTTCACAAATGTTCTGCGGAGTTCTTCCAGTGGGCGTCGCTCAATGCGGATCAACTCGCCGAGCAAATCAAGGATCTGTCTCAGCTCAAAACGGATTTGGAGAAGATTGATGTCAATGTCGCTTCCCTCTATGCCAACCGTTGCGGCAAGAAGAAAGAGGAACTGCTCGATCTGATGAAGGTCGGCGGCTGGCTCAATGCCGAGGAAGCCAAACAATGGGGCTTCGTGGATGCCGTCACCAACGATGATGAGGATGAAGCGCCCGTCCTTACCGATGCTGTTGCGTCTGCAATGGCCGCTGTCGGTATGCCCATTCCCAATGTGCCGGTGCAAGCCAGTTCGCAGTTCCAGAAGTTGCTTGCCGCGTTAACGGATTTCTTCAAATCCGGAAAGCGCAAAGAGCCGGAAGCCAAAGCCGATGCTAACCAACCCAAACCAGTTATAACCATGAAGAAATTCCCATTATTGGCTGCCGTTCTGCTGATGGCAGAGGCAGCTGCCGAACTCAAAGATGGCAAGTTCGAGATGAATGAGGAGCAATTGGGACAAATCGAAGCAGCGCTCAAAGCAGCTGCTGACAAAGAATCCCAGCTCACGGCATCGCACAACGAGGCCATCCAAGCCAAGGATCAGGAGATCCAAACCCTCAAAGCCCAAATCGAGGAGCTGAACAAACAGCCGGGCGATTCTACCACCCATCCGGTTAACGACGGCAAGGTGCAGGAGTCAACGCCGATGGATGATTTCTGTGCTCGTCTCAACGCTGCGCAGAAACTCTACGATTTGGTCTAACCTAAGTCATTAATCCTAAACCATTCTAACTATGCCAGGAAAACTTCAATTTGATTTGGCTGCCTATCAGGAAGCCGCTCACAAGTACCGTCCGGAACTGTTGATGTTGCCCATCATTGGTATTAAGGACACGCTTAAATTCATGACTGCCCGCCCGGGTATCCGTTACAAGGAGTCCGTAGCAGCCATGAACGGCACGGCGCAGTTCGGTCCGTATAAGCCGTCGCGCTCTACCGATTTCAACCTCAACCTCAACTTCCGTACGCTCGAAACCTTCATGGGTTCGGTCGTTGCCAAGTTTGAGCCGAACTCGGCTATCTCTACCGTTCTCGGTCAGATGGCTGCATCCAAAGGTGACGGGCAGATGAAAGCGCCTACCGCACTCCACGTGCTGCGTATGATTGCTATCTCCCTCTCCGAGCACCTGAACGATGCTATCTGGAAAGGTGTGCGCAACCCGCAAGGTGATACCTCGCTCGATCTGTTCGATGGCTTCGACACCATCACGCAGAAAGAGATCACCGCAGGCAAGATTGCTGCCGGTGAGGGCAACTACCTCAAGCTCACGCAGGCTATCACAAGCGATAACGCTTGCGACATCGCCAAGGAGATCCTGTACTCCCTTGATCCGCGCTTGCGCGCTCAAGATTTGTACATGTTCTGCTCGCAGGATTTCGCAGACAAGTACAACGATTCCTATCAGGCTTCGCACGCCGGACTTATCTACAACGATAAGTACGACCAGCTCACCGTCGAGGGATCGAACAACCGCCTGCACATCATCCCCATGTATAACAAGGCTGACTCCAAGTTCATCCACATCTGTCCCAAGGCCAACATGCTCGTCGGCTACGACCAGATGTCCGATGCCGAGGACGTTCTCGTCAAAGAGTACGAGCCGTTTATCCTCTCCTACATCGCCACCATGTTCTTTGGTGTACAGTTCGAGTCGATTGACAAGCGCCGTCTCAAAGTCGTAGAATTGGCAGACTAAGTTCTGGGGGGTGTTCGCACATAGTCCCGCTGTGCCGCAAGGCACTCCGGGGCAAAGTGCGGCGGGCTTTGCAGGGGTAACCGTCCTGCGGACACTGCGTCCCGTTCCAATCCCTAACACGTTTAACATTAAATCTTACAGATATGCCTACTAACAACTGTTCAGCATTGCAAAAGTCCCTGTCTTGGTGTCAGGGCACGCCGGAGCTTCCCGGCATCAAGCGCCGTCTGTACTACATCGCCAAGTCGCTTATCGCCAAGTGGCCTACGCTTCCCAAGGATGCGCAAGGTCGCCCCACCGCTGCTGTCTATCAAGGTTCGTTCGTCCTCGTAGCTGACGCTACTTGGAAGTACATCGATATCCTTCCGGATAAGTCGCAGGTAACCTCCGAGGCACAAGGTGAAGTACCGTCCCAGACCCAGCTCAACAAGCTCACAGCCGTTCATCCCGCCGTTGGCGAAGAGGCTTCTGCGGCTTCCGCATACCTCAACAACAACGACAACGTCTTCATTATTGAGGACATGAAAGGCAAGTACCGTGTCATCGGCTCTGATATGTGGAACACCAAAACCACCGTCGCCCAAGATTTGGGTCAAGGTGCAACCGGTACCACCTCCACCACTATCAACGCCGAAGCAACCGACGTCGTGCCGGCACCCTTCTATGAAGGTACAATCGAAACCGAGGACGGCACGATTGACGCTGGTAACGACGATCCCGACTGACGTCCTTAACCTTGTTTGGGACTTTGCTCCCTTCGCGGAGCAAGTCTCACTCCAGGATCCTGACGAGGTGCCAGCCATCGATTATAACGGTTTGACCATCCTCGGTGCGAAAGCAACCGATGGAAAAGATTACCTCTATACCGGTGGCGCACACTTCAACGGAGCAGGTACAGCCGGAGTACGCAGATGTATCATCTTCACGCCTGAATGGGATGCACTCCTCACTGTTACCTTCCATTCGAATAATTCTAACGAACGCCGAGGACATATCGCCGATAGCGAGTTGCATGATTTGGCAACAGGCGATGCAGCCTCCGCAGAGGTTTCCATCTCGGCTAACCTGCATGCAGGGCAGAATTATTACATTTGGGTAGATAATGGCGGTGGCGGCACCATATCGCGCATAACGTATCAAGTATGAGCCTATTCTCATTAGATGAAGTCAAAGCATTGTCCGAGCAATCAAGCCCGGGCAATGCTGCTGTGCCGGTAAAGGACATCTTCGCCGAGAAACAACGCGCCGGTTGGCATAAGCCGGACGTGGGCGAAGCACGGTGCGATCTCTCTGTCGAACGCATGACAATGAGTCCGCACGCGTCCATACCGGTGCTCTCGATATGGAAGAAATCCATCAAGGGCCGAAAACTGACCGACATCAAGGCGGATGATTCAATGGTCAAATACTTTGCCGATCATCTGACGCCGGTCATTAAGAAAGTGCTGGGCAACTACCTCTCACAAGGTCATTGGGCGATTGTGCCGTCGCCCAAACGCAGACACTTGACACAGAATTTTGCTTGCCGTATAGCCTTCGAAATCGGAGCGAGACTGCAAATTCCGTACTACGAGGATGTTGCCCTTGCACACTCGCGGCAGCGAGTAGCGGTCGATTTCGATCTTGGATTTCTGCCGCCAGAGCCGAACCTTATCATCTTTGATGATTTTGTTACCACCGGCTCAACGCTCAACGCAATGTATCGTTTACTCGAACCCCTCGGCAAGAACATGTTCTTTGTCGTGGGCATAAACAACAACTTATAACTATGTTAAAAGAGGAAATTATTGAGAAGGTGAAGGCTTATTTGGAAGCCGCACCCGAAGAAAGAGATTTGGCTGCAGGTGCTTTGCTCGTGCTGCAACTCACTAACAACCGCATCATGTATCAGAACTTCATGCGCCGCCCGAACCACTATGCTTCGCGCATTGAGTATGAGCTGCAGAAGAAGTATAACTTCTATCTCCAGCAACTCACGCATGAGCAGGTTTTGGAGATGGGCAAGCAGGTCCAGACCATCGCCAAGGAGCATAACCTGGCCGATGAACATGAGGAGTTCAAGAAGGGCAAACGCGCGGATCACGACGCGCTCCCGCTGGACATTCAAGCCCTCTACGCGCAGAACATGTCCATTATGCAGCAGATGCGCCGCCTGCATACGCAGTTGCAGTTGCTCTCTGTCGAGCACAGCACTTGCCCCGATAGCGAGCGTTACCCCTTCCTCAAAGAGCTTATCGCCCTCGATAAGCAGTACCATGCTAACTGGGAGCAATACGACCACTACAAGGTGGGCGAACCGCTCCCGGAGCAGCCGAAGAAAGAACCGGCTGCAGAGCCTGTTGAGGAAGCACCGGCAGACAATACGCCGGAAGAGCCAACGCCCGCTCAACTGGCAGACGCTACGCCGGTGAAGGAAGCGAAGCCGAAGAAAGCCGCAAAGACGGCTACCACGAAAGGCGCTGCCAAGAAAACCACCGCTAAAGCCACCGCTAAAGCGTGAAAAGGAACGCGTCCATAGATGACTATCTAAAGCCGCTTGCATCGTGTCCGCTACAGTGTTATCTGACGAACACCTTGCAGGTGGCCGATGTCGTTGAATGGGTGCTCGAACAGGTCGGAAGGGCTACCATTTGGCAGACCTCCTTCTCCATCTCCGAGGAGTTCCTCCGGCGCTTGTTCTTCATCGAGAAATCAGGGAAGGTGGATGCTATCCACCTCGTCCTTGATTTCAAGGCTACACAGAAGACGCTCCGCCTCTGGCCGTTCCTCACGCGCGTCATCGAGCACACCTATCTTGCCGATAACCATTCCAAGGTGATCCTGATAAAGTCCGCTGCCGGGCAGACGGTCTCTATCATCACTTCGCAGAACCTAACCCGTGGTAATCGTAACGAGTCCGCCATCGTCACCACCGATGAACACGTCTTCGCTACCTTCCATGCTTCCCTTACCGATATCATGCACAACCATTCCGTTCCATTAAGCGAGTTATTCGCTCAAAAAATCGCTGAATAATGCAAGCAATCCACATCAGTACCGCCCAGCAGATGATGCTACGACCCGATCCCGTGGATCTCGTCGTTTTCAAATCCGACGGCTCACTTGTCTCGTACCCTAATGTCATCTCCTTAAAGTACGATTTCTATAAGGGCACGCGAACCATCAAGTTTCTCCGCTCCAACGAAATCCGCACCGTCCGCGATGTCTGCATCTCCCGCATCAACGGTTTGGAGGTGTTCCTATAGCACAGCGGCACACTTTTTGCTATTTTGTAGGTGAAGGCTTCGGCAAACCTACAGCGAGACCCCGCTGCCCCCATCCTCGGACTAAAATCCGGGGAGGATTTTTTTATTTTGCATTTCATTTCGAATTGCTTTTTTCATTCTGACTTTCATTTTCGTTTCAAAATTAACTTTTTCAAACGTTTCTCGCTCAAAAACTTGTGTATGTCAATTTTTTTGAGTAATTTTGCAGCGCAAAATTGTTTTGATTATGAAAAAGTTTTTTTATCTATTCTTTGCTTTGATGTGCATAATGGCATGCACCGAGAAAAACACTCCTGTTAATCCTGGCGGAGGAGATAATCCTGGTGGTGGAGATAATCCCGGAACACAAAAAAAATTAGGATTATTAGTTAGGGAAACAATCAGAAATATAAAGGAGCACGACCAGACCGGAGCACAAAGAAGTCGTACTGTAAACCAGTATGATGCAAATTACAACTTGGTAAGACAAGTTTCTTATGGTAAATCAGAAGAATTAGTGCGAGAAGAAGATTTTAAGTGGGAGGGAAATAAAAATATTGGTTTAGCAAAGATGTATAGTGGTGGAACTATATATGGAACAATTTATGATACAACAGAATATGCAGACAATAGTCACCTCCAGTATACTAGGATTTCGGCGCGCACTGTTTTTGATAATAGTGAAAGTTGGACTGTAAATAGTTATGCGTATGACGGTAATAAATTAAAAAATTATAAGGCATACACAAATGGCGTTCTTTATAGGGAAATGAACTATAGTTATTCAGGAAATTATTGCTATGGTGTAGGGAATAATTATGATAATGCATCGGGGACATATGACACAGACACTTCTCTTATGAATGCAAATGGTCTAGAAATAAAATATTCTGGTTGGTACATAAGTAGAGATGGTTCTGGGTCTATGACTCGGCGAGAGTACTCTTACAAAGAAGGTGCTACACATAGGGAGCAGCAGAATAGCTATAGATATAATTATGTATTTTATAATGCAGGTGGTCAAGTTTTTATGACTAGCGAGGATGCGTGCACATATACATGGAAGGGTGATTCTATTCGCTATGGAATATCGGCGGATGGATTTACTACAGACACCACGTATTTTTACGTAATTTACAAATAATCATAGACTTAAACCTCCCTTGATTGTCTTGGGAGGTTTTTCTTAAAAGAGCAAAACGGCGTTTCGCGAGGGTGTAAATACCTATATACGTTGAACTCAAAAGTTAGAACGTATGAAAAAGACATTACTTTGGTTAGATGACTGCCGCGACCCGCATGATACACGGGTTGACTGGCTGGTATTTTCTCCTATTGGTCGAGACGTAGATGTAGTTTGGATTCAGTATGTGGACGAGTTTTTCGACTATATTAATCAGCACGGCTTGCCGGATGCTATCTGCTTCGATCATGACTTGGCCGAAGATAGCTACGACGAACGTACCGGCTACGACTGTGCAAAGTTTGTCGTGGACTATTGCATGAAGCACGACTTGGATATCCCTGCCTACAATATCCAATCCTCAAACCCTGTAGGCAAAGACAATATCCGGCACCTTATGGATAATTACCATAGGTTTTATGAGAAATCACATAAGCAGTAAGGCTATGGAGTACAAGGATTTAGTTGACCAACTCAAAGAGTCATATCGCGGCATTTTTGCCGAACAGTCGGCAGCTGGTTTGTTGTCTTGGGCGCAGACTAAGATTTCCAATCCGGCAGAGATTGTTAGCCCGACTATTCCTTTTATTGGCAAAGATTATTTCGCACAAGGAAAGAAGATCCTTCTATATGCAAGTGCGGAAAATCTTGCGGGGTACAATGGGCATCTTGACGATGACGGTTTAGCCATCAACCGCCATAGGTGGTATAAGGATCACGTCGAGAGGGACTTTTATCCGTGGGTGCATATTGCGCCTGTAACTGACGGAAGTTTGCTCATAGTACTGCGTTATATCTGCGAGCAGTTGGGCATAGATATGCCGGTAACCCCAAAGGAGTTTGTGGAAACTATTTCATTTGCAAACTTTGGGAAGTTTTCCATCAAGCCGGTAAAGGGTTCAGAGCGCAATATAGACTATGCACAGAGTAAATCAAAATTGGACTGTTGTATGCCTTATATTGAGAAGGATTTGGAAGTATTGAAGCCGGATATTATTGTTATGTTCCAAACGATGTATTCGGCGGAACGTAGCGAGATAGAGCGTCTGAAAGGCGATGCCAAACTCATCCTGCTAACACAGATCAACGCGAGGACTGTCAATACCAATCTTAAACGGAGGTACGCACTAAAGGACGAGGCTGAGTTATCTCCAGTCATTCGTGATTGGTATGATAGCCGTCACTTTAACAAGAACAAGTTCACAAATAGGACACACACCAACTTCCTTGCTGTGTTTACCTATTTGGACGGAGTGCTGAAGGTGCAAAAATAATAGCGAGGGCAAAGACCCTCGCTTATTTTTTACATTTTGAATAGGTAAAAGTCTTTCGATAACTTTTTCCTCAATTCCTTGTATTCGTATTCACACGGATAAAGCATTTTGAAATCCTTATCTACGCAGCCGCATTTCCCGAGTTTATCTTTCACAATGAAATACCCCGTATTGAGATATGGGATAATAAACTCAAATGCTGCCGGAATAGTGACTATTCCTTCCGTGTTCATTGCGCCCCAACAGCCATCACTAAAGAATAGTAGCCTGTCCGGGCATAACCACTTCAACCCATAGAAATGCGTGCCTTGAGGGTATTCTACCCACAAGTCCGTGAGCCTTGTAACATGCAGAACGGTTCTTTCCTGCATGATTACTATAAGGTCAAGGAAGTGGTCTTTGGCAAGCACATACCCTTCAGATGTGGGCGCGCCTAAAAGCTCATATCGATTCTCTCTATTCATTGTTTGAGGGATTATATAGTTTTGAAATCCACATACTCCTAAGCCTCAATGAAATCTAGTTTCTGTTGAGCACTATCGATGAAGAAGCATGATCCACCGCGCTTTACGGCTATCTCATTCACATTGTCCGTTACGTCTAAAGCATCGTAACGTGCCGGGATGATTGGCTTTGCAGCGTAGTCAAGTAGTCCGCACTTGCCTTTGAGCGTCACTACTTTGTACGTGTCGGTTTGACGCTTGTGGATTATGTACTTGTACTTGCAGAGGATGAATTGCCTTCCATCTTTTGCGTAGATGATACCGCACTTATTGTTTTTGTCCTTGACACGGACAAGTCCAATGTTCTCGCCAAGACTAGACACTTGGCTGTATTGCGGTTTCACAATGATATTACCCTGTTCGTCCTTGATCCCGAACAAATCATTTTTCTGGAAGGCGATTCTGTTAGGGGCAACAAGATACTCTTTCTCCATCGGCTTGCGCTCTACCTGTGGCTGCTCGCGGTACTGCTTTTCTCCGGATGCCGCGTCAAACAGCATTTCCTTACCAGAGCCATCTACATTTTGGAACAAGAACGTCGTTCCTTCAACATGAGTAGCGATGTCGAACTCGCCGGCACGATAGACAATTTGTCCTTGGCGGTCAATAAGTCCATCTTTCTTGTCGGTGGTAGTGTAGATTGCGAAATTGCCGTAGAAGGCTGAAAAGTGGTGAAGATTACTGATGTTTACTTCCATAATAGCTATTATTTTTTTGTTAATAATGATTGTCTGCGCGTGACGTCTCGCGCGCGTACACATAAAGGCGTTCAAACCCGCGCCAAACGCCGTTTTTGATTTTTTGGGCATCAAAATTGGGTCACTTCGCGCGCGTACACATAAAGGAGTTCAAACCCGCGCCAAACGCCATTTTTGAATTTTAGGGGTCAAAAATGGTGTGTCTTTTCATGTATGCGCGCGTTATCGTACCTTTGCACCAAAATTTAATACCTATGGATTTTGGTTTTACATCCGTGGTAGATATACCACAACTCAAAGCCCGCGCGGTCTTCGTTACCGACACCACCACACTCTTCAAAGAGGATGGCGAGATTTCGCCTCTTCAGTTGGATGACCATACCCAGTACATCCCATGGGGAGCGGACAACCTCATGCCCTACAACGTCCTCAAGAAGATTGAAGCCGACGAGACCCTGACCACCTGCCAACAGTGGAACGCCGAAGTGTGCTACGGTCAAGGTCTCCAGTACGATACCTGCGAGTGTACCGCCGATGTCAAGAAGCAAATCACCGATTTCTTCTTTGAGAACAACATGGCGGATTATTTCCTCGGCGCTTGCCTCGATTTCAAGCACTTCGGCTTCTGTGTCACGCTCATCATTCTTTCCAAGGATGGCACACGCATCACCACCATGCTCCGCAAGGAAGCCTGCAACTGCCGTTTCACTCCCGCTACTGCCGATGGCACAAGCAAAGAAATACTCTTTGCTAACTGGGAGCATTTCGTCAATCCGTCCGATGTAGAGCATATTCCGCTCCTCAATCTCTATAATCCGTGGACGGATCTGCAAACCCGCCTCAAGAACGGCACCAAGAAGCGCAAGTTTGCCATCGTCACGCGCATACCCACCGCGCGCAACACCTATTATCCTATACCGTACTACGCCGCTATCTTCCAATCGCGCTGGTATGATATCAAGCAACTCATCACCACCGCCAAGAAAGCCAAGCTTCAGCACGCGGCCCCTATCAAGTACCAGATAGAGGTCAACGAACGCTATTGGGAACGTATCTTCCGCGCAGAAGGCATCACCGACAATGTGAAGCGGATGGAGCGCGTCAAAGAGGAAAAGCAGCGCATAATCGACTTCCTTACCGGCGCCGAGAATGCCGGTAAAGCCTGGTTCTCTTCCTTCGGGGTCAACCCGAACGGCGAAGAAAACCATGATGTCCTCATCAAACGCATCGACGACGCAAAGGAAGGCGGCGATTGGGAAACGGACATTCAGGAAGCAATCAACGTCATCTGCTTTACCATGCGCGTACACTCCAACCTCGTTGGTTCAGTTCCCGGCAAGAGCCAGTCGAACAACTCCGGCTCGGATAAGCGCGAACTGTACACCATCGCGCAGGCCCTGCAGAAGCCCTACCATGATCTGCTTTTCTATCCTCATCAGCTCCTCATCCGCTTCAACCACTGGGATAAGGCATTTCCTACGTGCCCCTTCATCCAACTCACTACCTTGGATGAGCACAAGGATGCCAAAGAAGTCACTACTGACAAACCCGAAACCACTAAACAATAACCTATAACCTAAACCAACTATGTTAATTTCAACCGATGAGCAACTGCGGAACTACCTTCCCAATGCTCTTTCCACAGTCGAAGGAGAGTCCTCCTTGTATGAGAAAATCGAGCCGTATCTTCGCAAAGCGGAAACATGGCTTACGCGCAATTTCCTGGGCGAAGATTTCATGTGCGGTATGGAGGCAGCTCCGGAAACCGACGCGCTCCGCGCCCTCTGCTGCCATATCACCGCACTTGATGCGCTCCGTCGAGCCATCCCATCGCTCGATCTTATTCTCACACCGAACGGCTTCGGCATCGTTTCCAACCAAAACATCGTTCCGGCAAGCGCGGATCGAGTAAACCGGCTCATTGAGTCGCTTCTCTCAAACCGCGACGATCTGGCGTCTGACCTTCTGCTCAAGCTTGCCGTCACTACTTCTTGGCAGTCCTCCGTTCAGGCTGCGTACTTCGGTGCTACGCTCTGGCCGAACCTCGAACTGGCAACGCTGGCTGGTCACAGTGCAGACAAATGGACGCACTATAAATCGCTCCGCTTACGTGCTATCACTATCGAGCAGGAACTGGCGGAAAACTTCATTTCCGAGGAGTTGATGGCACGGTTACGACGCAACATGCTGTTGCAGCAGGTAACCGCCGAGGAGCGCACCATCATTGATGCCGTGCGCCAAACAACCCTCGAAATGCTTGCCGGAAAAACGCTTGATTACAAGCGGATGTTTTCCACCGTCCAGCGCATCCGTACACGTCCTGCAACGTTCCCGGAATGGCAGGATTCCTACACCGCTATGCTATTCTGCAGACCATCCTTCGAGAACCACAAGGATTCCGGAGGCTACTGGTGGTAATCGTTCAACCCTAAACTCTAAACGCTAAACTATGAATGTAAACATTACATTACCTACCTGCTGGCAGGAGTTAACGCTCTCGCAACTGCGCTACATCTTCTTCCTGCTCACGCAGAACTATTCTGCTGCCGAGATAAAGACCTACGCGCTTATTCGGTGGGCACCGCTTACCCTAGTGGAAAAAGCCGATGACGGCATTTTCTGTCACTTCGAGGGCCGACCGTGCTTCTTAACCACCGAACAGATAGCTGCCGCTATCCAACATCTGTCTTGGCTCGACCAGCTGCCACTCGTTCCCGTCCGCATTCCTTCGCTCGGAAAGCTTCAAGCGGTAGAGGCTGACCTCTCCGGCCTGACTTTTGAAGCCTTCCTTATTCTCGAAAACCTCTATCAAGGTTATCTCGTCACGAAGAACGCGGATCTCCTTTCCGAAATGGCAGCCTACTTATACCAATCCAAAGAGCCGGTCAAACTATCCGCTGAAGAAGCCGTCTCTATCTTCTATTGGTATGCGTCCGCCAAGCAGATGTTAGCGCGCCGTTACCATCATTTCTTCGTCAGCAGCGATGTCAATGCGCAGTCCGAATCCATGCAAGAGCGCCTGCAGCAATCCATGAACAACCAGATTCGCGCGCTCACAAAAGGCGACATCACGAAGGAAGCACAGGTCCTTCGCATGGATGTACACCGCGCGCTCGTCGAGTTGGATGCGCAAGCGCTCGAATACGAGGAACTCAAGAAAGAATCCGCTAAACCCTAACTGCTATGACAACTGTATCGAACTGGGACGCAACCTCCTTTTTCGAGCGTCTCACCGCCACCAATATCCTTGCCCGGAACAAGAAGTTTCGCTTTTGTAAAGTGAGCGGTCTGCAAGGCTTCGAGGATGCCCTCGCTGCTATGCAGACCACCACTGCCTTCGTCTGTGTCTCTGACACCGCCGAGGGTTACACCGAGCTGAACAACTCTCCGCGCACTCGAAGAGTCAAGACGGTCTTTTTCGCCATGCGTCACCAACTGGGAAACATGGCAGCCCGTCTTGATTGCTTCGATACCATGCGCGAACTGTTCCGGCAATATATGTCGGTTCTGATCTTGGAATCTACCAAGCTTCAGGAACGCTCCCTGTATCTCGATCCGCGCATCCGCTTCTCCGAGATACCCGAATACTTTGCGTCCGGTTGCGCCTGCGCTTCGTTCCAAATCGCTGTCGATATCTATACCGATCTTCGATTTAATCAGTCCGAATGGCTGTCGGAAGCAGCACAGCCGGAGCTTCCTGCCGACGAAGCGTCGGAAGCACCGGCGGATACCGTTCAACCTTAAACATTCAACATTATTTAGCATGACCTACACCGAAGAACAACTACAGCAAATTGACCAATTTGCCTCTATCTACCTCCGTCCTACGGACATAGCCGTCATTCTCGGTGTCCGAATTGAGGAGTTTAAGCAGGACATCCAAGACGAGTCCAATCCGGCATTTACGGCGTACCGCCATGGGAAAGCATTAAGTAAAGTACAGCTCCACCAGCAAGAAATGACCCTTGCCAAGGTGGGCTCGCCGCTGGCACTGCAGACGGCTCGTGAGAACCTTTTAGACATGGAGGACGATGAGTAATGGCAAGACCGCAAACCATAGAAATTTGTAAGCGTGACCTCTTCACGGAAGAGACTGCCTTATATGAAATATACCCGGAAGAGACCGTACAACGGCTGCTCCGACTTCGGGAGGAATATACGTGGTTTTTAGCGAACCCCGACGCTAAAGACCGTGTCTTTATCTCCGAGGTGCGCTCCCGCTTCAATTTGGGAGTTACGCAGGCGTATGCCGACCTTTCGGTTATTAAATCTTTGTTACCTACGCTCTCGCAGGCTTCGCGTGACTTTCATCGCTATCGCTTCAATGAGATGATACTGGAGACCTATCAGATGGCAAAGGCACGTAAGGACACAAAGACGATGGAGAAGGCTGCCGCTTCTTATGCCAAGTTCAATCGTGTAGATTTGGAGGACGAGCAGGCAGTTCCTTACGAGATGATTGTCGTGCAGCCTTTCACCGCCACGGATGACCCCACCGTGCTCGGTATCAAGCCTATTCCGAACCTTCAGCAGAAGATAGACCAGATGATCAAGCACTATGGCGCAGAGACGATTGACATCGAGGATATCGACTACGAGGAGCCGGACTTGGAGGAAGAGTTATGGACGCCCAAGAAAGAGGAGGTAGCACATGACGAGTAAGCGCGTATATTTCAATACCCCGCAGCGGCTGACGCAGCTCATCGGCGCGAACACAACTGTCATCGTTGCCGGGCGGCGTACCGGCAAAACGGATTCTATCGCCTCTCCCTTCGTGCTACGCAACATGCAACGCATGCCGGGAAGCACTGGCGGTATCGTCGTACCCACGTTCAAGCATGGTCTGACCAACACCATTCCGGGCCTTCTCGCCGCTTGGCGTCGATGGGGCTTGCTGCCTAACATCCACTATGTCGTAGGCAAGAAGCCGCCCAAGTCCTTTGGCACGGCCATCATTGAGCCTACAGATTTCGAGCACGTTATATCATTTTATAACGGCTCTCGTGCTATCATTATTTCGCAGGACCGCCCTGGTTCTTCCAACTCGCTTACGCTCTCTTGGCTTCTAATCGACGAGGCCAAGTTCATTGACTATGAAAAGTTGAAAGAGGAAACACTTCCGGCCAATGGCGGTATCAAGTCCTACTTTGGCAAGCACTCCTTCAATCACTCCATAATGATACTGTCGGATATGCCGCAGTCCAAGAAAGGCTCATGGTTCTTGCACTACAAGCAGAAGATGGACGTGGAACTTATCCGGACGATTGAAGCCACCGTTTATGAGATTTGGCGATTGAAGCAAAAGGTCAAGGAGGCTATTGCTGCAGGCAAGATGCCGCCTGAATATCTCCGTAAGAAGATACGCCACCTTGACAGGCAGCTCAATCAGATGCGCTCCGTAGCCGTTTACTACAAGGAGTATTCCTCTATCGAGAACTTGCAACTCCTTGGCGAAAACTACATCAAGCAGATGAAGCGTGATCTTACTCCGCTTACTTTCCAAACCTCAATTCTTTGCAAGCAAATCGGCATTGCAAAGGATGGCTTCTATTCCTCAATGAGGGAGTCTCATAAGTACGACGCATCCAATTTTGAGTACTTGGACACCCTTTGGCAGTCCAATGTAGTTGGACTATCAGGCGACGTTCCTGCTACCGTTTTTACCTCGCAGGCAGACCGTGACGTGAACCCCGACGCACCCATTTGTATCGGTATGGACTACAACGCAAACATCAACTGGATCGTTGCCGGCCAACCTTCCGGAAACCGATTAAATGTGCTCAAATCCTTCTACGTCAAGTTTGAAAGAAAGCTCCCGGCACTGGTGGATGATTTCTGCAACTACTATGCAGAACATCGTAATAAAACAGTCGTTTTCTACTACGATACCACTGCGCTCGGAAGCAACTATGCCGTTAATACACAGGATTTTAGGTGGGTGGTCATCCATGAGTTTGAGCGTCACGGCTGGACAGTCCAGGATGTCTATTTGGGCAACCCAATGCGCCACGATGAGAAGTATCTGCTCATCAACCAAGCCTTCCAAGGCAAGCAACGTCTCATGCCGTTCTTCAACCGTCAGAATAACGATGATCTAATCCTCGCCATTCAGTCTGCCGGAGTCCTGAACGGACGCAACGGCTTCCACAAAAACAAGTCCGGCGAGAAGCTTGCCGAGTCCGAGGAAGACCTCCTCGAACACCGTACCGATGGCACGGATGCCTTTGATACCCTGTACATTGGGTGCGAAAAATTCCCTCAAGAGGTCATTTCGAGTGTCAATTACTCCGGATTCGGATAGGAATTTGGACCAAAATGGACTATTTTGGGCAAAAAAGATATTTTTTTTGCATTTTTTCAAAATCAGTCCAAAGTAATTGGACACTCATTTTGTAACTTTGCAGCGGATTTGGCAGATGGTGCTTGTTTTTGTTCGCATAGTGCGCGCAGGCCAAGCACCGCTAAACCAAATCTGAGTGCGTAAAAGCATGAAGTTACAAAAAAAATCGGGCAGGCTCGAAGAAAAGTAAGGCCTACCTCAGTCCGAAAACCCTTGCCCGGCACAAGCGCCGGTTAGCGAAACGGATTCGGAAATTGAAGGCATCCGATCGCCTCAAGTGTCAAACCATCGAGCAGCTGAAGCGGCGGCTTCAATACTTTGAAGCCAAGGTAGATGAGCATGGTGATTGACACGAATTAAGGGGGTGTGAGGTTACTTTTTCTTCAAAAAAGTAGGAATTACCGCACAAATTGCGTCTAAAAGCGCGAAAAGTTGCTGTTTTTCTTGCATATGTGGAATTTTTTTCGTAATTTTGCACGCTTTTTTGTGAGAGTGTATTCTTACAAAAGAACATTGACATAGAAATTATGATGCAGTTTGCTAACCGGTCACGACGGAACGGGAACCCTGAAGGCCAAGGTACGCGATGCAGACTACTCGCACCTCTGGTGTGGGCTGTTTGTCGTACCTTGATAGGCGGTTCCCAAAACATGGCCTCGTCGTGAACGGCGGCAGCCCGCACTTTTTTATGAAAATTATGACAACAAAGATATGGAGTTTAAATTCTTGGCAGAATGTACTTATTACGATTTGAAGCAAATGCTTGAACGTAAGAAAGTGAAGAGTTGGTTGAAATCTGTTTCCGCTTTCGCCAATACAGAAGGTGGTAGTCTGTTCTTTGGAATTACAGACGATCATCAAGTAATTGGCTTGCAGGATGCGCAATCAGATGCTGACTTTATTTCCGAATGCGTCAATGATCGTATTGACCCTATTCCGGAATATGAACTCGTGCCACATGATGTAGAAGGTAATCCTATCCTTGAACTCCGTGTAAAGAAAGGCTTATTCACTCCATACTATTATTGTCAAGACGGAACACGTACTGCTTTTGTTCGTTATGGCAATGAGTCTGTCGTTGCTTCATCGCAGCAGTTGTTATCGCTTGTATTGAGAGGAAGCAACCGTACATGGGATAGTCTCTCAACGAACATTGAGAAAAGTCAGCACTCGTTCATCATGCTTGCCAATACCTATCGCAAGCAAACCAATCAGGCATTTGAGGACAAACTCATGCAATCATGGGGGCTTGTAGATGATAGCAATCACCTTACCAATGCTGGCTTGTTATTTGCTGATGATTGCCCCGTGTACCAATCCCGGGTATTCTGCACCCGTTGGAATGGATTGGAGAAATCAAACGCATTGAACGACAAGGAATATAACGGCAACTTGCTTTATCTCTTGGACATGGCCGTGTCGTTTGTTAAAGCCAACACAGCTATGCCTTGGGTGGCGCAGCCCACTCATCGCCAAAATAGTCCGGACTATGCAGAACGTGCCATTTTTGAGGTCATTGTGAATCATTTGATACACCGTGATTATACTGTGATGGGTAGTGAGGTGCATATTGATATTTTCGACGACCGGCTTATTGTATCTTCCCCCGGTGGAATGTATGACGGAACAAAGATTCAGGAAAGAGACATCCGCACGATCTCGTCATACCGTCGCAATCCGATTATTGCAGACGTATTTGCCCAACTGAATTTCATGGAGAAACGTGGCAGCGGTTTGCTCCGTATTCAATCCTTTACTGCTGCGCTACCGGCCTATTCCGAAGGAAAGCAACCTGTCTTTGAATCGGACAATCAGATGTTCTACACCACAGTGGATAATGTGAACTATTCCGATACTTCAAAAAGTTCACATAGGAGTGAAAATGTTCACGTAGAAAGTTCACATAAGGGCGAAAAAGGTTCACATAAGAACTCGGAAAGTTCACGTAAAGAACAGCCGAAAGGTTCATATAAGGGCATCAAATTAAGAAAGACTGCTGCATATATTGTAGAGCGTATTGGGGCTTTCTCGGATATTACAGCAGAGATACTTTCTGAGGAATTAGGTATATCATATCGCCAGGTATTAAAGCATATCGAAAAGCTCACCAAAGCCGGTATTATTGAGCGTGACGGTGGTAAACGATATGGCAAATGGAAATTGAAAGAGTAAGTCCTTCGGGGCTGACGGGGTATTAGCTCATCTGGCTAGAGCGCGACACTGGCAGTGTCGAGGTGAGCGGTTCGAGTCCGCTATACTCCACATATGATATTAAATTGATGTACGATGAAACGATTTCTTATTTTCTCTTTAGCAGCAATCTTTGCTTCGTCACTTTTCGCGCAGATTGTGCTTCCACAGACGTTTTTGGGCTTGACTATTGGCAAGACCCCAAAGAGTGAAGTTTCTTCGATTTTGAAATCGCAGGGCTTTGAACTCGTAGCACAGGAGGACGTTAACGCAACTACCGCTCAATATATCTTCAGCGGTACGTATAAACATGAGGGAGTTGAGTTTCATACAATAGTCACAAGCTTCTTGAGTGATACCTTGTTTATCTTCTGCCCGCAGGACAGTTGCGGAGCAAACAGAGTAGCGGAAGTATCGGGAACTTTGCAGACGAATCTTGAAAAGAAATACGGTAGATTAGAGACGGCTGATAGCACGCTGTTATTTATGATGCTCAAGGATAGTGCCGACCATTACGGAGTGGAGACTTGGTCGCGTATGGATGAACATACCATGCTTATCTCCATGAAGTCCGAAGCCAAGGTTACTTGCATGTACGTTGACCGGGATCTTTATTTTAACATGATGATGAAAGGTCTTATGCAATTGAGTGAAGCACTTAATGATTTGCCGGACTACAAAGAGGAAAATAAAGTGTATGGTGTAGCCGGAGTGAAGTTCGGCGACGACATGGCTACTGTGAGAAGGGTGATTGCGGCAAAGAGTGACAAGCTGACTGACTCCGACGCGCACACTTTGACCTACTATAAGACCAAAATCGGAGGATCTACCTACGATTTTGCTACCTTCTATTTCATGCAAGGAAAAGGCTTGGTTTCCGTGAATCTGCAAAACGCTTTCTATTCCTGGAGAAAAGAGGAAGCGGAGATGGCTTATGAAGGCATCATTTCGCAATTCAAGCGTAAGTATTCTAATTTCCAAGTGCGCCAAGATGAGAGAGATGAAAAGATGTGTACCTGTGGCGCATATATTGACGGATATGACTATCCGCCTATTATCATCACCTTCCAAAAGTCGCTGAGCAAAGGCGGTGATATTATGTACTACGTAATGGTTTCATATTACGAGATGAGAAAGGCAAATCTCTACGATGACGAAATATAATCTAAATTAGGTATTGCATTTATGATTGACAAGACGAAATTAGCTGAACGTATTCGTCAGATTGCAGGCTTATCAGATGACGAGAAGTCTTCGCTCCTTGCTTTGCTAAATGAGCAGAAGCGATATGGATTGGTTTGGGAAGATAAAGAGGAAGATGTCGAGAAGCAATTGCAGGACGAGTTGCCGGTATTGTTAGAGGTGGAAGACAAACGTCTACCGCTAGTAGAAGGAGCTCCGAACCACATCCTGATAGAGGGAGATAACCTCCATGCATTGACTTGCTTGAGCTATACGCATGAGGGCGCTATCGATGTCATCTACATTGATCCTCCGTATAACACAGGAAAGAAGGACTTTTTCTATAACGATAGTTATGTTGACAAAGACGATTCTTTTCGTCATAGTAAATGGCTTTCTTTTATGTCAAAACGATTGCGTATCGCTCGCCGTTTGTTATCGGATGAGGGAGTTATCTTCATTTCGATTGATGACAAAGAACAGGCAGCATTAAAACTCCTCTGTGATGAAGTATTTGGAAGAGATAAATTTGTTACCTGCGTACCACGTATTACAAAATTACAAAGGTCTGCACAGGAGAAACATATGGATGTTTCGCATGACTATTTGCTTTGCTACTCTATAAAAGATGACTTTGCGCACATAACAGAAAGGGAATTTGACGAGAGTTCCGTAAAAAGGGACAATGTTGGTTTTTATCTTGAAGGAGATACGAAAGCTATTTTAGCTGACAAATCTAAAGGATACTCTGCGGGAGGAGATTACGATTTCGAATATAATGGAAAGATTTATTCCCCCGTTGATAAGAACGGCGTAAGGAATCGTTGGTTATGGAAGCGCGAGAGAATGGAAGCAGCTGCAAAGTTAGGAATTTTGGTAGAAACTGCCAATTCCTTGAGAATGCAACTATATCTAGATGTGAAGTTTGATGATAAGACCAACACTATGGTTCCTAAGAATGCCAATTTGATTTTCCACACATCAGACTTTATGGTAGATAATCGTTTCTCCAATTCTACGGGAAGTACTGAGTTAAAAGATGTTGGAACGGACTTATTCACAAGGTTTAATAATCCTAAGCCGCTGGCATTCATTAAGTCCTTACTATTGTTGCAAGGAAAAGATAATGCTAAAGTTCTCGACTTCTTCGCAGGAAGTGGCACTACGCTTCATGCTGTTATGCTACAGAATGCCGCAGACGGAGGGCAGCGTCAGTGCATATTGGTAACCAATAACGAAAATGGTATTTGTGAGAATGTGACCTATGAAAGAAATAAGCGCGTTATTCAGGGGTATACCAATGCCAAAGGTGATAAGGTGGAAGGACTGACTAATAACAATCTTCGTTACTACCGCACCGACTATGTGCCTCGTGAACGGACGCAGCGCAACATGCGTGCTCTTGTCAATGCATCTACGGACTTGCTCTGTATTCAGAATAATCTTTATTCCGAGCGCGACTTCACCATTGATGGGAAGAAAGTTCGTAAGGACATCGCACGCTGGTTTGGTGGTATGCTGATTATCTACCGAGAAGAGTTTGCCGAGGAGATAGCAAATGAAATCGCAAAGATGGACTTAGGTGGTGAGAAACTGAAAGTATATATCTTCTCACCTGGTCGCTATGCTTTCGACGATGTCTTTGCTGATGTACTTGATAAAGTGGAATTGGTAGCCCTGCCTGCTGCAATTTACGATGCATATAAACGTGTTCTCCCTAAGCGCAAAGAGAAAACGTTTGAGGAAGAGGCAAAGGAAGATATCCCAACTACATTATTTTAAGAGCCTATGAAAAGCCTACAATATCAACAGAATGCAATAGCGGAGTTAGTAGAGAAAACTGTTACTTTACTCCGTTTGAGCGGGAAGCGTCAACAACTGATTTTCAAAGCGCCTACGGGTGCCGGTAAGACAGTGATGGCGCAGGAGATGTTAGCACGTCTGACGGAAGAATTGCAGCAACGTGGCGATAGCCCGGTACGCGAGGTCACTTATATATGGATAGCCCCGAATAAGTTGCACCAGCAGAGTTATCTAAAAATGCGGGAGTATTTCTCCGGCACACGTTTGCTTCGTGCGGTAATGTATGACGAAATGGATTTGACAGATGGCACATTGCATCCGGGAGAAATCTTGTTCGTCAATTGGGAGAGTATCAACAAAGACAAGAATGTTATTGTGCGTGATACCGAGCAGAATAATTCTCTCTTTGAGATGGCGCGCCGTACGCAAGCCGCCGGCATACCTATCATTGTGATTATAGACGAAGAGCATCTGTTCTGGTCAAAGACCGCCGACAAGTCAAAGGCTGTACTTGACAACATTAACCCCAAGGTGGAAGTGCGTATTAGTGCTACGCCGAAGACGCATTCTGATACGATAGTTAATATTCCGCGTGACCTTGTGGTTCGTGAGGAGATGATCAAGAAACAGGTCATCTTGAATCCAAATTTCAAGACAGAGTATCGCACGGATGAGGAATTGAACGAGAACCTTATTCGCGCAGCCCTCGCAAAGCGCAATGAAATTGCTAATGCATACAGGGCTTTAGGCGTGAATATCAATCCGCTTCTACTCATTCAGTTACCGAACGACACATCTGAATCCTTGACGGCTGAGGATGCAAAGATTGCCGAACAGGTGAAGCAATACTTGCGCGTCATTCATCATATAGACGAGCAGAATGGCAAGTTAGCCATTTGGCTATCAAACGAGAAAGCCAATTTGCCGAACCTGGAGCAGAATGACAACTTGGCAGAAGTGCTTCTTTTCAAGCAAGCCATTGCGTTAGGATGGGACTGTCCGCGTGCAGCTGTTTTGCTTATCTTCCGTAAGTTGCAGAGTAATGTGTTCACTGTGCAGACGGTTGGTCGTATACTTCGTATGCCGGAACAGCATTTCTACACCAACAATCTGCTTAATATCGGTTATGTTTATACGGACATTGCCCGTGAGCAAATTCAGATTGTTGCGGAAGATATGGATTACTTAAATAAGGACGTAATCCAAGCAGTACGTCGCGAGAACCTACAGAACGTATCACTGCCTTCTTTCTACAGCGTATATAAGAGTGCAGACCGTAACCGTTTGGGTCCGGACTTTAAGAAGGTGCTGATAGATGAGTTCAAGAATCGCTGGACGCTTGATCACCAACCGACGCTATTTGCTTTTGAGGAAGCTGATGATGAGGACTTCAAACCGATGCTTGCAACAGAGAATAAAGCTGCTGCACGCAACCGCGAGCGAGTGAATGGGAAAATACGTCTGGATGTGCGCAATATCAATGTAGAAATACCGACCAATGTGGTATTCCAGAATGATGAAGGTATTGTTGATGCCAGCGAGAAGCACAAGTTTGCGCGTAGCATGGGGGAAGTGAATGTGATTTACCTTGACTTCTGCCGGTCGATGCTCGGCGGTTTCGAGAAAGCACACTCAACAGATGTATTGGCTGGCTATCTATGTGATGCAATGGAAGAGTTATTTGATATCTTTGAGACGGACGCGAAGAAAGTCATTCTTTTCCATGGCAATCGTCCTAAGTTCGTAGATGTTATAGGCAAAGCCTTGGAGCGTTATAGCAATCGTATCGCCAAGCGTCAGAAAGAGGCTAAGCAGCGTGCTTTTGAGCAATATGATTGGGAAGTGCCGTCCGATAGATTATACAAACAAGAGACGCATGTGGTAGTGCAGGAGGTGAAGGACCATGCTTTGATACCGTTTGTAGAACTGAAGGAGGTTTCTACTCCGGAGAAGCACTTCTCGGCATTCTTGGAAGAGAACAAGCAGTTTATTGACTGGTGGTACAAGAATGGCGACGAGGGCAAGCAGCATTACTCCATTCCATATATCAATTCGCAGGGCGAAAAGGCACTCTTCTATGTGGACTTCATTATCCGCATGAAGAATGGACGCGTTTATCTGTTTGACACCAAATCGGAAGCAAGTGATCCAGAGGCTCCGAACAAGCACAACGCATTGATAGATTACATGGAGATACAGGGGGACGATTTGCGCGGTGGTGTGATTATTGAGAACAATGGAGTTTGGTACTACTCGCGTTTCCATATTGAGAACACGACAGACCTGACCGGCTGGGATGCATTCTTCCCTAATGAAGCATGATTAACCTATAAAATGTAAGCATATGAGTAAAGGAATTGACAGTGTTTTTCTCCACTATGGCGTTCGTCGCGACGACATGGCTCTTATCGAGCAGGCATGTCGGGACAACGACATTCAGCCAGATTGGTTGAAGGAGCAAATTCTAAAGCCCTACCATGAGCAGCGCGACGAGATGGTAGATGAGAAAGAAATTAAGAAAGTTATTAACCGTGCTCTAAAGAATCTACCAAAATGAAAATTCAACGTATAAAAGCCGAGAACTACAAAACGTATCGTTCTCTGGACCTTTCTTTAGAGGTCACCGACCAGCAACCCATCATCTTGATCGGTGGTGCTAACGGTTGCGGTAAAACAACTCTCTTTGATGCCATCTACCATGCGCTATACGGCTTAGAGATTCGCAGTGCCAAGGAGTTTGATGAATTATTTAACGCGGGCGTTAAAGTAGCTGAAGGAATCGACTCAAAGGCTATCACTTTGGAGATAACCTTTACCGGTCATGTGCTCCAAAACGAGATTCAGTACCTTCTTCGTCGGACATATACTTTGTTTGAAGGACAAGTGCGCGAACAAGTATTGCTGAACATGGGAGGTAATACTTATACGTATGGTACAGCCACACCGGTTCGTCAGCGTCAGGAGAACGAAGAGGTGGTCAATAAAATAATTGCCGCTAACCTGCCGCGCGAATTAAGCAAATATTTCTTGTTCGACGCGATGAAGACGAGTGAACTCGTAAAGGAGGAGCAGATCTCTGCGCTCATTATGCAGAATATCAATTCTGTCATGGGCTTCAATAAGTATGAGCAGTTGCGTAGTGCTGCAGCTCAACTATTGGGAGAGCGCAAAGCTGAGCGTCTGCGCAATGAGCAAGAACGCATGGAGTACCAGAATCTCTTGGAAGAAAAGCGCAAGAAGGAGCGTGAAATGGGCTTACTTACCCAGAAATATAAGGAAACGCTGGAGTATGCAAACGACAATAAAGATGCCTACGAGCAGTTATTGGAGGGTAGAAATGCTGATGACGTTACTCGTGACAAGATGAAGCAATTGGAGCAATCCATTCAGCAGTATGGTCGCGATGAGAAGCAATATCGTGCTGACGCTGACAACTTGGCAAAGGAGATAGAGGCTCAAGTAATCTATCCTCGTTTGGCGGAGCGTATTCACCACGAGGTTGAGATTATCTTGGCGGACAAACAACGCATCCAAAACGAAAGTGGTCAGGTATTGAATACCGCCCAAGTGGAGCGTGTTGTTAGGGCCGTTGCTGAAATCATGGTGCAGAAATATGACTATACAATGCCGATTGATGCTTCTTCAATGGCGGGCCTCATCATTGAGAAAGCGCAACAGTTACAGAAAGTGCAAGACCAATATGCTTACCTTAATACAATTGACATTCAGGTATTGGAGAAACTAATACATGATGCTTATGTCAATCCTTTCATTGCACTTGATGAACGCCGTGAGCGCTTGAACAACGAATTAAGAGAATTGCCTCGTCGCCGTGAGCAATTGCAGGAATATCATAAACTTATCAATCAGCATGACTTCTCGCTCATCGAGAACTATCAGAACAATGAGCGTCGCAGCAATGAACTGAAGAAGCAAATTGCGGATTTAAAAGACGAGATTTCCAAGATGGAGAAGCGTCTGAAGACGTTCGATTATGATGTTCCGCAGGAGCCAGACCCGCAGTTTGAGATGCTTGAAAAACTGCCGCAGTTCTTCAAGAGTCTTTCCGTTCAGTTGTTGCGTCAAAAGAAGTCGAACATTGAGCGCAAAATGAAGGACCTGCTCAATGAAAATCTTGTCGTATACGCGGGCGTGATTGGAAGAGTTGAACTTTCTACTATTGATTCAGATGATATCACGTTCAAGATTTTCCACTTGGACGGTAATGAGATTCACTTGAGCCAACTCAATGCCGGAGCAAAGCAGACGGTTATGCAAGTCCTTCTGAAGGTATTGTATGACCTTGGTGATTATGATCCACCTGTAATGATTGATACCGTCATGGGCGTGCTTGACAAGCAAAGCCGTGAGACGATTATGGAGCATTACTTCCCGCAGTTGGCAAGACAGACCATTCTCCTCTCAACCGATACGGAGATTACCGCAGAGCATGACTTGGAGAAGCTTTCTGCTTTCATTGCTCATGCGTACACGCTGCATCGCGACAAGCATCTGCAGTGTACCACGATTTCGGAAGATTATTTTGGTGAAACCATTAAAGACTGACAGCCATGAAATTAGACAAAGTACGTTTAGAAGGCCTTCGTTTCACGGAAGGATTCCAAGATACAATGAATGAGTTGAAGCAATTGTTTGAGCAACGTATCAACTTAACTGAGTATTCAGACTATGTTCAGCCTGTCAAAATCCAACTTAGTCCGGTTATGCGTATCTGTTTGATGGTCGGCTTAAGCGACCCAGCAGAACGTGATTTGACCGTAGCGAACTCTCTTCAGATTGCCAAGAATACAGAACCGCTTCCCGGTACATTCTTCACGAAGGGCAACACCAAAGATGTCATCTCTACACTCATTAAGTTACGTTACCATGATGTGGATGCAGAATGGGAAAGCTCCGTATTCATGAGCAAATTAGTTGCGCAAGAGATGCTGCGTGGTAAGCAAATGCTTATGAAAGAAGGTGCAATAGATGACTGGTTATTATATGCACCTCGCCGTGGAGGTAAGACTTTAACGGATATTCCGGAACTTAACCTCAACATCGGTAAGTACGAAAATGGCATGGACGCTCTGCTCGACATCAATAGTCGTCAGATTGCCAACACGCAGATTCTTGTTGCTGGAACCACCGGTAGTGGTAAGTCAAATCTGCTTTCAGTTCTGCTGAATCAGATACGTACTGCATCTGCTGATACGCATTATCCGGTTAACTTCCTCCTCTTTGACTATAAGGGAGAGTTCTCTGACCCAATGAACGCGAGCTGGTTGCAGAAATTTGAGGTTGACCAATCTTGTTTGCTTGACCCGATACGTCACCCGCTACCGTTCACTCCATTCAAAGATTTTACCGGTCGGCCAATCAATGAAGTAAACTTGTATGCTACTTCGTTGGCAACCGCTTTGCAAGCAATCTCTCGTGCCCAGATTGGTGCGAACATGAATGAGCGTTTGAGCCGCGCTGTGATTGAGGCTTATAAGAGCAAAGAGTTTGCTCCTATTACATTCTCGGATATTTTGGACGAGTATGTTGCTCAATTGCCTGAAAACAAACGCGATTCTACGGATAGCATTATTTCAGTACTCAATCAGTTAGTGCGCAACAATATCTTTGCTGACAAGGATGAGATCAATCTGCTCAACGATAGTTACATTATCAATTTGGCTCAGTTCCCGAAAGAGGACGTTATGGCAAAAGCCATCGTTTACTTCGTGATTGCCAAATTGAATAACATCTATGAGCAATTGGAGAAGCAGGCTGTCAATGATGAACGTGTTGAGATACGTCACTTCACTATCATTGACGAGGCTCACTATATGCTGGGCTTCGAGAACAAGCCACTGCAGAACCTGATTGCAGTAGGTCGCAACAAGGGTATGAGTATTATTCTTGCTACGCAGAATATGGAACAGTTCAAGTCGAAGTTCTTTGACTTCTATGCAAACGCTCAGTACCCGCTCTTGATGCGTCAGCAACAACAAAACGACCAAATCCTGAAGGATCTGTTTGGCGTTAATGGCGTTGCTTTGCAGGAACTTAAAGCGGCTATTGCTGGTTTGCAGAAAGGCGAACTAATTACCAAAGATGCGACCAATATGGCACTCGGCTTAGGTAAGCATTGGAAGAAGATAAAAGTAACTCATCTAATCTAATAGTTTATGGAAGACCTGAAAAAGATGTATCAAGCTATTGAGATGCTTGAACAATTAGGGCTACCCGTTTCTTTGGAGCAAAAGCAGGCTCTACGGAGAATGGAGAATGACTATCTGGAACAGAATATCATTCCTTCGTTAGAGGAATTGATAAAGTCCGAAGTTGAAGATTTAAAATATGGATTTCATCTTCTTGTAACCTACCAACCGGAGGAAGGGCTATCTATTAAGCAGATAGAGAAAAAGACGGTTGCGCAGGCATCCTCGGATATAGACAATCAAGATAGGAAAGTGCGCAATTATATTCGTGTTACATATCCTGACGGAAAGGTTACAGAGGATAACAAGGTGTGGAAAACCATGGTTGCTGTTATTGAATACGCAGGACCTGCGCGGGTAGAAGCCCTGAATATTATGTGCGGTCCGTTGAATATCATTCAGAATGACCCCAATGCATTTGGAAAATTCTCTTCGCCAAAGGAACTTTCCACCGGTCAATATGTGGATGCATATTCAGATACAAAGACCAAGTTTAGGCATCTCAACGAAATCAACAGCAGGCTTCAGTTAGGTCTAAAGTTGGAACAAATTACTTTGTAACTTTATGGGCTACTACATTCTTTGTCTTCTGGTTGATTTGGTACTGGTGATATTAGCCATCGGTTTCTTGAGTTGCATGTTTTGCTACGACTATGACATTGAGTGGACTGGAGGTGTCTGGTTTCTTTCTGTTGCCATTGTTTTGGCAATTGCAGGACTTTCGTTTTGGCTACTTTGTAAGTTCCTTGATAGGAACGACCATAAAAAGTTAAAGGAAGATAAAGAATGAAACTCGTAAATTTTCAAGACAAGTGGATTCCGATGGAGCACGTCGATGTGCCCCTCACCAAGGAGCAGTACACCGCTCTTTGCAATGGCTGTGACCCCGGCTGGGAAGCGCGTTACGCTACTATTGCACTTGGTGGAGGCTGGTTCTATACGTACCGCTCCGGATGGCTTCTGGAAAAATTCAGGTACGAGAAAGGCGACGATGGTTTATACCACCTTGTAGAGTTTTTCCACAAGTCTAAAGGGTATGAGGATGTGCCGGTACAGTCGAAAATTCCCGTTTCATATTTCGTTAATTGCGCCATGTATGAAGGCAACTACGAGCCTTCATTACGGGAGCTTGCTGTTAAGATAATGAAAAACAATTAGCCATGACCAGCGGTAAATTACTCAAGAAATACTTTTGGTTCTTGCGAGCCTTTCAGTCCGGACCAATCTCCAGAGCGGAGATTAGTAGGAGGTGGTTAAGTTCGCCCATGAACGATGACAAGAAGTCTCTTGCTCGTAGTACCTTCTATCACATGAAGAATGAGTTGGAGGATTTGTTCGATGTGAGCATAGCCACCAACGAAAAAGGAGAGTTCTATATCGAGCAGTCTTTCAAGGAGAATGAAGAGTTCCGCAAGTGGCTCCTCAACAGCCTTGCTGTCGAGAGTTCGTTGGAGGACTATGCCAACATGCACGGACGGATCATGTACGAAACCATCCCCGGAGGTGTGCAGTACCTGCAAACTGTCGTGGACGCCATGCAGCTCTGCTACCGTCTTATCATCCGCTATGGCAGTTTCTCCCATGAACCGCGTGAGTTTATCTTCGCACCGTACGCCATCCGTATCTACAAACAGCGTTGGTATGCAATTGGTGAAAGCTCGGATCATCCGGGCGAGATTCGCACGTACGCTTTTGACCGCTTCATGCAAGTCTCAACTACCAATTCCACCTACGCTATTCCTGATGGCTTCGATGTGAAGAAATACTTCTCCGACTATATCGGAATGACGATGGGTGAAGCGGACGAGGTGCAAGATATAGTCGTGCGCGTCGCTCGCAAAGGCGTTTCGTACTTGCGTACACTTCCACTGCACAAGTCGCAGAAGGAAATCAATACCACAACAGAGTATTCCGATTTCCAGTTCCATCTTGCACCGAACTTTGAATTTATGCAGGAGATTTTAGGACGTGGCGACGAAGCCGAAGTGCTTTCGCCGCAACCTCTCCGCGACAGATTCGCTGGCATTATCGCCAATCTACACGCTAAATATACCAAATAATATGATACGCTTAAATTGCTTTTTTCAGGCCGCTGATAGCGACCAGTACAAGGACGCTCTGCGTGCTGCAGTAGCTCTTACCGAGAAGTCCCGCAATCATGCCGGGTGCATCGCTTATGATGTATTCCAGAGCGCGACCCGCTCGGACGTTTTCATGTTCTGCGAGACATGGAAAGATGACGCTTCGCTCAAGGCACACTCCGAAACGCCGGAGTTCAAGAAATACGTAGCCGAGATAGAGGCTTGCGGACAGATGAAGTTGGAACGATTTGAATTTTGACGACTATGATAGTTACCACTACACCCAC
>CAMOGT010000002.1 GCA_946614295.1 uncultured Bacteroidales bacterium
ACAACTCCGACGCCAACTGCGACATCGTAGCCATGAACCGCAACAACTGGTACAAGGACAGATTGCGCACCTTCGAGCTGATGGCGAGAATGAAGAAAAATGAAAGATGAAAAATGAAAGATGAAAGATGAATATCCGGGTAGGCATATTGACGGCACCGAAGATTGAGTACGAGCGGCGGGAAAAGACGTTTCTGCTCAAGAACGTGCGTATCGGTATCGGCTTCCACTGGGACCGGTATGAGGACCAGGAGTTCGCAGGGGAGTTGGAGATTGTAAAGGCGAAAGGGGAAGGGTTAAAGGCGAAAGGGGAACCATGGGAGACGGCGATCAACACGATAGAGTTGGAGGACTACCTGTGCTCGGTGATCAGTTCGGAGATGAGCGCCAACAGTCCGATGGAACTGCTCAAGGCGCACGCCGTGATCAGCCGCAGCTGGGCGATGAGGGCTATTGCCAATAAGCCGCATGCCCAAATGGTAAATGGTCAAATGGTAAATGATTTTGATGTGTGTGCCGACGACCACTGCCAACGGTACGAAGGACTGAGGCGTATGAACGAGCGCGCCGTGGAAGCCGTGCGGGCGACCGAAGGACAAGTATTAGTAAGTACCAAGTACGAAGGAGCCGAGGAGGAAATCTGCGACTGCCGGTACCACAAGTGCTGCGGAGGAAAAACGGAGATCTGGCGCACGTGCTGGGAAGATATAGACGTGCCGTATATCCGGTCGGTGCAATGCGACTGGTGCAAGTCGCCGTCGCCCGATGTACTGCGGTTGGTGCTCAACGACTACGACCGGGAGACGAAGGATTTCAGGGATTGGCAGGTGACTTACACGGAGAACGAGCTGGACGAGATTGTGCGTACCAAGTCGGGTATTGATTTCGGGCATATAACGGCGTTAGAGCCCCTGCACAGAGGTCCGTCGGGACGCATCGACAGCCTCCGCATCGTGGGTACCAAGCACACCGAGGTCATCGGCAAGGAGCTGAAGATCCGTTTATGGCTCAGCCGGAGCTGTCTGTATAGTTCCTGGTTTGAGGTCAGCCGTCAGCAGTCAGTAGTCAGCCATCAGCTTTTGTGGGTCCTCACCGGTCACGGCTGGGGTCACGGCGCAGGACTATGCCAGATCGGTGCGGCGGTCATGGCAAGCGAAGGAAAGAGTTACGAAGAGATTCTACAATACTACTATGCAGGCGCAAGACTTAGCGTTGCAACGCGATAAATACAAGCACCTGAGCGACGAAGAGTGGCGGTGGTTTCTGCAACAAGTCGAGGGGCGTGAACGCACCGCGGACAAACTGCCTACGTTCGCCGCCATGGACGACTGGTGGTACCCCGTGCGACTGAGTTGCGAGCAGTGTTCGTCGGAACTCACCGCGCGGTACAAAGCGGAGTTAGTAAATGGTACTTGGTCAAATGGTACTTGTCTTGATCTGACGGGCGGGTACGGGGTGGACACGTACTTCCTGAGCGAGTGCTTTGACCACACCGACTACGTGGAGCAGAACGCGGAGCTATGCCGCATTGCCGAACACAATTTCGCTCTTAGTCGAAAGGTGCCTACGGGCACTCCGATAAATGTCGAAAGTCAAAAGCTCTCCATTGCCATCCATAACACCACCGCCGAGGAGTTCCTACAGCAACGCGGTCTTACAGCAACGCGGTCCTATAGCGAAGCCGGTCATAGCCCGTCAGGCTATTCCCTCATCTTCCTCGATCCGGCGCGGCGGGACAGTCACGGCGGGAAAGTGTTCCGTTTAGCCGACTGCACGCCTAATGTAGTAGCGTTATTGCCGAGCCTGTTAGAGCACCTGGCGCCGAACGGACGGATCATGCTCAAGCTCTCGCCCATGCTCGATCTCACGCAGGCGGTGAAGGAGCTGTCAGCCGTCACCGGTCAGCCGTCAGACCTCACATGGGACATTCACGTTGTGGCGGTCAAGAACGAGGTGAAAGAGGTTTTGTTAATTAGTCGAAAGTCGAAAGTCGAAAGTCAAAAGCCGACTATCACCGCCATCGACCTCTCGAAGCCGGAGCAGGCGTTTGCTTTCACGCGGGAAGAAGAGCAAGCGGCGCAGCCGCAAATGGTAAATGGTACTTGGTCAAATGGTACCTATCTCTACGAGCCTTCCGCCGCTATTCTCAAAGCCGGCGCGTACAAGCTGGCGGGCACACGGTTCGGGCTGCACAAGTTAGACGTGAACACCCATCTGTATGTATCCGACCGGCTCGTGCCTGATTTTCCCGGAAGGGTGTGGGAAGTAAAGGCGAAGGGCGAAGGGTTAAAGGCGAATGTCCTCTGCCGCAACTACCCGCTGACCGCCGAGCAACTGAGAAAGAAACTGCGCCTCCGGGACGGAGGAGAGGAGTATGTGATCGGTTGCCGGATTGCCGGAAAGCCCACGCTTCTTTGGGCTGAACGGGTATAAAAAATCGCTCTCGGGGGCGATTTTTTCATTTATCATCTTTCATTTTTCACTTTTCCCTTGCGTATGTCAAAAAAAAGCAGTATCTTTGTCGCCGATTTAATTGCGCGCTTATGCGCATATGCGGATAAGCGCGAAAAAAAGCATGGAATACCAGTATATCAATAAGATTGATTCGCCGGCGGATTTAAAGAAAGTCCCGGTGGAAGAACTGCCGGCGGTGTGTGCGGAGTTGCGGCAGTTTATCATCGAGGCGCTGAGCAAGAACCCCGGTCATTTGGCATCGTCGTTAGGCACGATCGAGCTGACCGTAGCGCTGCATTACGTGTTCGACACGCCGAACGACAAGCTGGTGTGGGATGTGGGACACCAGGCTTACGCCCATAAGATACTGACGGGCCGGCGGGACCGGTTCCATACGAACCGTCAGTTCAAGGGTCTGTCGCCCTTCACCAACCCCGCGGAGAGCGAGTATGACGCGTTCATCGCCGGGCACGCAAGTAATAGCATATCTGCGGCTTTAGGCCTGGATATAGCCAATGAAAAATTACGAATTACGAATGACGAATTACAACGCAATGTGGTAGCGATCATCGGCGACGGGGCAATGACGGGCGGGTTGGCGTTCGAGGGACTGAACAACACCTCGATGGACAAGAACAACCTGCTCATCGTACTCAACGACAACCACATGGCTATCGATCCGCTCAAGGGCGGGTTCACCCAGTACCTCGTGGATCTGACGACCAGCGAGACCTACAACAAATGGCGGTGGAGAGCCTACCAGTTAGCCGTCAAGCTGCACCTGATAGACGACGCCAAGAAAGGGCGTATCCTGCGGCGCAACAATAATATCAAAGCGGCGCTGAGCAAGCAGAAGAGTAACATCTTCACGGGACTCAATATCCGCTATTTCGGTCCGACGGACGGCCACGATGTAGAAGGGCTGGTGCGTATCCTGCGCGAGATCAAGAACCACCGCGGACCCAAAGTGCTGCATATTATCACCAAGAAAGGCAAGGGCTACGCGCCGGCGGAGAACGACCAGACGGTCTGGCACGCACCGGGGGAGTTCAATGTCACTACCGGCGAACGCCGTAGTGACGAATTACGAATTACAAATGACGAATTACGAATTCCGCCGTTGTGGCAGGAGGTGTTCGGGCAGACGCTGTTGGATATAGCGAAGAAGAACGAGCGGGTAGTCGGTATCACGCCGGCGATGCCCAGCGGGTGCTCCATGAGTATCATGCAGAAAGAGCTGCCGGAACGGGTGTATGACGTCGGCATCGCCGAGGGGCACGCCGTGACCTTCAGCGCCGGACTGGCGAAAGCGGGCATGGTGCCGTACTGCAATATCTACTCCACTTTCCTGCAGCGGGCGTACGACAATATCGTCCATGACGTAGCGCTGCAGAACCTGCACGTGGTGCTCTGTATCGACCGCGCGGGCATCGTAGGCAACGACGGCGCGACGCACCACGGTCTGCTCGACCTGGCGTACCTCCGTCCGATACCGAACATGCAGATCTGCGCCCCGCGTACCGCGGAGGACCTGGAGGCCATGCTGCGCCTCGCCGAGACGATGGAAGGACCGGTGGCGATTAGGTATCCACGCGGCAGAGCCGCTGTGGAAGTCGAAAGTCGAAAGTCGAAAGTCGAAAGAGGCAAGGGCGTGAAGTTGCGTGACGGAGAGGATGTAGCGGTACTGACCATCGGCGCAATCGGCAACACCATGGCGGAAGCGATTGAGGAATTCACAATTCTTAGCCCACAAGGGGCACGATTATCTCACAATTCACAATTCACAATTGCTCACTACGACATGCGGTGGTTGAAGCCGATGGACGAGGATATCCTGCACGAGGTGGGACGGAAGTACAAGACCATCGTCACCGCCGAGGACGGCATGATCGCCGGCGGACTGGGCAGCGCCGTACTGGAATGGATGGCGGACCACGGCTACACGCCACGGGTGATCCGCCTCGGCGTGAACGACCAATTCGTGGAACACGGCTCTACCAAAGAGCTCTATCATATGTTAAAATTAGACAAAGAAGGACTATGCGAATCGTTATTGCAGGTGCCGGTGAAGTAGGCACGCACTTGGCTAAACTGCTGAGCCGCGAGGAGATGGAGATCAGTCTGCTGGACGAGAGTCCGGAGCGGTTGGGTGACCTGAGCGCCAACTACGACCTGCTTACCAAGGTAGGCAACCCCACCTCTATCCATGACCTGCGCGACATCGGCGTGAAGGACTGCGACCTGTTCATCTCCGTGACTCCGCTGGAGACGGAGAACATGACCGCCTGCCTGATTGCCAATTCCTTAGGCGCCAAACGAACCTTGGCACGCATCGATAACTACGAGTACCTGTTGCCGGAGAACAAGAAGTTCTTCGAGGACATGGGTCTCAACCACCTGATTTATCCGGAGGTGCTTGCCGCCAACGAGATCGAGGAGAGCCTCCGTACCAACTGGATGCGGTACCACCTGCATTTAGGCCAGGGCGCGCTGGAGCTGTGCGTAATCAAGGTGCGCGGAACGGCGAAGATCATCGGTCTGCCGTTCTCGTCAGGTGCCTATAACCACGGCAAGTACCGTATTGTAGCTATCAAACGCGACCAGGAGACGATCATCCCACGCGGTAACGACACCGTGGAGTTCGGCGACCTGGTCTATTGCGTCTGTACGAAAGAGAACATGGAGTTCATGCGCGAGGAGTTGGGCAAATCCAAACGGGAGATCAACAACGTCATTTTCTTCGGCGGCGGACGCGTGACCCGCAAAGCGGCTACCGAACTGACCTCGGAGATGAATATCAAGGTCATCGAGAAAGACCGCAAGCTCTGTAATATTCTGAGCGAGAAAGTGCCGGACGCGCTGATTATCAATGCCGACGGCAGTGAGATGGATATTCTCAAAGAAGAAGGGATCCAGGACGCGGACGCCTTCGTAGCCGTGACGGACAGCAGCGAGGCGAATATCTTCGCCTGCCTTGCCGCCAAGCGGTTCGGCGTCCGCAAGACGATTGCCGAGGTGGAGAACCTCGATTATATCCCCATGGCGGAAGGACTGGATATAGGTACGGTGCTCAACAAGAAGACCATCGCAGCCAGTTATATCTACCAAATGCTGCTGGACGCCTCCGTGCGCGGCGTACACAACCTGACGAGCGCCGATGCGGAGATCGTGGAGTTCGAAGCCAAAGAGGACAGTCTGATCACCCGCCGCAAGGTGAAAGACCTCTCGCTGCCGGACGAAGCCAACATTGGCGGTATTGTGCGAGCAGGCGAAGGTATATTGGTCAACGGCGAGACCCAGATCATCGCCGGCGATATAGTGGTGCTCTTCTGTAAGAACCACGTAATAAGACAATTAGAGCGATTCTTCAAATGACAAGGACCTTTAACTGGCGGATTGTCTTCAAGACGATGGGCGTCCTGACGATGCTGGAGGCACTGTTCATGTTAGTGCCGACGGTCACTGCGTGGTTCTACCACGAGGCGGACTTAGGTGCCTGGATCGTCTCGTCCGCTATCACATGGCTCTCCTGCTGGTGGATGATTGCCGCCGGACGGCACGCCGAGAAACGTGTAGGCGAGCGCGAAGGGTACGTGATCGTCGGGGCGGTGTGGATCGTCTATTCGCTCTTCGGGTTACTGCCCTACTGGCTCAGCGGCGCGCTGCCTCAGATCACCGACGCGTGGTACGAGACGATGGCGGGATTCACGACGACCGGCTCTACCGTCTTCACCGACGTAGCGGCGCAGACCCACTCGATCCTCCTCTGGCGCGCACTGACACAGTGGATCGGAGGTATGGGTATCATCGTCCTCTCCGTGGCTATTCTGCCGATGTTCGGGTTAGGGGGCATGCAGCTCTACAGCGCCGAGGTGACAGGCGTGAGCTACGAGAAACTCAGTCCGCGTATCGCCGACACCGCCAAACACATGTGGATCACGTATATCGGTCTGACAATCGGCGAAGGGGTGTTGCTCCGGCTCTTCGGAATGGGTACGTTCGATGCCGTCTGCCACTCGATGGCGACCATCTCCACGGGCGGTTTTGCCACGCATAACGACAGCGTGATCGGTTACGGTCCGGCTATCCAATGGACGATATTCGTGTTCATGCTTCTCTCGGGTATTAACTTCACCCAACTGATCTACCTCTTCCGCGGCAAGCCTCAGCGCGTGCTGCAGGACGAGGAGACGCATTGGTACGCCGGCGCGTGTATGGTTGCGGGTGTGCTGCTCGCCGCAGGGCTGTTCGTCACCACGGGACTGTGGAGCAGTATCCGGATCGGTTTCTTCACCGCCGTGGCTACTATCACCAGTACGGGTTTTGTGGCGGCGGACTATATGGTCTGGCCGCCGGTACTATGGGTGCTGGTGTTCTTTATGATGTTCACGGGCGGTGCGTCGGGATCGACCGCCGGAGGAATGAAATGGGTGCGTATCGCCATCTTTGCGAAAGCAGCCTTGGCGGAGATCAAACGCCGTATTCATCCGAACGCCGTGATTCCGGTGCGTTTCAACGGCCGTACCCTGCGCGAGCAGACGACCTCTAACGTCGTGGCGTTCATGTTCTTCTATATCGTGATCATCGTCATCGCCACGCTCTGGTTCTGCGGCTGCGGAATCGGTTTCGACGAGTCGTTGGGTATAGCGGTGTCGATGATCGGCAATGTGGGAGTGTCCATCGGTCAGTGGGGTTCGAGCGGTTGTTACGCCGCCCTTCCGGCTGCCGCCAAATGGGTGGCGACCTTCGTCATGCTGATCGGTCGTCTGGAGATATTTACGGTACTGTTGCTCTTCAGTAGAGCGTTGTGGAAGAAGTAAAAAGTGAAACCATATAAGGTATTTATATTCATAGTCTGTTGTTTTGCAAGTCTGGCGGCGCTGTGCATGGTGCTACCCGGACGCATTGCGCTCGGCGGACACCCACTCCGCTGGCCGACTTTGGCAGAGGTATTGGGAGAGCCATCAGCTGTCAGCATTCAGCCTTCAGACTCCTCCGATTACTCCGACTCCTCCGATTACTCCGATACCATCCCGACCATGCCGGCCCCCTCTCTTGAGGAGAGGGCGGGGAGAGAGGTTGCCCTCCCTCCCGTGCAGGTGGACTCGACGACGGACAGCCGAGTGTTCCTGGCATCTTTCTATGCCTCGCTCGCCGAAGCAGGCGAACGGAGGGTACGGGTACTGCACTACGGCGACAGTCAGATTGAGGAGGACCGTCTGACACAACAGATCCGCGAGGCGCTGCAGAGCCGTTACGGCGGTTCGGGCGCAGGATTACTGCCTCTGGCACAGACGATCCCGTCGCTGACGGTCAGACAGGAGCTGTACATGAACGGCAGGTTCGTAACGCCCCAGCAGGGACCGCGGCGGTATATGGTACACGGTTTCAAACGTGACCAGCGCGGTGACGGACTCTACGGACCGATGGGGCAGATGGCGTACCTGAGCGACTCGCTCGTGAAAGGCAGCGAACAGATCCAAGCCGTCTGCAAGCCGCTGCAGAACAACGGACACTACGACCGATGGCAGGTCTTTGCCGACAGCTCGGTACACTACTCCACCTCCGGCGACACGGTATTCCTGAGCGGCCGCGGAGGCGTCTATGGGCTCTCGCAGGAGAGCCGGACGGGTGTGATCGTGGATAATATACCACTGCGCGGATGTATCGGTACGGTGTTCACGAAGATCGACAGCGCGCAGTTGGCAGACTTTTACAGGGAGCAGAACGTGAAGCTGATTATCATGCAGTTCGGCGGCAATGCGATCCCGTCCAACAAGAACCCCGGTACGATCTCCGGCATCGTCAAGGGACTCAGGCAACAGGTGCGCTACCTGCGGCAATGCGCACCGGAGGCTTCGTTCCTCTTTATCGGTCCCAGCGACATGCTGACCCAGGAGAACGGCGAGTGGATCACCTACCCCATGGTACCGTACATGGACCGGTTGCTGCGTAAGATGGCGATGGAGGAGAATATAGCCTATTTCAGTCTGTACAGGTGGATGGGCGGCAGCGGAAGCATGCTCCATTGGCAGGAGGTAGGATTAGCCGGTTCGGACGGCGTACACTTCACCCGCGCCGGAGCCCGCAAAGCCGGTAAGGCGGTAGCGGAGTGGATTATGGAAGGAGTTGATAATTGATAGTTGACAGTTGGATTTTTTACATCACATATTTGCTTTTGACGAGAACTCGCCGTTGCTGTTCACCCAGTTCTATTTCTGGGCGTTCTTTGCGTTGGTGTATGCGCTGTTTGCGCTGATCATGAGCGGACGCAAGGTCACGGATGGCAAACTGCACCTCCGCAACGTCTATCTGTTGTTTGTCAGTTGGTTCTTCTATTACAAGACGAGCGGACTGTTCCTGCTTATTCTGGCATTTGTCACTCTCTCCGACTGGATCATCGCAGGGAGAATTAGGAATTCTCAAATTAAAAATTACGAATTACGAATTACGAATTGCAAGATCCCCGTAGCAACTCTCCTGCTGTGCGTCTCGGTGGTGATTGATTTGGGGCTACTGGCGTATTTCAAGTACGCGTACTTCTTCACGAATGTAATCAACGATTTCTTCGGTACGGACTTTCAGGTCTTCGACATCTTTGCCTACATCGGCAACGGGTTCTCGGAGGCAGGGCGGTTCTCCGTGGACACGATTATCCTGCCGGTGGGTATATCGTTCTATATCTTTCAGGTCATTTCCTACACCGCGGATGTCTATCGCAGGCGGATAGAGCCGGTGAAGAACATTCTTGATTTCGGGTTCTACGTGTCGTTCTTCCCGCAGTTGGTAGCCGGACCTATTGTCCGTGCGGAGGAGTTTATCCCACAGCTCTACAAGCCTTTCCGGCTGAGCCGCAGGGCGTTCGGCATCGCCGTTTTCTGGATACTGAACGGCTTGGCGAAGAAGATTATCATGTCCGATTATCTGGCGGTGAACCTCATTGACCGCGTGTTTGACAACCCGCTGCTGTTCTCGGGCTTCGAGAACCTGTTCGCGCTCTTTGCCTACTCGCTGCAGGTCTATGCCGATTTCTCGGGTTACACGGATATAGCGATCGGCATCGCCCTGCTGATGGGTTTCTACCTGCCGATGAACTTCAACAGCCCTTACAAGTCGCAGAACCCGCAGGAGTTCTGGCGGCGGTGGCATATGTCGCTCGGGCGGTGGCTCAAGACTTATCTGTATATCCCGCTGGGCGGTAACCGGAAGATCGGTTTCGGTACCTATTTCTGGTTGTCGGTCATTGCGGTGGTCTCCGCTGCCCTCACCGGCTGGTGGTGGCAGATACTGGTGCCTTTTGGGGTGTTCATGATTGGTGTGGCTGTTGCAGACAGGGTCTTTAAGGGGGTTAAGGACATTAAGGACATTAGCCCTCGCCGTAAACTTCTCTACTCCAATCTCAACTCCTTTATCACGCAGGTATTAGGCGGTTTGTGGCACGGTGCGAGCTGGAACTTTATTATCTGGGGCGGTATTAACGGCTTCGGCATGATTGTCAATAAGATCTGGCGGGAAATGAACTGGCACGTGCGGTTTGCGTCCATCACAGTGCTGACCTTCGGGCTGGTGGCACTGGATTATAGTTACAGTCTGCCCGTCTGGCGGCTCTTCGCCGTGTGGTCGGCGATTGTGTGGTTCGGTACCGCCATCCGCTATGTTTATTGGCTGATTACCATGGATGATATGGGGTCCCCGACGAACGCTAACGGAGCGGTATCGACCATTGCACACCGATTGTCGAACGCGTGGGCGATCATTCAGACTTTTACATTTATCACCTTCACGCGTCTGTTCTTCCGGAGCAGCAGTAACCTCGACCCCGCGACCGCCAACGAGGTGGCTTGGGCGACAGCAAAGAACATGGTCAACCAGATCGGCGGTGCATGGAGCAATGCCGTCATTCCCGAGTTTCTGTGGGAGTACCGATGGGTGGTGGCGATGTTCGTAGCAGGCATGATCATACACTGGTTGCCCACCAACTGGAAACGGCGCTACCGGCTGTGGTTCGCCGCCATGCCGCTTTGGCTCATGGTCATCGCTGTCTGCGTCGCCATCGTCGTGATCTACCAGTTCGTCTCCGCAGAAATGCAACCTTTCATATATTTCCAATTTTAGACCGCTGCGCTCAAAGACAAAAGACAGATTATGCAGATCATCGGAATAACAGGAGGTATAGGCAGTGGCAAGTCCACTATCGCACGCGCACTCGCTGCACGCGGGTATGCCGTCTATGACTGCGACAAAGAAGCCAAACGGATCATCGTGGAGAACGCCGAGGTACGAAAGGCGATTATCGGGCTGTTAGGCACAGAGGCTTTTACCGCCTCGCCCGAGCATCCGTTCACCGGCATCTATAACACCGCTTATGTGGCTCAGCGGGTCTTTGCCGAGCCGGAGTTACTGGAGCGGCTGAATCAGATTGTCCACCCGGCGGTCAAAAGAGATATCTTAGAGCGCAGCGGTCATAAAGCAACGCCGGTCTTATTCATTGAATCCGCTATCCTGTATGAAGCGGGTTTGGACGGCATCTGCGACAAGATTATTGTAGTGGACGCGCCGGAGGAAGTACGTATCGCGCGGACTATTGCGCGCGACTATAACGGCGAAGCCACAGATACTAATATCAATAAGGTTCGCGCTCGCATACGCGCACAGAAAGCGAGACGCTTTCAGCCGTCAGATATCAGTTGTCAGTTGGTTGTGCAGAACGATGGCAAGGCTTCCATCGACGAGTTAGTAACTAAAATCCTGCAAAATCTATAAAAAATGAAATAAATACTTGCATATTCCAAAAAAATGTAGTATCTTTGCACACGAATCTACGAACTATTAATCACTATATACCAATCAAAACACCCCTATTTGTTCACCTATAAAATCAAACTATTATGAAAAAGATTATGATGGCACTGATGTGTCTGGTAAGCCTGATTATGGCAAGTTGTACTCCCAACAACCCTTCTGTATCCAACCCGTTGGCAAACACCAAATGGAGCGGCAAAGCATTAGAAACAGAGTTGGTGGCTACTTTCACTGCTGATGAATGCTATATTCAAGCCTCCGGCTATGCCAATGGAGTAGCTGTAGGAAGCTACAAAACCTCCAACTCGGATATTTTCATTACCATCACTACCACCTCCGGTGATTTTGACGGACAACTGAACAAAGGAGATATTTTAATTGCCAGCCATAACACAACCGCACAGACAATAAGTCTGGACATTACCCTTTATGGTCAGAAAACAAATGTAGTACTAACAAAGTTAGGAGGATCCTCTTCCGGCAACTCTGGCAATTCCGGCAATTCCGGTAATTCCGGCGCAGTTGACGTCACCGCAGAGAACGCATTCGGAACTTGGGTATGTACGTATCTGGAGGAGCATTACATGGAGAACGGAAAGATGGAATATGAGGTAGAAAACCAGATATTCATCCGCATGATTCTGAATCGGGATTATACGTATCAGTTCTATGCCAACAGCCAAACCGTCACCTACTCCGGTCAGTGGACTCTGAACGGCAAAAGCGCTACGTTTACTTATAGTGGCAGCGTAGGAAAAGCTACGGTGGAAGAACTGACCGCCAAAAAGCTGAAACTCCGTATCGACGGAAGCAGCAGCTCAGAGTACGAAGTGTACTACTTTGACAGACAACAATAAATATACTTCACTATGAAACGACAACTTTTATTTCTTTTAATCTCTTTATCCACCTGTCTCTTTACAGGTTGCAAGGAGAAGAATCCGGCAGAGTACTCATCCGGTAATTCATCGTCATCATCCTCAAGCAGCAGCTCGTCCAGCGATGATCGTTATGACATATATGGCACAGACTGCATGAAAATTGTAGTATCGAATAGTGCCGGTTCCGGGTCAAAATATTCCGCAACAGCCTATTTATGGGTGGATCGTTCCAGCGGCAAAAAAATTCTGTCTCAGTCGCGTTATTCTCTGAATATAATCAGTACGACCATTAAGAATAACACCTCTTCCAGCAGTTATGGTTATAGTGTAAGCAAGTACGACTATTATTGCGTGGATTATCCTACTGTAGGCTACACGTATCACTATTATTTCAACACGGGCAGCAAAGTTGGTACAGGTGGCAGCAGCTCGTCCAGTAGTTCAGACTCCGATTCGAACAACAACACGTCTTCTACATCTATATGTTCGTATTGCAATGGTACCGGAAAATGTAGCCATTGCAATGGTACAGGTTATATCAAACCTGCTCCGTTTGCAGTTACGTGCTCGTGGTGTCTCAATGGCAAGTGCATGTATTGCAAAGGAAAAGGCTATCGGTAACTTTGATCTGAAAGTCTGAACAATGACTATCAACATCTCCCTACGGTGAGAAATATCCTTTACAATTAACCCAGAAATAAATATACACTCATGATGAAAAAACTACTTACAATCTTTCTTGCCATGACGGCGTGCGCCGGTGTGGTTAGTGCAACGGATGATTATCCGAGCGGTCTGCCCGGGCTCTTTTCCATCAACGCGCACGGCGGTAAAGTCCGTTTCTCACAAGGCAACTTGCAGTTCCTCGCCTCCGTGGGAACAACTGCCCATCCGGACGGAACGACCTCTGCCGGCACATGGAGATTTGCCCCGAACCAATATAACGGTGTGGGCGGTAAAAACCAGTATATCTCCGAGACTAATTCTGATTGGATAGACCTCTTCGGATGGGGCACAAGCGGGTATGATAACACAGCCAACGACCCTTGCGCACTCAATTTCGTGCCTTACGCCTCCTCCTACGCAAGCACTGATTGTGACGATACGAATTCTACGGGCTACGGTCCTTCCACCGACCAAGCTTACAGGGGATTGACAGGTGCGTCTGCGTACTACGACTGGGGAGTCTATAACGCCATCTCCAACAGCAATGCCAATGTAGCTTGGCGGACACTCACGTATGCCGAGTGGTATTACCTGTTGTTCGGCCGCCCGAATGCAGCGAACTTGCGCTCCCAGGCTACGATCCCGAATATCCACGGTTATGTGCTGCTTCCCGATGACTGGGAACTGCCGGAAGGAATGTTGTTTGAGCCTCGCGCCAATGATTGGGAAACCAACACCTATACTGTTTCTCAATGGCGCGTGATGGAGCAGGCAGGCGCAGTCTTTCTGCCCGCTACAGGAGAACGCGGCGGTACCAGCGGCAGATATGTCAACACGCATGGACTGTATTGGTCGGCTTCCGCATTTAATCCGGGTCGTGCGCAAGTGATCCATTTTGAGGATACTACTTTGTATTCCAATAGCAGGTATCACCGCTATTATGGTCATGCCGTCCGTCTGGTGAGCGATGTGGACAAGCAGTCCGATCCCTTAGCCAAGTTCGAGGGATTTGACGTACGCGGCTCCCGAATGGGCGACTGGATATACAATAACGGCGGTTTTCAGAATATCGCCAATCTGACGATAGACGAAACGGATACTATCCTTCATAAATATAACCTGATTCTTGCTGTAGGTGGCAAGGAAGCGTCCTTCACACTGGGAGGCGTACGTTTCAGTTACACGAATTCCGGTGCCAACAAGAGCGCTTTCACCACGAACGCCGGAGACATTCGTCCGGGCGGCAAGGATCGCAAAATCATTATTCCAACTTACCCGGGAGACGATATTCTGGTGGCAGTTGCAGATACAGTGGATTATCCGGGTATGAAGGTACAGGGTTTGGCTTCCGCCACCGTTGACCTGAAAGCGGGAGAGAATATCCTGCACGCTACGGCAGATTCTATTGTGATTACCACTTCCAATGTAAGCGGATCTGAGGTAAAACCTAAAATCGGTGCTATTCTCTGCATCGCACATAACATCAGCGAAGGATTGTCCGACTTGGAGGCTCCGCACAAAGCCGAGAAAGTTCTCCGCAATGGTCAGATCCTCATTCTCCGTAGCGGTAAAACTTACACCCTCCAAGGGCAAGAGATAATCGTGCCATAATATCAAGAGGGGGAATAAAGCGACTGAATATGTGGAAAAATTGACGGAAATAGGACTTTCTGACAAAAAGAATGGCATACACTTGTGTATGTCATTTATTTTTTGTACCTTTGTAGCCGATTTTGTGCGCACGCATAATAGCGCACACGTACATATACATATAAGGAAACATGAAAATAGCTATTATCGGATACGGCAAAATGGGCCACATGATCAAGGAGATTGCCCTGGAGCGCGGACATGAGATCGTCGCAACTATTGATGCCGGCGACACTTTCGACCTGAAGGGTGCGGATGTGGCGATCGAGTTCACTACCCCGGCAACGGCGGAGGAGAATATACGCAAGGCTTGGGCGCAAGGTGTGCCGGTTGTCTCCGGTACTACAGGGTGGGACATCGCGTTCGGCAATCGGTGTGCAATGGTCGATACCGCTCCGCTCAATCGACAGGCAACCGATGCCTCCGCTCTCCCCAAAAATTGGAAATTTTCGGGGACCCCTAATAAAGTTGTAGTCCGTAATGAAGAGGGCAAAGTGATGCTCGTATGGAGCAGTAACTACTCCGTGGGCGTGAATATATTCTTTGAACTGAACAAGTTTCTGGCGGAGAAGATAAGGAAGGGAGGTTATACGCCGAGCATCAAAGAGATTCATCATATCCATAAACTGGACAAGCCGAGCGGCACTGCAAAGACGCTCGCGGAGCAAATCTCCGCTATGTACGAAGGACGGATGGACGATGTACGAAGGGAAGTGCCAATCGAGAGTATCCGCGAGGGTGAAGTACCCGGGACGCATGAGGTAACATGGGACAGCGAGGAAGACACCATCGTCATTACGCACATCGCCAAGGGGCGCAGGGGCTTTGCCTTAGGAGCCGTACTCGCAGCAGAGGAGATAGTGGGTGAGCAGTAGCGACGGCAGAGGGCATTACCTGCAGATTGACAGGACATAGTACCGATAACCACTAAAAATCACTAAGAATCACTAAGAACAACTAACGATTCAAATCCTCTGTATTATATACGTAGTATATAATACTATAAGAAAAGAGCAAAATTAGAAAAATGAAAAGTTTCAAAGATAGAATATCAGAAGTATCTCGCGGCGGATGGATCCGCGCAGGTATTTGGAGCGCGCTTTACGTGGCGTTTGTTATATGGGTAGCCTGGGGCGACTGGAAGAGTTTGGGATGGCTCGTGTTGCTGCCGCTCATCATTGACATGTTCACCACCAAATATATCAACTATAGTTGGTGGCGGAAATATAAAGGCGAAGGGACGAATGGCGAAGGGACGAAAGGGAATGCGTTTCTTTATACGCTTTTCAGTTGGATAGACGCGATTGTGTTTGCGCTGGTGGCGGTGTATTTCATCAATCTGTATATCTTCCAGAACTACCAGATTCCTTCGTCGTCGCTGGAGAAAACGCTCCGCGTGGGTGATTTTCTGTACGTGAGCAAGATGGCTTACGGTGCGCGTGTGCCGCAGACGCCGTTGAGCATGCCGCTGGTGCAACACACGATGCCGAAATGGCTTGGCGGCGGTAAGAGTTATCTGGATTGGCCGCATTGGGAGTACAAGCGTCTCAAAGGCTGGACCAGTCCGCAGAAAGGCGATATTGTGGTGTTCAATTTTCCTGCCGGCGACACGGTGTGTCTGAACATGCAGAACCCCGATTACTACACGCTCAAGTACTACTACGGCGAGGCGCTTTTGAAGTCGCGCAAAGATGTGTTCGGGGAGATCGTGACGCGTCCGGTGGACAGGCGCGAGAACTATGTGAAGCGCTGCGTGGGCGAGCCGGGAGACAGTCTGAAAATCGTGGGCAATGTCGTTTATACGAAGTTGAGAGTTGAGAGTTTAGAGTTGAGAGTAGTTGGAGAGTTGAAAGAAGAAAGTTCAGACTGGATTCGTGAGCCGGAGAAGGAAGGACTGCAACTCAATTATCTGGTGCGGACGGACGGACATATCTTCACCGCCAAGTATCTGGAGAAGATCGGAATCAGCATAGCCGACCGCGTGCAGATAGACCCGCAGACCTGGCACTTCCCGCTGACGGAGGAGATGAAAGCAGAGTTGGCAAAGAACCCGCACGTGCTGGGCATCGAGGTAGAACCCGAGGAACGCGGCGGAGCCGTTTATCCGCTCGGGCACAACGACTGGACGCGGGACAACTACGGACCGATCTATATTCCCCGCAAAGGCGACAAGATACTGATTACCGAGGAGAACTACTGGATCTATAAACGCATCGCAGACGCGTATGAGTTCCAGCCGATGCGCATTGGCGAGGAGTATGAGTTTAAGATGGACTACTACTGGATGCAGGGCGACAACCGGCATAACAGCGCGGACAGCCGTTACTGGGGTTTCGTGCCGGAGGACCACATCGTCGGTCGGCCGGTGTTCATTTGGCTCTCGCTGGATAAAGACAAACACGGCATCCGCTGGGAGCGGCTCGGTCGCAAAGCAACAGGCAGATGATCCTACCCACCGCATATTTGCCGCCCTTGTCGTACATGGAAGCGCTGATGAGCGAACCGGCGACGATCGAGCAGATGGAGACGTTCGAGAAACAGACCTTCCGTAACCGGGCACTCATCCGCGACGCCAAAGGCGAGTTGGTGCGACTGACCATACCGGTGAAGAAAGTGGAGCACAAACAACTGACGCGCGACATCGAGATCAGTTACCAGACGCGGTGGCAGCACCAACACTGGATCACCCTCGTCAGCGCCTACCAACACACACCGTATTTCATGTACTTCGCGGACTACCTCAAGCCGTTCTACGAGCAGGAATACAAGTGGTTGCTGGACCTCAATGACGAACTGAACGCAACGCTGGTTTGCTTGCTGAACAGGCAAAGGCCGACCGATGTACGATGTACGATGTACCATGTACAAAGGAGAACGGAGGATTGGAGCGGACAGATTTGGACAGACAAACATCCGTGGCAAACGGAGATAAGTATATTAGACAGATTATTTGATGAAAGAGATTGATTGGAGTAAACTGAGTTTTCATTACACGGAGACGGACTATATTGTCCGCTCTGCCTGTAAAGACGGCGTGTGGGAAGAACCGTACGCCACGAAGGACAAGACCATCCAACTGCATGTCGCCTCTACGGGACTGCAGTACGGTCAACAAGCTTTCGAGGGATTGAAAGCCTTCCGGGGAGTGGACGGAAAAGTGCGTATTTTCCGGATGCGTGAGAACGCGAGACGCATGGCGAAAAGCGCAGAAGGGCTGATGATGACGCCTCCTCCCGAGGATATTTTCTGCCGGGCTATCGTGCTGGCACTGAAAAAGAACATAGACTATCTGCCTCCGTACGAGACAGGCGCGACGCTTTATTTCCGTCCGATCCTGATAGCCACCACCCATGAGATTTCCGTGGCTCCGGGCAAGGACTGCGAACTGATCATCGTAGCCACTCCCATCGGCGCCTATTTTCCGGGGAAATTCCATTGCACGCCGTTCATTGTGGAGCGCCACGTAGATCGCGCGGCACCGTTCGGCACAGGTACATGGAAAGTAGGCGGCAACTACGGAGCGTCCTTCCGCGCCACCGAAGCGGCACACGCCCAAGGCTACGACTGCATGTTCACCGACGCAAAGACCCATAAGTATATCGACGAGTGCAGCGCAGCGAATTTTATAGGCATCCGGCGGATTACAGACCGCTCCGCTGACAGAGTACAGACCGCTTCGCTGACAGACCGATATACAATTGAGTACCTGACTCCGCGGAGCAGTGCTATTCTGCCGAGTATCACGAACGACAGTCTGATTACGCTGGCAAAGGAAATGGGCATGAAAGTGACCAGGCGTCACATACGCGTCGAGGAGTTGGCTCAGATGGACGAAGCCGCAGCCTGCGGAACCGCCTGCGTCATTTCCCCTATTGGAAAAGTATATGACCCGGATAAAAACATCACTTATCATTTCGGCGACGAACCGGGACCGGTGCTGACGAAACTCTACCACGCGTTGAAGGATATTCAGTACGGGCGGGCGGAAGACAAGCATGGATGGTGCGAGGTAATTGACTAGGATACTAGGAAACTAGGATACTAGGAAACTAGAAAAAATAACTAAAATCAATACATTATGTTTAAGAATCAACCCAAAGGATTGTTCGCGTTGGCGCTTGCCAACACAGGCGAACGCTTCGGCTACTACACGATGTTAGCCGTCTTTGCGCTATTCCTGCGCGCTAATTTCGGTTTGTCGGCTTCGGCTGCAGGCGCAATCTATTCCACATTCCTGGCGTTCGTGTATTTTCTGCCACTGATCGGCGGTATCGTAGCTGATAAGATCGGTTATGGCAAATGCGTGACGATAGGTATCATCATTATGTTTTTAGGTTATGTGCTTCTGGCGCTGCCGATGGGCGGCGTGGAGAGCGGTAGTACAACCGTGGCGATGATCGGCATGATCGCCGCGCTGGTACTGATCTCGTTCGGTACAGGTCTGTTCAAAGGTAACCTGCAAGTGATGGTGGGTAACCTGTACGACGATCCGCAGTACGCCGACCGCCGCGATGCCGCTTTCTCGCTGTTCTACATGGCGATTAACATCGGTGCCATGTTTGCTCCGACGGCGGCTGTGAAAATCATGGCATGGGCGCAAGAGAGCCTCGGCACTTCTGTGAACGACAGTTACCATTTCGCGTTCGCCGTAGCCTGCGCATCGCTGGTACTGAGTATCGCCATCTACTACGCTTGCCGGCCTTGGTTCAAGCACGTGGAGAACACCGCCAAACAGGCGGCTGCAAGTGGTCAGAAAGTAGAGGAGTTAACGCCGGAGCAGACCAAGAAACGTATCGTGGCGCTGTGCCTCGTGTTCGCCGTGGTGCTGTTCTTCTGGATGGCTTTCCACCAGAACGGACTGACGCTGACCTATTTCGCCAATGAGTTCGTGAACCCTGTTGTGACAGGCGTTCAGACGATGGCGTTCGATATCTGGAACCTGGTACTGGTAGCAATCCTGGTGTACGCCCTCTTTGGTATTTTCGGCGAGGGTAGCAGCAAGGCGAAGATGATATGGAGTTGCACAGGCGTAGCGGTGATTGGCGCGCTGGCATACAAGTACCTCAACCACCCTGCGGAGTTGGGCATCTCCGCTCCTATCTTCCAGCAGTTCAACCCGTTCTACGTAGTAGCGCTGACGCCGGTGAGCATGGCCATCTTCGGCGCATTGGCAGCCAAAGGCAAAGAGCCTTCCGCACCGCGTAAGATCGCTTACGGAATGTTGGTTGCCGCAGCTGCATATGCCGTGATGGCGTTCTGCTCCGTAGGTCTGCTCACTCCCGCCGAGCAGGAGCTGGCACGTGTGACAGGCGACGGTACGTTCGTGAATGCCAATGTGCTGATTCTGACTTATCTGGTACTCACTTTCGGCGAGTTGCTGCTCAGCCCGATGGGTATATCGTTCGTAAGCAAAGTGGCTCCTCCGCAATACAAAGGAATGATGATGGGTGGCTGGTTCGTAGCTACCGCGCTGGGTAACTTCCTCGTTTCCGTAGGCGGTTTCCTCTGGGGTAGTCTGCCACTCTGGCTCGTTTGGAGCGTGTTCATCGGTGTGTGCCTCATCGCTGCCATCTTCATGTTCGCCATGATGGGCAAGCTGGAAGATGCTACGAAGTAATGGTTAATGAATAATGATTAATGAATATCTCATGGAAGAGGTAATCAAATATTTTGAGTCTCTGGAGTCGCGCATAGCGGCTCAAGAGGCATTTCGTGAGTCTCTGGAGGCTCGTTTAGCCGCAGCGGAAGCGCGCTTGGCAGCTCAGGAAGAGCAGATTGCGGCGCTGCAGGCAGAGGTAACGGAATTGCAGAACAGACCGTTGCCCGAGCCGCAGGTGGTAGAGAAAGTAGTAGAGAAAATCGTAGAGAAACCGGTGGTAGTAGCCGCGCCTGTTGCAGAGCCCGAGCCGGTTGTAGAGGATACTCCGAAGGTTGAGGAGCCGGAGGTCATCGCAGAGCCCGAGCCCGAACCTGAGCCTGCGCCCGTTGTAGAAGAGCAGGCATCGCCCAAGGCGGCAATCTACGGCAAAGCCGTTGATGACATCCGTCTGGCAATCTCGCTGGGCGACCGGTTCCTGTACCAGCGCGAGCTCTTCGGCCAGAACGCCGAACTGATGCAAAAGACGCTGACCGAACTGAATGCTCTCCATTCGTTCGACGAGGCGATGGGTTATATCAGCCGCTTCGGATGGGACACCGAGAGTAACAGTTACCAGCAGTTTATCCTCACTCTGCACAGAAGGTTTGGGTAGTTGATAATTGATAGTTGACAGTTATGCTATATATCGTTCCTACACCGGTCGGCAATCTGCAGGACATGACGTTCCGCGCGATTGAGGTGCTGAAATCAGTTGATCTGATTTTAGCGGAAGACACGCGCACCAGCGGTATCCTGCTACAGCACTACGATATCCGCACGCCGCTCAAGAGCCATCATAAGTTCAACGAGCATGAGACCTCGGCGGACATCGTGGAGCGGCTGAAGGCGGGCGCGAACATCGCGCTCATCTCCGATGCCGGTACGCCGGCTATCAGCGACCCGGGGTTCTTCCTGGTGCGCGCTGCCGCGGAAGCAGACATTGATATCCAGTGCCTGCCCGGCGCAACAGCGTTCGTACCGGCGTTAGTGGACAGCGGACTGCCGAACAACCATTTCTATTTCGAGGGTTTCCTGCCCCAGAAGAAAGGACGGCAGACGAGGTTGCAATACCTCGCGGCACTCGACGAGACCTTCATCGTCTATGAGTCGCCCTTCCGGCTGGTGAAGACCCTGGAGCAACTGGCGGCAGTATGCGGCGCGGAGCGCAAAGCCTCCGTCACCCGCGAGATCAGCAAGGTGCATGAGGAAACGGTGCGCGGCACGCTCGACGAACTGATCAATCATTTTAAACAAACCCCGCCGAAAGGCGAAATAGTAATTTGCGTAGCAGGAAATGAGTGAGATGAAATCCTTGGCGAAGGACACCGCCATCTATGGGTTGAGTTCGATAATAGGCAAGTTCCTCAATTATCTGCTCGTGCCGCTGTACACGTACGTACTGGCGCGCACGGATGATTATGGAATAGTGACCAATCTGTATGCCTGGACGGCACTCTTGCTGGTGATACTGACGTATGGCATGGAGACGGGTTTCTTCCGGTTCGCCAACCGCGAGGGCTATGACCCCAAATCGGTGTACCGCACAGCCTACTTTACCCTCTTCTCCACCAGCGCCCTTTTTGCGCTGCTCGTAGTGCTCTTCCGCCAGCCTTTGGCATCCGTTTTAGGGTATGCGAACCACTCCGAGTTCGTAGCGATGATGTTCGTCACGGTGGCTATCGACGCGTTTGCCTCCATCCCCTTTGCGCAACTCCGTAACCAGAAAAGACCTGTTCTCTTTGCGTCGCTGAAGCTCCTGTTCGTGGTGCTGAACATCGGTTTCAACCTCCTCTTCCTGGTGGTTCTGGGGCTGAACGATGTGTTCTATGTCTTCCTCTCCAACCTTCTGGCGACAACCATCCAGACTCTTTGTCTGCTGCCGATGACATTACCGAGAGGCGGACAATTTGACCGTCCGGTGCTCGGAGAGATGCTGCGTTATTCGCTGCCGCTCCTGGTACTCGGCGTAGCCGGCATCATGAACCAGACGCTCGACCGCATCCTCTTCCCTTATCTCTACCCGGGCGAGGACGCACAGGCGCAGCTGGGTATCTACGGCGCGTGTTTCAAGGTAGCGATGGTGATGATGATGTTCACCCAGGCCTTCCGCTACGCCTACGAGCCGTTTGTCTTCTCCAAACATAAGGACCGCCACTCGGTAGAGGCGTACGCCGATGCGATGAAGTACTATATCATCTTCTCGTACCTCATTCTGTTAGGCGTGATCTTCTATCTGGACATCTTCCGGTACATCGTCTCCAGCGCCTATTGGGAGGGGCTGAAGATTGTGCCGGTGGTGCTATGGACGTATGTCTTCCAGGGCGTATATTTCAATCTCTCCTTCTGGTACAAACTGACCGACGAGACCAAATGGGGTGCCTACTTCTCGCTGATAGGATTGGTAATCACGCTGGTGCTGCAGATCGTGGGTGTACCGCGGATCGGTTACTGGGCGTCCTGCGGCAGCAGTCTCGTCTGCTACTTCGTGATCATGGTGCTCTCGTATGTCATCGGCCAGAAGAAAGCACCCATCCCCTACGACCTGAAGAGTATAGGCGGCTATACACTGCTGACGCTTGTTCTGCTCGCGGTGTATTACGTTCTCCGGCTGCACACGTCACTCAACACCTGGGCGCTCATGGCAATCGGCACCGTATTGCTGATCATCTATCTGGCGGTTCTGACTCGTCGGGACTTCCCTTTATCACAAATCGTAAATCGTAAATTGTCAAATCGTAAATAATCTTATGTTTTCAGGAATTGTAGAAACCATGGCTCAGGTCGTCAAGATTGAGACCGAGCAAACGAATAAACATTTCACTCTCCGTAACCCCTTCGGCGAGCCGCTGTCTATCGACCAGTCCATCGCCCATAACGGTGTCTGCCTCACGGTCGTAAAGATCGAGGGTGACCTCTATACAGTGACCGCCATGCAGGAGACACTGCGTCTGACCAACCTCGACCTGCTGAAAGTAGGCGACTGGGTGAACGTGGAGCGCTCCATGCTGATGGGCGGCCGTCTGGACGGACATATCGTACAGGGCCACGTGGACCAGAAAGCAACGTGTATCGACGCTCACGAGACGGACGGCAGTTGGTATTACCGGTTCGAGTACGACAGCACCCGCGAGATGGTGGAGCGCGGCTATTTCTGCGTGGACAAAGGTTCTGTCTCCATCAACGGCGTCAGCCTCACCGTCTGCGAACCCGACATCAAAGGCGACAAAGGCTATGTCTCCGTTTGTATCATCCCATACACCGAGGAGAACACCAATTTCAAGTATATCCAGCCCGGTACGGTGGTGAATATCGAGTTCGACATCCTCGGCAAATACATGGCGAGATACCTCTCGCAAATGAACCAAATGAGCAAATAGTAAATGATTAAATAGTAAATGAATTTATGGACAAAATCAGTTATGCATTAGGCCTTTCGATGGGCCAGAATTTAATGAGTAGCGGCGTGGAGAGCCTGAATTATCAGGACCTCGCAGCCGGTATCGAAGATGTATTAACCCACCAACAGCCGAAGATCAGTTATCAGGAGGCGCAGCAGGTGCTCAACACTTTCTTCCAGGAGTTGGAAGCCAAGGTAGCCGGTGCTGCCAAGGCAGAGGGAGAGAAGTTCCTTGCCGAGAACGCCAAACGCGAGGGTGTCAAAGTGACCGCCTCCGGTCTCCAATACGAGATCTTGGAGCCCTCACTCGGACAGAAACCGAAGGCTACCGACACCGTCCGCGTACACTACGAGGGCACCCTCATCGACGGTACGGTCTTCGACAGCAGTTACAAACGTGGCGAGTCGATCACCTTCCCGCTCAACGGCGTCATCAAAGGTTGGACCGAAGGACTTCAGCTGATGTCGATCGGCTCCAAATACAAGTTCTTCATCCCCTACCAGTTAGCTTACGGCGAGCGCGGCGCAGGCCAGTCCATCCCGCCTTACGCAGCTCTCATCTTCACCGTTGAACTCCTCGGCATTGAATAAACATAATATATTAAACATCCTACAAACTATGCGAAAAATAAGTATCATTTTACTTGCCGCAGTGGCTATGCTCTCCTGCGGTAACAGTTACAAGGCACAGGACGTGCAAATGGTCAATGAGGCGGATTCCGTCAACCACGCACTCGGTCTGCTCAACGGCCTCCAAATCAAGATGTACTACCTCGCTTCCGACAGCAGCGACGAGGCGGTAGCCGAGTTCATTGACGCCCTCGACCAGGCATATCTGGACAAGGAGGAACAGCTCAACGATATTGAGCAGGCGGGCCGTCAGATTGGCACCTCCATCAAGGTTTTTGAGACAAAAGGTCTGGCGGAGAACGAGGCTTGGACTCTTAACGAGAAAACATTCTTCCAGGGACTGGTTAACGCCCTCTACGAGGACACCACCGTTATGCCGGCTGCGGAGGCGGAGGCGTTCCTGATGGCCTGCTACCAGTCGCAGCGCGAACTGCCTGCCGGAGAGGTCGTTTATGCGAAATGCCCGACTAAGGCAAAGACCATCGAACTCACCGGCGCCATCGACTCCCTCAACTACGCCTTCGGTATGATGAACGGCGCGCAGATCAAGAGTTATGTGCTCGCGCAGGACACCACCGGCAAGGGTATTGACCAGTTCATCGAGAATGTCAACAAGGGCATGAAGACCTCTATCCGCAACCCGCAGGTAGTAGCCATGGCGAAGAATATCGGCAAGGCGATCCGCGAGCAGGAGCCGGTTGGTCTGCTCGGCGTTGCCGGACTCGAGACCAACTACGACCTCATCAAACAGGGCTTCATCAACGGTCTTTATAACTACACCGCGCAGTTTGACCTCCAGGCTGCCAACACCTACGTAGAGTCAGTCATCTCACGCATGAAATACGGTGAGGCGAAAGAGGCAGGCGCTAAATTCCTGGCGGAGAACAAACTCCGCGAGGGCGTTCAGGAAACCGCTTCCGGGCTGCAGTACGAGGTGCTCGTAGCCGGCAAGGGTCCCAAACCGACCGCAGAGCAGACCGTCAAGGTACACTACGAGGGCACCCTCATCGACGGTACCGTTTTCGACAGCTCCTACCAGCGCGGCGAGCCTATTGAGTTCCAGCTTAATGGCGTGATCAAGGGTTGGACCGAAGGTCTGCAACTCATGCCGGTAGGCTCCAAGTACAAACTCTATATCCCGTACAACTTAGGTTACGGCGAGCGCGGCGCAGGCCAGTCTATCCCGCCATACGCTACCCTCATCTTCACGGTTGAGTTGCTGGAAGTAAAATAGTTTAGGGTTTAGAGTTTAGAGTTTAGAGAAGTTTGTGAGTTTTGAGTTATAAGTTATTCTTTCTACTTTATAACGTTCCAACTACTCTCAACTTTCAACTCTCAACTCTCCACTTTCAATCTCATCATGGGCGTCATCGCTAAGCAATCGATTCGCGGTACGATAGTGACCTACCTCGGCATCGCCGTAGGTGTCATCACTACGTTCTTCGTGTTAACCCGTTTCCTCACTACCGAGGAGATCGGGTTAACGCGGGTGCTTATCGATGCCGCTACCCTCTTCATCGGACTCGCGCAGCTGGGCACCTCCGCCTCCATCATCCGGTTCTACCCCTATTTTAAGGAAAAAGACAGCAATGACGACCACGGTTTCTTCTTCTGGGCACTCGTGGTGCCGTTAATCGGATTTACGGTCTTTGCCGTCATCTATTGGGCGTGCAGCGTACCGCTCGCCAACTGGTTTGGAGACAAATCGCCGCTCTTCGTGGAGTACTACTATTTCGTCCTCCCGCTGGCGTTCTTCATGCTCTACCAGACGATCTGCGAATCGACCTGCAATGTGCTCATGCACATCGTGGTGCCGCGTGCGGTGCGCGAGCTGGTTGTGCGGCTCGGGATGCTGACGCTCTACCTGCTATACGCTTTCCGCATCCTCTCGCTCGACGGTCTCGTCATCGGCATCTGCCTTAACTACGCCCTCGCGGCGCTGATTAACATAGCGTATTTTTTCTCGCTCGCCCGTGTCAACCTCCGTCCGGATCGTGAGTTCCTGCGCGCGAACAGAGGACTCGTCCGCCGGTACCTGACCTACACGGGTTTTCTCCTGCTCTCGGCGTTGACCTCCGCCTTGGCGCCTACCCTATCCTCTTTCTTCGTCACCGCGAAAATGGGGTTGGACAGCACCGGTATCTTAGCCATCGCAACGTACATGGCGGTGCTTGTCTCGGTGCCTAACCGCTCGCTGGCAGCTATCGCCTCGCCGCAACTCGCGCGGGCTATCAAGGACCGGAACCGCGGGGAGTGCTCTGTCCTCATCTCGCAGGTCACGCGGAACATGCTCCTCATCGGGGGTTTTATCCTGCTGGCTATATGGATCAACATTGATCTCATCTTCCGTATCCTGCCTAACGGCGAAACCTACGCTACGGCGAAAAACGTAGTGCTCATCTTGGGTGTCAGTCAATTGGTTTTGGCTACATTCACTATCTGTTTCACGGCGCTGAACTACTCCCGCTTCTACGCTTTCAGTCTCCTCTTGTCGCTTGCGCTGACCACCTCGTCGCTGCTGCTCAACAACTACCTCGTACCGATATATGGCATGGAGGGTGCGGCGATAAGCAATCTACTCTCCTACGCCCTATACATATCGCTGACCATCATGGTAGTAGTGCCTCTCTGCCGTATCCGTATCATCGACGGGCGTTGGTGGTTGATCCTACTCCTGCTCGCCGTCCTCTTTGGAACAAACCAACTATGGTGCGTGTTTGCGCCGGCGATGAATATATGGTTTGACAGCCTCCTCCGCACCCTCGTACTCATCGGCGGAGGACTCTATATCGCTTATAAAGCCCAACTCTCTCCGGAGATCAATGACCAAATAGCCAAAACATTAAACATTAAACATTAAACATTAATCGTGCGTTATTTCATAACTTTTGCATACAACGGCACGCCTTTCCACGGCTCGCAGAAGCAGCCGAACGGAAACACGGTGCAGGCAGAGATGGAAGCCGCTTTCGCTACCATCCTCCGTACCCCCGTGCTTCTCACCTTCGCCGGGCGGACCGACGCAGGCGTGCATGCCGAAGCGATGGTGGCGCATTTCGATTTTCCCAACGCCCTGCCCGCCAATCTCGGGGCACGGCTCAATAACCTCCTGCCGCCCGAGATCGCCGTCCGCGACATCCGTCCCGTGACGGACGATGCCCATGCGCGGTTTGACGCCACCGAGCGCACCTATTACTACCGCATCACCACCCGCAAGGATCCTTTCCTATATATTAACCACGCGCGCGTGGCGCCCGGGCTGGATTTCGAGGCAATGAATAAAGCGGCATTAATGCTGCTTGGGAGGCAGGATTTCGCCTCTTTCTGCCGCACCCACACGGATGTCAAGACCACCCTCTGCGATGTGCGCGAGGCGCAGTGGGTCCGCGTCAATGAGACCGAAGCGTACTTCGTCATCTCCGCCGACCGGTTCCTCCGCAATATGGTACGCGCCGTCGTCGGCACCCTCTTTGAGGTAGGCAAGGGACGCATGACCGCACAGCAGTTTGCGGACATCATTGCCGCCAAAGACCGCTGCCGCGCAGGCCATTCAGCACCCGCTGAAGGATTATCATTAGTAAACATCATTTATCCTAATAACATTTATCAACCATGAAGAAAAGATTTTCTCTCTTGCTGCTTGTCGCAGCCGTCCTGGGCGCTTGCACTACCGCGTCCAAGTATCAAACCACCGTACAGAAGGACATCGATGCCCTCACCAAGTCGGCTTCCTTCGAGATGCCGAAAGTGCCGGTTCCCTCTTTCCCGGACCGCACCTTCAATGTGCTGGACTACGGAGCGGACGCTACCGGCGTAGCCCTCGCTACCGAGGCTATCCAGGGCGCTATTGACGCTTGCACCGCTGCCGGCGGAGGTACCGTCATCATCCCCGAGGGTATCTACACCACCGGACCGATCACCCTCAAATCGAATGTCCGTCTATACACCGAGAAGAACTCGTTCATCGTCTTCTCACACGACCTCGACCTCTACGAGATCTACGACGAGTGGTTCGAGGGTATCCCGACCAAGCGTTGCACCTCTCCGCTCAACGCCCTCGATGCAGAAAACATCGCCATCACCGGTCATGGTAACTTCAACGGCAACGGCGACTGGTGGCGTCCGCTCAAGAAAAACAAAGTAGCTCCCACCCAGTGGAAGAAACACCTCAAGGAGAAAGGCGGCATCGTGACCGAGAAAGATATCTGGTACCCGGACTCCGCTTCGCTGCTTGCGCAGTCGTATTGCGTGGACCAGAACGTGCCCGTCATCACCGATGACTCCCTCTGGCAGGTCGTTAAGTCCTTCCTCCGCCCGGTTATGCTCCATTTCGTGGGCTGCAAGAACATCCTCCTCGAGGGTGTGACTTTCGAGAACAGCCCGGCGTGGAACCTCCACCCCATGTGCTGCGAGAACCTCATCCTGCGCGACCTCAATGTCCGTAACCCCTGGTACAGCCAGAACGGCGACGGTGTGGATATCGAGTCCTGCAAGAACGTAGTCATCAGCCGCTGCTCCTTCGACGTCGGCGACGATGCTATCTGCATGAAGTCCGGTAAGGACAAACCCGGCCGCGACCGCGGTATCCCCACTGAGAACGTGGTAGTCGATGACTGCGTCGTTTATCACGGCCACGGCGGTTTCGTATGCGGTTCGGAGATGTCCGGCGGCATCAAGAACGTGGAGGTCCGCAACAATCTCTATATCGGTACAGATGTCGGTCTGCGCTTCAAATCGACCCGCGGACGCGGCGGTGTGGTGGAGAACATCTACATCAACGGCGTCAACATGGTCAATATCCCCAACGAGGGTCTGCTCTTCGACCTCTTCTACGGCGGCAAGGGTGCCGGCGAGGAGACCGAGGAGGAACTGGCTGCGCGCATGAACGCAGAGGCGCCCGCTGTCAGCGAGGAGACGCCGGCGTTCCGCAATATCGTCATTGAGAATGTCAAGGGTGCCAACCTCAAACGCGCCATCTATTTCAACGGTCTGCCGGAGATGAAGATTCAGAACGTCACCCTCCGCAATATCACCATGAGCGCTACCGAGGGTGCTCTCTTCCGCCAGACCAACGGACTGGTCATCGACAATGTGAATATCCATGCCGAGAAAGGCGAAGCTTTCTCCCTCGCCCCGACCGTAGAGAATGTTACGATTAATAAATAATAGTATAAAGTCGAAAGACAAAAGACAAAAGACTCTTTCTTCTTTGAGTGCAAGCGGTCTTTTGACTTTGAACGTAGTGGTCTTACTACTCGCGGGTTGCGCCCCGCGGGTAGCAACCTCATTCTGGAAAATCGGCACCCCTGCCGATTCCGTCAGAGAGGGCTACACGGTTATCCACGCCGAGGGCAAGACCCGCCACTGCTACCCCGTCACCGAGTGGACCTCCACCGACGAGAAGGAGGACGTCTATCACTCCCTCCACCACCATGGTGTAGCCGTGGAGTCCGAACTCATGGCGTACCGTATCTATTTCGACAAGAAACAGACCATCGACCCTTACTGCAAACGCACGCCGCAGCTCGAACTGGCGGAGAGCCACTGGTACCCCAATGACAGCCTGCTGGCTGCCGGCTACGGCGATGACATCCTCCGCGTCTCCGGTACGGTAGGCGTCGGATCTGTCAAGTTATGGAACGGCAAGAAACAAACCCATATTGAGAACATCGCTTCCCGCACCCAACGCATTGTCCGTCAAACCCGCCACTCCGCCACCATCGAGGTAGCCGTCAAAGGCTGGCAAGTTCCTTCAGCAAAGCGGTCTTACAGCGACAGCGGTCAGTGTATTGATATGAAAGTTCAATACACTTTAAAATCCAGCCACCGCGACATGCGGTGCGATGTCTTCTGCTCTTCTCTCGGAGACTCCCTCCCCTTCAGGGGAGGTCAGGAGGGGCCGGCCCTCTGCACCGGCGTGCAGGCCATCCCCGCGAAAGGATATCTTACAGCCGAAGGCGGTCTTACAGCGGAAGCGGTCTTACAGCAAAGCGATCTTACAGCCGAAGGCGGTCATTGCACGTTCTACGAGCAATTGCCCAACGGCGTTCTGCTCGCTTCCTGGGGCACGGACTGGCCCGTGAACGACTCCGCCAAGTACGCCAAGGAGACCGTCGGTCTCGCCGTCTTTATCCCCAAAGAGTACGCCGGCGCCCTCGTCCGCGACAAGCAGAACAACCTCTGCCTGCTCAATCTTACAGGCAAAGCCGGTCTTACAGCAAAGCGGTCATACAGCGGAAGCGGTCTTACAGCGCAGCGGTCAGAAATGGCGACAGTTCATTTCTATCTCACCGTTTGCGGAGCCACCAAAGAAAACCACCCCGTGGCAAAAACTGCCGAGGAGTGGTATGCGTATTTAAAGAACTGGGCGAGAAAACTCAAATAGCACTCGATTAGCATTCCGTTTCTTTGTGGTCTTTACCTTCTCGCGCTGCTGCATCGTGCATTCATGCGCGATTTTCATTCTCCTTCATTGTGCACTTTTCGCGCATACTTGCGCGAACTCCGTACCCCGCCGCCATCAGGCAACGTCCATTGTCAGGCATAGTATGCCGATTTTTCTCACCATCCCTTATCCACCATCCACTCCTACCTCATTACCTATTTCCGTTGCGTTGAATAAGGAGCCTATGCGTGCAGCACATAACTTCATAAAAATTATGAAAATCGGGAGTTTAACTCACTTTTTGCATAAATAATAGCAGTCATTCTCGTGACCATATCGCGACCATTACGGACGTCACTGTCCTGTTTCTTTGTGGTCTTTACCTTTTCGCGCTGCTGCATCGTGCATTCATGCGCGATTTTCATTCTCCTTCATCGTGCACTTTTCGCGCATACTTGCGCGAACTCCGTACCCCACCGCCAGCAGCATTAGGAACACCATCGCGCCCCAATTCATGTCCAGCGGACACCAGCAATAACCGCTCTCTGCTACGCAATGGCAGTGCTCCATTCCATCTTCGTTGTATTCATTCCAAGTGCACCCGCAGATAGGACATATATAATTCTCTCCATCACCCGAATCTACCCAATGACAACCGCAGTCCGGTGAACCGTTAGGATTATCGGGCCAACTGGCGTTTCTTATCCCGCCTCTGGGTTTCTTGGGAGCCTTGTCATAAGTGGTCACGCCGTCGGATACAGTTGCAGCAGCAGTACGGATACCGCTCATGGGAGTCACGGCAACCGGCATGGCTACGCTGATCGAGCCCATGGTAGAACTTACTCCTCGCGATCTTGATGATCCGGTGCCACGCGATACCGAACCCATCGTAGCCACCGGAGCTGGCGCCAATTCTGCGGAAGCAGCGGAATTATGCGACGAACTTATGGTATATATGACTCCTCGCCCGGGGTCTCTGTACAGCGTTCCATACTTCGCCGCACCCGCGCTCACAGCGCATAGTATCCCTATTAATATAAAAAGTACCTTTTTCAAACTAATTACCTTATCTGTTAACAATAATGTTTTTTCTGTTTATGTCCTTCGGACAGCATTTACCCTCTATTTCTTCTTCGTCGTCTTTTCCAATACCTTTAACGATGCGTAGTACGCTTGCTCAACCGGCGTCAACGCGCGCACTTGGTACTTGCGATACTCGGCTATGGCTTTATCACGAGCCTGATCCGCGGAAATACTACCCGCATTATCCAATACCGGCGAGCCGTTTGCAGACAAAATCCGGTCTAACAATTCCCTGTAGTCATGCATGGTAGTCGGAATATGTTCCATTGCCCTGTTCTCCGCAAAATCAAAATAACCGGACACCATATTGTTTAACTTTCTCAACTCTTCTCCGCTCAAGTAGTTCTTCGCGATCACCACATCAGCCTGTGTGGGGTGCGTTCCCTTGAAGTTAGTAAGTCCCATGAACGGCTGTTCAGCATCTGCACGCTCGTAGATCAACTCGGAAGCCGTATGACCGTGCGTGGCGTAGTGCAACTTATTCTGCACCATTTTGAAGAACAGCATCGTTTCTTCCGCATGAGGATCATAGTCCACACTCGTTGCATACAGGTCTAACACCTGACGGTAGAGCACTTTTTCCGATGACCGAATATCTTTTATCGTGGCTAACAGGTCATACCAGTATTGCCCGCCTCCATTACCTTTCAGCCTATCAACATCCAGCGTATAACCCTTTACGATATACTCTTTTATTCTCTCCGTAGCCCATTGGCGGAACTGCGTCCCTCGCTGACTCCGAACTCTAAAACCTACGGCAATAATTACGTCGAGGTTGTAAAAATCCGTCAGGTGCTCTTGCGTTTTTCCTTTAATAGCACCATGTTGAGTGGTTGTTCGGAATTTCCGAACTACCACTTCGCGAACAAGTTCATGTTCATTAAAAATATTATGCAGATGTTCGCTGATGGTTGATTTGCTTTTGCCAAAAAGTACCGCTATTTGTTCTTGCGTCAGCCAGACGGTCTCGTTCTCCAGTATGACATCCACAGAAGCCTTACCGTCATCGGTACGGTAAATCACCATCTCGCCTTGCGGAGAATAGGCTTGTATGTCACTGTTCGTAGCCATCTGTTACAATAATGTTTTTTATGTTTATGTCCGACGATGATGCTACTTGGAATATACTGCTTATAGCAGTGCGGATTTGGCATTTAGGGGGCGCTGGGAGCTTGTTCACAAGCGCGCCTTAAAGGTCAACTACGCTCAAGGCCGCGTAGGCCGATATTCCATGTAGTAGCATCGGAGGGGTTTATCTTTGTTTTTGTACTATATAAATTATTTTTACTATTTTCGTATTATTTTCTCTGTTTTTGTTTTATTCTTGCCTAACGCGCATACCCGTTGCATCATACAGCACACCGTTCTTGAGGATAAACAGCTTGTCGTCCTTGATGAACTTATGCACCTTGGCGTCCTCGGTTGTAGCCTCCTCAACGCCCGTAGCGATCTCCGGAGCCTCAGCCTCGACGATGATAAACCGTCCCGTGATCTCGCTGTTCGGCTCAGCGAAGAACGTGTACATACCGCCCTCGCGGATCTCCACCTTCTCCTCTGCCTCGGTATCCCAAAGCATCATTTCCTCTTCGCTGTTCACATGACTAAACGTCATCGTATATGCCGTTTCTTCACCCGTACGTATGCCCACACGCGTTCCTATTATACTATTGGTTGCATCTACGCCCAAATAGTTTTCTCCTTCCACGGTGAAGAGATCCATTCCGCCGCTCGGAATCTTGATGGCATCATAACCATCCTCATATTCGGGCATATATTTCTCGGACTCCAAGAGGAAGATAAAATCAGACCAACCACCGGCGCTTATGCTCACTTTCATTTTTCCGGTTACCGGCGACGCTTCTGCATTGTGTTTGGGAGCACGGAGAGGCTGATTCGAACCATCTCCACTATAATCTGCGCCCCATACAAGGCGACTGTAATCCAATCGCAGTTGGGCAGATGCGCCTTCTGCTTGCACCCAGAAGCCCTGCATCGAAGGAATAACAACCGGATAACCACTAGCTGCTAATTCGGAAGCGGTCTGAATAGGAACACCGATATATTTACCCGGAGCGGTGAAGTCACCTTCGTTTGCATCGGACTGCGCCTTTGTGCCCGCATTCAGGATGTATATCGTCTGCGCTGCATTCACGAAGTCGCTGGATACGAAGTTCGGGATACTGATCGGCGCAGCCCAACTATTAGCCAATAAGTTCGTTCCGTGTCCTTCTGTATATGCCAGATCCATCGTCACAGGTGCAGCTCCGGATACCAGATGACCTTCATAAGTGTACTTACGACCTTCCGGTTCTTTCTTTTGCGTCGTACTGAAGCCGACAAACGGCGTCAGCTCCAAAGTCGCACGGTTATTTACCCAACCGTCCGTCGCCTCATCCCAACTATATACCCAGCAACTGGTATAGACGGATTTGGCTAATACGCCTGCCTCGGAAATAGGAGATCCTACTCCTTGCCAAACGGCGCTGTTGTCCGCTCCGGCAGCCTGATCATAATAACTGGTTGCAAACAACTCCACCGTCGCTTCCGGCATTGCGCCTGTGTAGTCCGGCGAGATACGCAGATAACCCGTCTGTCCCTTGGTCACACCTTCAGTTCCTGCCTTCAAAATCAATTTCTCCGCAGTAGCACCGGCTATACCACCTGCGCCAACTGTCAAACCGCCTTCCGGATCTATCGTCACAGTTCCTTCTTCGGAAATAACCAAACTATATACCGCCACTTCTTCGTCGATTACCAAGTGCCCGGCGATCGTCACAGCACTATTCTCATCCACACCGGCGACACTCCAGTTGTCAACAGTTTCCCATTTACTGTCACCACTTCCATTATTGAAAGTTATTGCTTTGGGCAAAATCTCTACATCCACCTCACATGTACAGGTCGTGTATTTCTCGCTCTCGGTCGGAGTAAACAGCAGCGTAACGGTGTGTGTTCCGACAGAACCAATCTCTCCCGAAAGAACGCTGAATGTACCTGCAACAACTGCATCAGTAATCGTATTATTCACAACCGCCGAACTTGCATCTATTACCAAACTACCCAATGCTGTTCCCGCTTCCGCATTCGCAATCGTCGGAGCTGTTATAACTTCCGTCGGAGTAATCTGCACATTGAATTGCTTAGTTACTGCCACAGGCGTATTATACCGTGCATCTGCCATGCCTTGTGCAGCCACATAAGCCACACCGGCTCTCGCGAATGTCAACGTCGTGCCGTCAATCGTTCCCGTAGTGGACTCACCGCCCAAAGAGTAATAAACACTTCCCGCAGGTGCATCAGTAGATACAACTAAGGCTTGCGCATTTAACTCCACACTTTCCACCGAGTATTTATCTACAGGACTTTCTTGTCCCCAAGATATATACCGCTCCGTTAGACTCGCCTCTCCGCGTAATGTCACGCGCGTCGTGGTCGTTCCATCAGAAATAGTCAGCGTTTCCTCTTCTCCATCAGTAGCTTCGGTCGGCGTATAGGTCACGCGAATTACAACATTATCCTTGTCTCCACACGTACCTTCAATAACATCCTCTGAAATAGCAAACTTCGAATTATTGCTACCCAATGTCAAACTGGCATTACGAGCCAAGTTATTATAACTAATCGTCAAATCTTGCGATACCGATTGTCCCACTTTAGCCTCAAACGTACTCAACTCACTCGCATCAATATAGCGTGCCAAAGATATTTTAGCATTTCTGAAGTAATGATATCCCTTGGATTTTCCTGCAACACGTACGCGCACACTTGTCGCACTACGATCCAATAGAATCGAATCGTGGGTCCAACTTCCAGCTGGTGGCGTTCCTATAGTCTTAGCTACGCTCCAACCGGTCGATAAGAGTTGGTCTATATACATTATACCATTTCCGCTACTCTCTGTCTTATAATCTAACAACATGTATCCCGGCTCATCATCTAATGACATAGTGCGATTTCCATTATCTCCAAAACGATAATACGGTCCTCCATCATTTCCGGTATAATCTACACCCTCTCGCTGCTGATACAAATAAGTCATCGTACATGGAGCATTCGGATCATTAACAATCACCTCTTTCTCCAAACTTACTGCCATATATCGGTGACCATCGGCATCCAAACCGCCTGCTTGACTTGCAGTAACATATGTTCTACCCGCTCCAACGATACGGATTTGGTTCGTATTAACAATCTCCACCACACTCGTATTAGCCGATGTATAAGTAATCGGACGAGCACCGTTTGTCGTACATCTCCCAACCGACGAAGTCGCAGAAGCCTCCAAGGTCACATTACTTCCTCCTATACGCAGACGGCGCAATGAAGGCTGATTCCAAACAATCTCTTGTACCAAGTCCGATGTCACGGTTATCGTCTTCGAAATCTCTTTTGCTGCGTATTCCACATTGCCTTCCGAACGAGCCGTAATAGTCGCCGTTCCTTCTGCTTCCGCTACCAGTTTGCCATCTACGATATTGATAACACTTGTATTATCGGATGAGTAACTAATCGGAGTAATCGTAGCATCGGCTGCATTCTCCACCTCATCACCCAAATGAATCGCATCGCCCACATTCCAACTCATGGTCTGCTCGCGCTGCACAGTTATACCGGTAAGAGTCACCTCTTTACGATACACATCATTATAAATCACCAAATGCGCATAATCTGTTCCGGCTACCGCAGATTCATAAGACAGATTGATGGTTGCCGTTCCATCTTTACAATCCACACTACTAATAGTGGTTTGTGAAAGAGTGAATTTCTCCGGGTTATCATTATAAATATGCAAATCTCCACCATTCGCCAAACTATAATCTATAGTCAGCGTCCCAACACCCGTTCCATCCGATGGATAAATAGGGTTACTGGTCGATGTACGGTCAATGGTTACATCCTCTGCATTCAAATAAGTTTTACGAGTAACATAGATATCCCGATAGTATTTCGTCCATGTTTCACCATATTTAACAAAGAAGCATATATCTGTCGTTCCTTCTGGAATGTCACAATTATAATCAGTGTAACTATCGGCAACTGAGAACTCCTTTAGAAATTTTAATGTAGCACCATTATCTGTACTATAAAGTACACGCAAATGGTCACCACCACTTTTATGCGCTCTAAAATACAATTTATCGCCAGGTCCTGACAAATGAAACATAGGATCTCCTTCTCCTCGATAACCATTTATAGACTCACCGTCTATTGTATATCCTATTATTCCACCCGAAGCATAGATGGAATATTCGGTCGTATTATTTGAATACACATAGCAATTCGTAGCCTCATCTACCAATTTCACATTCACAGTCAGCGTAGCCGATGCTTCCTCGTACTTATAGTTCTCTGGCTGATAAATCGTCCATGTAGCGTCTCCCGTATTATGGTTCGACTCAATTTTTCCGGTTGTTGCAGACAAACTGGTATAAAGTGCCTTTATCTCTCCAACACTCGATCCCACAGCTGCTCCAGCTCCCGCTGTTACCACAAAAGCACTTCCCGAATAGTCTGTATTCGTCGCTGACAAAGTGATTCCACCAGCCAATGTACTTTCCATATACATCTCTGTCGAATAACTATCCGCCGTTCCATTTATAGAAATCGTATTCTCGCGCTTATTAATCGTTATCGTCTTAGTCAAACCGGTTCGCGCATTGTAGTTCGTTCCCTCAGCAATATCCATCTGAATAACTAACGTACCTGCCTGTCCCAAAGACAAATAGCGATTTTCTGTTATTGCCGGTTTTGTAGCACCCTCATTATTGCTACCCGAAGGCGCGAAAGATACTTTAGAATAAGTAACAACACCATCTCCCTCTCGTGTCCACAAACCTTGCAAATCAAGGCGCGTATCATCTACATAGTACTCATTCCCTATAGTGCATGTCACATCCGGTGTCGCTTTCGCTACTGTCACAGGGACAAGGCAATGCAATGTATCACTTGCCCCAAATGCTGCACTTGAACTCGGAGTAAACACAGCTACTTGATTTGTAGTTCCGTAATTAGGTCTGATACTATTATCATCCCATCTCCATGATCCACCGCCAACATTAGTTACACCGCCACTCAAGCTTGACGATGCCAATGTCTGCTCATAAGTAATTCCACTTGCCGTCGGATTAGTCGTAATACGGTGTTCAATGATAGTAAAGGTCTTAGTAGGATTATTACTCGATGCATGGTACGATGCGTTACCTGCTTGGTGAGCAGTGATAGTTACCTCACCTGCTTTCAAGCAAGTTACCGTATTTCCATCTATGCTAACCAAGTCTGCCGGAGATGCTGTATAGGTTACATCTAAACCGCTACTTGCCGTTGCTGTCAAATCTACTGTATTACTACGTATCTTATCTAAAATGCTCTGATCCCAAGTTATTGTTTGAGCCGTCTTATTATCAAACTTGGCATAAAGTGTACGAGTTAACCTACTACCTGCTGTTGAGTTGGTTAATGTGCAATTATATGGATTTGTAGTTGTTACAAGACTCGTATACTCGCTATCACTATACCATCCCAAGAACTGACAAGTACCAGTCGGTGTTGCTGTATAAGTCGCCGTTGTAGCCTTGCTTGTAACTCCGGGGCCTCCTTGTAACGTATCTTTCGGAGCAACCGCCAAAGCCGCAACTGCCGTTCCGTAACTATCATTATTAGACTCAGCTTGTGCTGCAAAACCAAAGATATTGGCATTATACGTCAATTCGTATGTAATGAATATTCCTGCAATATAGTTTGTTCCTGTCACTGCTGCCCAACCTGGATCGTTTCTATAAAAATCTATTAGAACATTATTATCATAACCGCCATCTATTGTCGGTCCTTCTACCATTACATCACTTCCACTCTTTATATCCGTTCCAGTTTCTTCCCCGGCATTCCCATTTACTACACATTTTGCAAATCCATACGTTCCGTCACCATGTCTTGCTTTTACGGAAACCTTGGTTACTTTTATATTATGATAACTTGGAACGGTCCATGACAGATACACTCGTCTATGCTCACCTTTACCACAGGAAAAACTCATATAACCATTATTTCCTTTAAACTCTGTATCATTACCGCTATTATTCTTAACGTCTAACGTAAATGTCACACCATTAACAAGTCTACACCGATAATCACCACCAACAACTGAATCCTTTTTAATACTCAGTGACTGAGCATTTCCTGTTGCAACTATCTTCTTAACATAACTCGGATTATAAGCATTCTCAGTTGTCACATCCGCTCCCAAAGCATTCCCTACTCCCAAAGTAAGCATCACCACGGTAGTAAATAATGGTAAAATCGGTCTCATCCTAGACTTTTGTGCTACATTCACCGTATTAACCGTTAGAGATAAGTTCGATATACGTTGGATATTCGTTGGTTGTTGTACCGACAACACCCTAACCGCACTATACTCGCCTTTTGCAAAAATTTGCATGACCATTTTGACCGTTTTGACCATTTTGACCAAGTTGCTAAAAATTTGCATGGCAAAAGTGGCAAAAGTGGCAAAAATCTGCTTTGCACTATTTGCTCTATTTGCACTTTCTGCAAAAATTCGCATGAGACTTTTGAGACTTTTGAGACTTTTGAGACTCTCGCCCCAAATCCCTTCTCTTTGCTCATTAATATTCTTTTTCATACCAATATTCTTCATACCAATATTTTTCATACCAATATTCCTTTCCACCCTCCCGGCAAATTATATTTACCCATCTTGAGGTGTCTTATATTTATTTGTGATTTTCTCTGTTATTTTTCTTTATCATCTTTGACTTCCGGCAAATCTATCTTCGGCTGCTGTGCCTCAAAGAAACGTTTCGCACTCAACGGGCTCACCACATCTCTTCCTGTCTTTGCCTCAAGTTCCTCGCGCGCTACACGGGCGACATCACCGCCTTCTTTGGCACATTGTTTATTCCCTTCCATGGTCTCCGGGTTCTTGGCGCGCGTGATACTTGTTGCGGACAACTCCGCCAGCATATTCAGCACTAATTCCTCATTGGTCATATTATCACGCAGATTCTCTTTCTTCAACCCCTTGTATTTCTTATACTCGCGCGCTGTTTTTCCCGACCATGCTTGATAGATAATATCCGTCAGTGTGGCATATTCTTGTCCCTCCTGCACTCCATGCATATCCCATTGGTCAGTCAAGTCTTTGCGAATCTCTATACTCTTAAGCCGCTGGTTAATCCAGTTGTCCGAATACCCCAAACGCTTGTAATCGCGCATCGCCTGTTGGATGCTCAGCTCAGGATCCTGTAACTGGTTCAAACGCTCTTGTCCAACCTTAGCGAGCCACAACTTAAACGGTTCCGCCTTCTTGGATGGAATAGATTGTATCAATCGCAGTACTTGCTCAGTATCAGCCACATCTGTAAATCGTTGTTTGCCGTCAGAAGCTGTCATCTTCAACTGTCCCATATTTTGGGACACTTCACTTCCTTCCGCCTCCAACTTGGTTTTCAGAGCATTCCAATACTTGCGTGGGCGAGGACTATCCGTCAGCACCTCAATGATGTCCACCACGGAGAAATACCATTTCTCTTGCTCGTCATCCCATACCGTGCGAATTCTCGACTGGTCAAAGAGTTTTATTGCTTCCTGTTGTGACATCTTATTTTTGTATCTGTTTATTTCTATCTGCTTCTTTTGCCAACTCGACTTTGCAAATTGTACGATTTTTAAGATTAAAAGCGTGTTTTCTAAGCCGTAATAACCAAAATCGTGCACAAAATTAATATTTTCTATTGGAATACGCAAATTTTTCACCCCCTCGCGCATGCGATTATTAATAAGGTGTAGCCGTTTCTTAACAAAACACACGTTTTTATGTTGTATAACATATCATTAGTGTCCACTTAAAATCAATGATTGTATTTATAAACTATTGTTATATATCATCTTATAAAAGTATTATTCGTGCGACGATATGATTTATCTATGTTTTTGTACTTTTTTAGTGGACAGTAGTGATTTTTTTCTCAATAATTTGCGTATGTCAAAAAAAAACACTACCTTTGCAGCCGATTTAGACAGACCGCAAGAATAAAGCATGAAGCACACCATATTCGTGATAATGGTATTAGTCCTTTCGTCGGCAGTCCTGCCGGCTTTTTCTGCGGATATAACGCATCACTTCCACACGAAGTTTACCGGTTCCCCACAAACATTGACAATTACCCAGAATAACAAAATCGGTAATTCCACCAACGATGGTTTCACTTATACTTGCGGCGGGAAAGCAGAATTCGGCAGTAAGAGCAGCCAGATTTGCCTGTTAATGAACAACTCCGGCGATTATGTAACTCTCTCCCCTGCAGTACCGGATTTATCGGAAATCAGGATTAATTATTCGCCTTTCACTTCCAGTTCTACCCCAATCTACCATCTTCAAGTTTATGTCTCCGCCGACGGTTCCGATTGGGGTGATCCCCTGCCGGCTAACCGGTTCAGCATCATAAATAGCAGCTATATTAAAATCATTGTTCCTAAAGGCACTTCGTTTGTCAAGGTCGTAAACACAGACGGAACGGACCTTGCTATCAAGGAGTTTAGATACACCCCCGTTAATTGTAATTGCAACACCTATATCCCCGAATGAAAGTTCCTAACGACATATTGATCCCCGAGCTGGCACGACTGCTGGAGGAGGAGAAAGAGGTGCGTTTTACGCCCTCAGGAGTGAGCATGCGCCCGTTTATCGAGGGGGGCGTGGACAGTGTGGTTCTCGCGCCTTTGCACCGTTCGCCGCGCGTGGGCGACATACTGCTGGCGAAAGCCATCAACCCCGGCGGACTCCATATTTATGTTCTCCACCGGCTGGTGCGTATCGAGCGGGACGAGAAAGGCGAGGAGGCGTATATCCTCATGGGAGACGGTAATCTGGAGGGCGAGGAGGTCTGCTCACGTGCGGACATCATCGGACGCGTGGCGGCGATCGAGCGACCGGACGGCAAACGCAAATACCTCTCCCGCGGAAGGCTCTGGTACCACATGAAGCCCTGCCGCAAATGGCTTCTCAAAATTTACCGGCACACCAAATGCGCTTAATTAAATAACTAATAAGCAATGAAAACGATTGAAGGATTCAGACTCCGCAAGTTAGGCAACGAGTACATCTTGGTGGGCGAGTCGATGGCGCTCATCAATTTCAACAAGATGATCACCCTCAACGAAACCGCCGCTTTCCTCTGGCAAAAAGCGGAGGAGATAACCCGTTCACACGGCTCTTTTGAGGTATCGGACCTCTGCAAACCGCTGTGCGACGAGTACGAAGTGTCGCCCGCGCAGGCGATGACCGACGTCGAAGCCACCGTCGCTTCCTGGCGCGAGGCAGGCATCATCGAGGCATAACTCATTATGCAACTTTTTGACAGAAAAGGGGGAAAAATTGTTTTTTTCTCCTTTTTTATTTGCATATGTGCGCAAAAAGATGTATCTTTGTACCCGATTTGATAAACGTACATAGCAAACGCTATTCAAATAACCCAATTGTTTTTAACCATTAACAATGACACAGGAAGAAAAAGTACAATATTGGTTGGAGATAGCGAATTACAATCATGGATAAAGCAGAAGCTATAGAATTAGTAAGAAAATACAAAGAAGTCATAATGCCTCGTTTGAACAACGAAGCAGAGGTATATATGTATGGTTCTTACAGCAAAGGAACGCAGCGTCCCGAGAGCGATATTGATGTTGCGGTCGTGGTTACTTCGGCAGGCCCCGAATGGTTCTCGCTAACGAAGAGCCTATGGCATGATGTAGATAAAGTAAGTTTGCTAATAGAACCTGTTCTTATTGAAAAATCGCACCCTTCACCCTTATATGAGGATGTCCTGCAAACAGGTATAGCAATTTAGTATTGAGATAATATAGCTTAACGCTATTCAAATAACCCAATTTATTCATTTAACTTAAAAATTAAAACACAAATGAAAAAACTTTTCACATTAGCCGCTGCCGTTCTGGCAAGCTTCAGCTTGTGGGCAGCAGTTCCTGCAGCTACGTTGGATCCGGCCGATGTTCCTGCTGAAGGTTGGGCAGGCAAGTATGCTCCGGCATCAGTTGTCACTGGAGACTGGGTTTGCTTCTCTCCGTACGAGATTTATCAATCAAGCGCACAAACGTGGGCTGCAACAGACAAAGGTGCAAGCACAGATGCAAGTTGGGATGCTATTGATCCTATCCCTGCGCAGTCAGCGTGGACACAAAACGACGGAAAGGCAGCAACTTTGCGTGACGCAGCGGGCACAAGCGATCAAAAAGGAGCTTACTACTATCGAATCACCAACACTACAGATGTAGCTATTTTAGCGAAAAGTGGTTCTAACGGAAAACGTACCATTTCGTTAGCTGCCTATGAATTAACGGATGGTGAGCCGGCCGAGACTCCTGCACAATCAGCGACTATGGAGAACAATGACAACACTGTTATCTCTATTTCCAATTTGTATGCAGACAAAGAGTATTTGGTTGTTGTAAAACAAATCAAAGGTGGCTCCAAAGGCACAAGTGAAGGTAATAGTACATATTGCGCAATTGGCTTCAAAACCATTTTTAAGCAAGTTGACCATGTAGATGTTTCTCTCGGTGGTGTAGCTGTTAATGACGAGGCTTTGTCAGAGACTCAGATGGCTACTCTCTACGGCGCGTCGAGTCTGGATCTCACCGCTGAGTATGTAGAAGCTCCGACCGTTACTTTCACCGTACAGACGGACACCTATTATGTTGGTGAGACAGAGCCGAGCACCAAGAGCGAGAAAATCGATGTAGTAGCTGCACTGAACCCCGATGGCAAATGGCAGGCTCAACAAACTGTAGGCGAGCAAACCTACACCATCACCGCCGTTAAGCCAGCAACCGTTACCATCACTTACATGGACGGTGCAACCGTACTGGGCGAGGAGATTGTAAAGGTAGGCGAGAGCGCAACCAAGTATGGCGAGTATGAGGTTAAGCCGCTGGCTGAGTTCCAAGGCTGGTACACCGATGCAGAGCTGACTTCCGAGGCTGACCTCACCGCTGCCGTCAACGCAGACCTGACCCTTTATGGCAAGTTCGTGAAGGCTTATGCTCAGTCGCTCAACATTGAGCAATACATCTTGGACAATGGTATGAACAATGCTGACCAAGATCACATCGGCGAAGCCTTCGCAGCTGTTTTGAGCGGAGCCGGCTATGCTTATAGCAACCTCAATGCTCTTGACACGCTGAACGATCTGGAGAACAAGACGAACCGCAACTATGCGTTCCTTGGTCTGAAGATGAAGACCGCAGGTGCATACATCCAGTTCAACCTGCAAGCAGGAAAGACATTGGCAGTTAAGTTCGGCAACTTGACCAAGCCTGTTGCCGTAACGATTGACGGCGTGGCACAAACCAACCATACGGAAGGTGCATTCTTACTGGAGGCAGCTGAGGCAGATCGTTTAATCGAGTTGAAGACCACGGACAAATCCACCGTTGTTCTCCAGCAGATCATGATCGATGAGCCTATTGCAGAGGTTACTCTTCCGGATCCGGGCGCATACCTGATCACCATCGCAGAGAGCGAGAACGGAACCGTTACCGCTAACTGGGACAACAAGAAATACCGTACTCCGGTAGGTGCAACCGTTACACTGACCTTCACTCCCGCAGAGGGTAACATCGTAATGAGCTGCACCGTAAACGGCGAAGAGATTCATCAGAGTGCTCCGGGTGCACCGATCACGTTCGAGATGCCGGCAGCGGATGTAACCATCGAGACCGTATTCTCCACCCCCACCGCTCTTGAGAACGCAGAGGCTGCTGTCAAGGCTGAGAAGGTGATCCGTGACGGTCAGGTACTGATCCTCCGTGACGGCAAGATCTTCAACGCTCTCGGCGCAGAGGTTAAGTAAGCCTAACCCCACCCCTTTCCTAAAAGGAGGGGAGATAAGCAGCTTGCAGCAATGCAGGCTGCTTTTTTTGCGCAGACGGGTGATCTTCTACCGGCTTGTCGAACCCGCTATTCGGTACTATAGACGCGAAGCCAGAAAAGCCGCTAAAGCTAAATCCAAAGCCAACTAACCAAACAGGGTTAAAACGGACTTATTGCCTACTTATTACCTACTTATTACCTGTTCAGAATTTATTAATTTTTCATTTTTCATTTTTCATTTTGATCTTTTTTGGGGATTTGTAGGGCATTTGGGACTTAAACAAATGCCAAAATACAAAAAACTGTAAATTTATTTGCATATTCAAAAAAAAATGTTTACCTTTGCAGCGGAATTGGAAAGACTATATAAATTAACCTTTTTGTCTAACGGAAAATCTAACAAGTATAACTACTATACTTATTATTAATTAACATTATTAACCAAAATCAAAGTATCATGAGAAAGATTTTTTCTTTATTCACTGCAATTCTCTTTGCAGCAAGCATGATGGCGACATTGCCTGAAAATCCCCAATGGGAGGCGAAGGCTTTGGCAGACATTGCTGATGGTTCGACACTTGTCATCATCAGTAATTCGACGGCTGCTACGAATGTCGCATTGCCGTCCACGGCGACCACTTCAAATCCCGCAAAGAAGATTTGCGAGGTGACCACCGCTGACGGTGTAACAACTATTACCGCTCCGGAAGGTTCTTCTTTGCAAGACTTGGCATGGACACTTGTCAAGAGTGGTGACAATTACAAATTCTATCAGGAGGGTAGCGAGGAAATTCGCATGTACCTTACCGGTTTGTCCACAAACACCGGTTTGCGTATCGGCAATGCAAACTCCGCGAACGATAAGTTTGTAATGGGAGACCTTGGAAAATTGTTGAAAGTAACTACAGGCACCCGTTTTGTGGGTCCGTACGACAACAATGGTAGTGATTGGAGAACGTATAACACGGAGAACGCTACTAACTACAAGGGCGCAGAATTGACATTCTATGTGCTCAAAGCTTCCCAAGGCGGCGAAGAGCCGGTAGTAGAGCCGACCACGAAGACCCTCTATTGCAAGGTAGCTCAAGATTGGTGGAAAGATGGAAACGCTGCTGTAGGTATCTACGCATTCAAGGGAGAGGCAAAGAACGCAGAATTCCCGGGCGTACGCATGACACCGGTAGAAGGCGAGACCGATCTCTGGAAAGCAGAGATTGACACCGCACTCTATAACACCGTCATCTTCACACGTTTCAATCCGAATGATTGCAACACAGAAGATTGCCTTAACTGGGGAGCACAAACAGAGGATCTGGAGATTCCTGCAGACAAGGATCTCTACACCATCACTTCCGCTACTGCACAATGGATAGGCGAAGGCAACAAAGTTACCGGCGAGTGGTCTGTATATGGCGAAGAGCCGGTTGTAGTAGAGCCGACGCTGGCTAACGGTTTCTACCTCATCGGCCAGAACGGCTGGGACGTAGCTACTCTGAGCGCTGCCCTCCTCTTCGCTGCTAACCCGGACACCGAGGGTGAGTATAAACTCACTACTACTCTTGCAGAGGGTCAAAGCATCAAGGTGGTTAAGGTAGAGAACGACGCTATCGTCGCTTGGTATCCGGATGGTATGGATAACGAATATCCCGTGGACGCTACGCACGCTGGCGTGAAGACTATCTACTTCCAGCCGGATTACAAAGCCGATTGGGCTGCCTTTGGCGGATATTTCTATATTGCTGCAAACGAAGAGCCGGTAGTCGTTGAACTGCAGGCTGTAAGCGCAGCTACCACTTGGGATTTCTCCAAGATCACTGCCAATACCGAGAATGCACTCTATAACAATGAAGGTATTCAACTGACCGATGAATCAACGCCGAGCAAGAATGACGAAATGGTCTATGCGAATTACTCAGCAGACTTCATGACTTTCGCTGAGGGCTTCGATGCGGCTACTATGGCATTCAAAGGTGAGTATCCTATCCGCAAGAATCAGTACTGCCAGGCTGGTACGCTCCGTTTCAAGACTACCGTAGCTGGTACAATCACTGTGAAGTTCTCCGACACCGGTTCGAAGGCAAGCACTAGCGCAGTAAAACGCTACCTCGTTGTAAACGGCGAGCAGACCGAGTACTGGACCTCTCGCGGAAACAACGGTACTACGGATCCGCACGATCAACAGTTGAACGTTGAGACCCAGGCTATCGCTGTTCCGGCAGGCGATGTTACCATTACCGGTTCTTCTGCAATCGTTGTCTCTAATGTTACCTTCACTCCGAGCGAAGAGCCGGTAGTTGAGCCGACGCTGGCTAATGGTTACTATCTCGTTGGTGACGAGTACAACTGGACTCCTGCCGCAGAGCGTATTCTTACGGTTAATCCGGAAAATGCAAACGAATACATGGTAAGTGCTACATTGGCAGTAGATGACTCTCTGAAGGTTGTTCTTGTAGAGAACAACGTTATTACCACTTGGTATCCCGCCGAGGGCGGCAACTATGTCGTTGACGCAGCACACGCAGGCGAAAAGGCTATCTACTTCCGTCCGGACGGACAAGGTGGCGAAGGCTGGTACTATGGTTGCATCTTTATCGCAGCTAACGAAGAGCCGGTAGTAGAGCCGAAGCTGGCTAACGGTTACTATCTCGTTGGTGACAAGTACGACTGGACTCCTGCCGCAGAGCGTCTGTTCGTAGCAAACGGCGAGGGCGGTGAGTATGTTCTTGCAGGCGTTACATTGGCGGCCGAAGATTCTCTCAAAGTGGTTTACGTAGAGAACGATGCTATCACGACCTGGTACCCGGGCGGAACGGATAATAACTATGTCGTTGACGCAGCTCATGCCGGCGTGAAGGACATCTACTTCCGTCCGGACGGACAGGGCGGCGATGACTGGTACGAGCATTGCATCTTTATCGCACCGAACTCCGGAACCGCTATCGACGAGGTGGCAGGTGAGGCAAAAGCCGTTAAGATTCTCAAGAACGGCATGCTGATCATTGAGAAGAACGGCGTGAAGTACAATGTACTGGGTGTACGTTTGTAAAATCGCACATTCTTGCACGATGTTGAAACGCTAAGGTGCCCCGAAAAGGGGGACAGAAGGAAGGCAGCTCCGCAGAAATGCGGGGCTGTTTCCGTAATTTTGGTATTTTTTTTGTTCTTTTATTTGCATATGTCGATTTTTTGTTGTACCTTTGCAGCCGATTTGGCTGAAGATGTAAAATTTGATACAGAAAACTAAAATTTAAAAGACTATGTACATATTTCTTACCATTCTAATTGTCATCGCTGCAGTTCTGCTGACGCTCCTCGTTTTGGTTCAGAACAGCAAGGGCGGCGGATTGGCAGCCGGTTTTGCGAGCGGAAACCAGGTGATGGGTGCGCCTAAGACGGCTGATTTTCTGGAGAAAGCGACCTGGACGATCATTGCGCTGATTGTAGTGTTCTCGATCGCCGCAGTAGGTTTCAGCAGGGGTCAGGCTGAGGCAGCCGATGACCAGTCCGCGATTCAGGTAGAGCAGAGTGCACCTGTAGCCGAGCAACCGGCAGAGAGCGCCGAGTAAGCGCTGAGAGCGCGGGCAAGAGTTGCCCGCGCGAGGGGCTATCTGGTTTTGACAGCAGGTAGAATAGTTGTGTAAGCACGCCGAGCATCGAGGATACGCTCGTTAATATCATCTTCAAACTATAACTGGCAACACTTCTTATGCTCTCGCTGCCTAATCGAAGTATAGTAGATTGGCGTATTCGGGTGCAAGGCGCCTGAACGGGACATCGCTCCAAGCCGGGTCTGTGGGCTGAAAGGATCAAGCGGTGCAGAAATACACGGAATAGAGGTCGCACGCTGCGATACGGCCTCGAAAACTTAGCAGCTAAGCCGGAGGTTGGTGGCTTGGGTCTTGCCGCCGGACGAAAATCAAGGCCAAGATAAGCGCGTAGAAAGCATAAGTGTTCCTTGTTTGGACGCGGGTTCGACTCCCGCTAGCTCCACAACATGTAGCGGCGGCTACAAAATTCATCGGGGTTTAAAACTTGTTTTGAAACCCGAAAAGCGTAGCATAGCACGAAGGCGTAATCGAGCGGTTGAACCGCGAGTCACGCGTAGTGCTAATGCAAGCGGGGGTATTAGCTCAGTTGGTAGAGCGCAACGTTCGCAATGTTGAGGTCAGGGGTTCGACTCCCCTATGCTCCACAAAAGGCATAACATGCCTTTACGGATTATGGCAGTAGAAATACGTGACATACATACCAAACGCGAGTTACGGAAGTTCATACAGTTCGCCAACGACCTGTATCGGGATTGTCCGTATTACTGTCCGCCTTTGTTCTTTGACGAAATGAACTGCTTCGAGCCGGAACATAATCCGGCGATCGAGGTGTGCGAATACCAACTATGGATGGCGTACCGTGACGGCGAGCCCGTAGGACGTATCGCCGGCATCATCAACCGCCGCGCCAACGAGAAATGGGGCTTCCAGCATGTGCGGTTCGGGTGGTTCGATTTCATCGACGACCCCGAGGTCTCCCGATCGCTGCTCGACACCGTAGCGGCATGGGGCAAAGCACGCGGCATGAAGGAACTCAACGGCCCGGTCGGCTTCACGGATTTCGACCATGAGGGGCTCCTCCTCGAGGGCTACAACTACCCCGCCGTGATGGCTTCGCTCTACAACTATCCGTATTACGTCAAACACATGGACGCTTACGGGCTGGAGAAAGATGCAGACTGGGTGGAGATACAGGTCTATCCGCCCAAGGCTTGTCCCGAGAGGCTGGAGAGGATCGCCAATATAGTAAAGGAACGCTCGCACGTGCGCGTAGTGAAAGTGAAGAACTCGCGGGAACTGGTGCGCCGGTTCGGGATCCAGTACATGGACGTGATAGACGAGGCTTACCAGAAGCTCTATAACTTCCAGCCGATGACGGTAGCGCAGAAGAACTACTACAAGAACATGTATTTCCCGATCCTCAATTTCGATTTCGTGACCCTCGTAGTGAACGAGAAAGACGACATCGTGGGTGTGGGACTGGGTATGCCGGATATCTCCGATGCGCTGCGCAAATGCGACGGCAAGCTCTTCCCCTTCGGCTGGTACCACCTGCTGAAAGCGCTGAAGGCAAAGCAGATGAAGAGTTTCAGTTTCCTGCTCATCGCCGTGCGTCCGGACTATCAGGACAAGGGCATCAATGCGCTCTTCTTCCAGGACCAGATACCTATCATCAACGACTACGGTATCCGGATCCTTGAGACGACAAACATCCTGGAGACCAACGCCAAGAATATAGCGAACTTCACCCAGTTCGACCATAAGATACATAAACGCCACCGCGCATACATCAAGCCCCTATGACGAAGGCTGAACAGTACAAGACGACGTACGAGGCTTCGGATGCGAAACTGCGGGCATATATCCGCGCCAAGGGCTTGCGCCCGACAAAGGTCCGTACCATGGTATTGAAACAGGTGTGCGCCCTGCCCAGGCCGTTCACGGCAGACCAGTTGGTGAAAGCCTGCCAGCCCGACCGGATATCGGTAGGAACGGTTTATAACAGCCTCAATCTGTTTGTCGAAGCAGGCATATTGAGAGGACTGACGAGGCAACGCGGACAATCCGCCACGGAGTATGACCTGCAGACCGAGAAAGAATCCGTGATGCAGATCATCTGCACCAAGTGCGGGCGCGTAGCGCGGATGGAGGACCGGGCTATCATCAACCTCGTGAAGATGAGACGGTACTCGAATTTTAACATGGCGCATTTTGCGCTCTACGTATATGGCGAGTGCAAGACCTGCCGCCGGTTACGAATGCAACAACTATAAGAAGAATGACATCGAGCATATACTGGATATTGTTTATAGGCATCGCCCTAATCAGCTGGGCTGTATCGGCATCGCTGGAGCGCAAGTTCAAACGCTACGCCGAAACGCCGCTCCGGCTGACGGGCCGCGAGGTGGCGGAGAAGATGCTCCGTGACAACGGGATCATGGACGTGAAGATCACGTGCATCTCCGGTCAGTTGACGGATCACTACAACCCTGCGGACAAGACGGTGAACCTGTCGCGGGAGGTGTATGATGGCGCCAATGTATCCGCCGCTGCAGTAGCTGCGCACGAGTGCGGGCACGCCCTCCAGCACGCTCAGGAGTACGCTCCCTTGAAGATGCGGTCGGCGCTGGTGCCGGTAGTATCGTTCAGCAGCAAATGGATGACGTGGATTCTGCTGATCGGCATGCTCACCTTGGAGAGTTTCCCGCAGTTGATGCTATTCGGCATAGCGCTCTTTGCCACCACGACGTTGTTCTCGTTCATCACCTTGCCGGTAGAGGTCAATGCCTCGCAACGAGCCGTCAACTGGCTCCGCGAAGCGGGTATCACCGATAACGAGACCACGCCCATGGCGTCCGACGCACTCCATGCCGCCGCATACACCTATGTCGTAGCCACCCTTTCCTCCCTCGCTACGCTCATATACTACATCTTGATCTTTTTAGGAGGAAGGAGAGACTAGATAGTTGATAATTGATAATTGATAGTTGATAATTGATAGTGAGGTAAAAGTTTTTACCGAACTAAAAGCGCAGAACAAAACGCAGCGTAATCGAGCGGTTGTACCGCGAGTCACGCGAGTTTTAGTTCAAGCGAGGCCCCGTAGCTCAATTGAATAGAGTGTCAGATTCCGGTTCTGAAGGTTCTGGGTTTGAGCCCCAGCGGGGTCACAGAAGCTTACGAAGCGTAAGCGTAGAAAGGTTTTATCCCGCCCCAGCGGGGTCACTCGTCGGAAGCGGCGATCCATGACTTCATTACTTCGTAATTCGTGTAATGGTCGCGTTTCCTCCTCTCCCCACAAATGTAAAATTTGCGGGGACCCCAAAAATGGTAAGAAATTTATGAAAAGAGGTATTATTGTGTTCTGTTTAATTCTCCTGGCTGTGCTTGGAGGGACGGAATGTGCCTTGGGCACAACGTCACAAACATTCGGAGAACCCACCCATGCGGCGTATAGAGGAACAATCTATACGCCGTTTTCTATATCATTGCCATCCGAATACGCCGCCCCCTCCGACAATTCCTCAACGCATAAGAAAAGCCGGGTCCGGAAATCGCAGGTAGTCTTTGACACAGATGGTTGGACGGAGAGCGCCGATGCCCGAAAGAGCACCCAAAACACTCCGGGCGTCCCTATCGGTTCTCCGTGGGTAATGATGCTCTTCTGCCTCGTCTTTATCCTTTACAAGAGGCCCAAAACATTCCTCCCGGGGTTACTGTTCATACCTCTGCACGTCTCCGCTACGACCGTCAACGTGCAACTCGCCAACTCTGCCATCCGGAGCAGCGAGAGTGTCATCGCCACCCCCACCCTCACCGATCCGCCATTGTCCGGAGGCATTTTCGTTTGTTGGGATTTGTATTACGACCGGGAATGTACTCACCTTGTTCCGGATGTCACATTCCGCGGCAACCCCACCCCCTATTCCCATAACTCGGTTTCGTTCACGGCTCCCGCCCCGGGGACTTATTTCCTGAAGACCGAGGTACGCAACTCTGAGGCGCCTTGTGCCGTTTCTGCAGTGTGCGAGGAAATCAGCACCGTACAGGTGTACCCCGACATAGACGCTGTGCTCACACGGGGGTTGCAACGCGCAGGGAGACTCCTTCCGCTCAGCGACAAAACGGAGAACTGCACGGTATCCGGCGTAATGGATTTTTACAAAGACACCATCAATGACGCTTCCCTTAGCCCTTATCAGCGGTACAACTATTTCCTGTCCCTGCCCTTCGATGTGCGTGTAGGCGACATCTACGGTTTCGGCAACTACGGACAGCACTGGCTCATCGAGTACTACGACGGCTTGGGAAGAGCGCAGAACGGCTACTGGGCAGATAGCGAACCAAACTGGAAAAGGATTGACGACACGGACTCCGTTCTCCATGCCTACCAAGGCTACATCCTCAAACTCAACTCGATCCGGATGCAGGCGGACAAGACGGATGTATGGTCCAACGACGCGGATGTAGTCAATTTGTATTTCCCTGCCCTCTCCACCGTCAGCCTGGCGTTTGAGAATGAGACCATTCCGGCCCTGAGTGAAGCCTACCGGTGCACCATTGACCAATCGGCTACATTAGGGACAGAAGGCGACCGGACCATCAAAGACAGTTTCTGGCGGTGCATCGGTGCGCCCCCAAGCTCCGCATACCACACGACCGATATAAGCTATCTCTATGAATGGCATCTCCATGACAACTCACTCAGCGTGGTGGATGCCCGCGATTACAACTTTGCGCCCATGCACGCCTATCTCCTTCAGCAACAAGCACCCGTCATCTGGCGCACCTCCGCACCGGCGTCACTTGCCCCGCGCGCCATTTCCCCCGACACGGATATCCGTCTCCGCCTCGATCTGCGGAAAGATACCGTCCAACAAGACCACACCTTTATCCGCCTGACCGAAGACGGGAATGCGGACAGCGGATTTACGTTCGGCGAGGATCTGGTCAAAGAGTTAAACGCCGGCAGTAACATCTATTCGCTCATCGGTTACGAACGCATAGCGGGAAACAGTCTGCCCTTCCGTAATCAGCCGGTATCCATACCCATCGGCGTACAAATAACCGCTAACGGGGTCTATACCTTCTCCCTCCCCGCTCCGCCAACCGCCGTTAGCGTAACGCTCCGGGACAAGACCGACAGCACACAGACCCTCCTCAACACTTCAGACTACGCCGTCTGTCTGACCGCCGGAAGTACCGACACGCGGTTTGAGATAGAGATTGCTCCGGTTAGCCAGATAGCGACAGGAACGGAAGCCGTCTGCCATCAGACCTCAGCCGTCAGAAAAATGCTGATTGACGGCAGGCTCTATATCGTCAGAGACGGAAAGACATATGACGCGCAAGGCATACAGATTGCGCATTAATGCACGATTAATAAGATTTTTCTTGCATATGTCAAAATTTTGTTGTACCTTTGCACCCGCAAAGGTTAAGAACAATGTATATTACGATTTTAAAATCAAAGATCCACCGGGTGCAAGTGACGGAAGCGAACTTAGAGTATATCGGTTCCATAACAATCGATGAAGCCCTGATGGAAGCCGCAGGTATCTATGCCGGCGAGCGGGTACAGGTAGTAGATAACACCAACGGCGCAAGGCTGGAAACGTACGTTATTCCCGGGAAGAGAGGTTCGGGTTGTATCTGCATCAACGGTGCGGCAGCCCACTTGGTACACGTAGGCGACACCGTGATTATCATGGCGTACGGGTTGGTGACGCCGGACGAGGCGAAGACGTTCAAGCCGAGTATTGTATTTCCCGGAGAGGGGAACAGGTTAGTTGAGAGTTGATAGTTGACAGTTGATGGCATTTTTCGAACTACATAGCGGGGCGAAAGGCGTGGGGCCGAGAGCGGGCGTGATACACACCGACCACGGAGACATACAGACCCCTATCTTCATGCCCGTAGGGACTGCAGGGACCGTCAAAGGTGTGCAGCGCAAGGAGTTGGAGGACGATATCAAAGCCCAAATCATCCTTGGCAACACCTACCACCTCTTTCTCCGTCCGGGTACAGAGATTCTGCATAAAGCGGGGGGACTGCACCGGTTCGAGGGATGGGAGAGACCTATCCTGACCGACAGCGGCGGGTTTCAAGTATTCTCTCTCACCGACATCCGTAAGATGACGGAGGAAGGCGTGCGGTTCTCCTCCCATATAGACGGCCGCAAGCTGCTCTTCACACCCGAGAGCGTGATGGATATAGAGCGTGAGATAGGCGCGGACATCATGATGGCGTTCGACGAGTGTTGCCCGGGGACGGCTGACAAGAAATACGCAAAGGAATCGATGGAAAGGACGCACCGATGGCTCGACCGGTGTATCGCCCGGTTCGACGGTACGGATGACTTATACGGCTACAAACAGCACCTCTTCCCGATCGTACAGGGATGCACCTATACGGATTTGAGACAGGAGGCGAGCAAACGGTTGCGGGATCTGGACAGAGACGGCTACGCCATCGGCGGACTCGCGGTAGGCGAACCGACGGAGGTGATGTATGATATGATCGAGGTCTGCAACGACATCCTGCCGGAGGAAAAACCCCGTTACCTGATGGGAGTCGGCACGCCGTGGAACATACTTGAAGCCATCGAGAGGGGCGTGGATATGTTCGATTGCGTAATGCCGACGCGGAACGGGCGGAACGGCATGATCTTCACATGGCAGGGCGTGATGAACCTCAGAAACAAGAAATGGGAGGACGATTTCACAGAGCTTGATCCCTATGGGACGAGTTATGTGGACCACGCCTATACGCGGGCTTATGCGCGGCATCTGATCCATGCCCAGGAGATGTTGGGACTGGAGATCCTGTCGATCCATAACTTGGCATTCTATCTCGACTTGGTCAGCCGGGCAAGAGAGCATATACTCGCGGGCGACTACTCTTCATGGAAATCCGCTGTATTACCGGACCTCATGAAGAGATTGTAATTTGGTAATTGGTAATTGAAAAATTGGTAATTGGCGTGAAACGCCTGGATTGGTATATAATCAAGAAATTTCTGGGCACATTCTTCTTCTCGATTGTGCTCATTTTGTCTATCGCAATCGTCTTTGATTTGACGGAGAAGATGGATGATTTCTTCGAGGAACAAGTACCGCTGCGGGAGATTATTCTGGACTACTACATCCCCTTCATTCCCTATTACATGAATATGTTCAGCTCGCTGTTCATCTTCATCTCCGTGATCTATTTCACGAGTAAGATGGCGGGCAACTCGGAGATTATAGCAATGCTGGCATCAGGGGTGAGTTACCACCGGCTGATGGTACCTTACGCGCTCTCGGCAGGACTGTTATTCGTACTGAGCATGACGTTAGGCGGCTGGGTGATCCCACGGAGTAGCGAGAGGATGCTTCATTTCACGGACAAGTACATAGAGCATTTCACGACGGAGAACGCGCGTAATCTGCAGTTGGAGGTAGAGCCGGGCACGATTCTCTACATGGAGTCGTTCCGAAAATACAATAACATCGGTTACCGGGCATCCATAGAGCGTTTTGAGGGAAAGAGTCTGGTAGAACGTACTACGGCAGAGCGGATTTACTACGACTCATTGGAGTACTGGCATTTGGAGAATTACCTGACCCGGCGGTTCACCGGCATGCGCGAGACACTGGATCTCGGAGAACGTAAAGACATCTCCCTTCCGATTATTCCGGACGAGTTATTCATAACCGCACAACAAGCGCAGCAGATGACGACGCCGGAGTTAAGACACTATATGAACCGCCAGCGTCAGCGCGGAAGCGGTAACGTGAAGGCTTTCGAGGTAGAATACCATAAGCGCTGGGCATCTCCGCTGGGAGCATTTATCATGACGCTTCTTGGGGTGACGATGAGCAGCCGCAAGGTCCGCGGAGGAATGGGAAAGAACTTGGGTATCGGCATTGTGCTGACGGCGGTGTATATACTATTCTCCACCGTGAGCACGACATTCTCGGTAAACAATGTGATGAGTCCGTTCATGGCGGCGTGGCTGCCGAATATCGTGTTTCTGGCGATTTCGGTTCCGCTGTACATACGGGCGGCGAGATAGTTGATAGTTGATAGTTGAGAGTTGAGAGTTGAATAGTAAGCACAAAAAAAAGAGACGCGAGGGCGTCTCTTTTCGTTTAGCGGAGCTCTATACGTCGGCGCTCCATGCCGTCCCCTACTTTGGCGTACAAGCGGTACGTGCCGGGGATGAGTTCAAACTCTACGTAATTGCCACGCTCCTTGAGGAGCAGTTTACCGTCCATCGAGTAGATCCGGGCTTCCTGCATCTGAGTAGATGCTACTACCAGGGTGTTCTCTCGGAACCGGACTGTAAAATTATCGTTGGTGTTTTTAGCAGCATAGGTTAAGGTACCTCCTGCTACCAACGATACGATGGTCAACAGACTAATTAATACCTTTTTCATAATAGTAATGTTTTAAAGATCATTTTCACGAGTTAACGCACTCGCTTGCGTCGGAATTTCCGATAGGGATTTTATACCCCTCTTCTGAAATTCGGTGCAAAATTACTGCCTTTTGATGGAACGACCAAATTTTCAGGCAAAAATATGTTATAAAACATAAAAATGCGGTTTCGAGTTGGCAAAATAATGCTTTTTTTGCACACTTATGTGGCTGGTGACGCCTGCGTTGGATTACCAAAACGCCCCTGTGCAAGTGTTTGCTTTCTTGGTGATGGGAGAGTATCTGCCGGAAGAGGCAAAGGGAGGGAGAGAAGATAGTCCGCGACGGACGGTTGCTGATTCTCCGAAACGGCAAAACATACAATGTATTAGGGGGAATGGAATGACCTAGAACAGTACGTAATGGTAACGAAGTGGTAATGAAAGCGACAGGCAAATGACCCTTAAATCCACTTAAAAATGAAGAAAAGTGGCATACACTCTTGTGTATGTCATTTTTTTTTTGTACCTTTGCGCCCGATTTAGTTTGGCGTATAGTGCCCTACACATAAAAGAATTATGCAAAATATCAGAAATATAGCAATTATTGCACACGTGGACCACGGCAAAACAACGCTCGTGGACAAGATGCTGTACACCGCGAAAGTAGTGAGCGCACAGCGTTCGGAGTTCAGTGATCAGCCTCAGGAGCTAATCCTGGACAACAACGATTTGGAACGGGAGCGTGGAATTACCATTCTCGCAAAGAACGTAGCCATCGAATACAAAGGCACGAAAATCAATATCATTGACACTCCGGGGCACGCCGATTTCGGCGGCGAGGTGGAGCGTGTGCTGAATATGGCCGACGGCGTTCTGCTGCTTGTAGACGCTTTCGAGGGTCCCATGCCACAGACACGTTTTGTGCTGCAAAAAGCACTCGAATTGGGTCTCAAACCCATCGTAGTAATCAACAAAGTGGACAAGTTGAACTGCCGTCCGGACGAGGTGCAGGAAGAGGTCTTTGACCTGATGTGCAACCTCAATGCCACCGACGACCAGTTGGATTTCCAAACCCTCTACGGCTCCGCCAAGAACGGCTGGATGTCGAAGGACTGGAGGAAACCAACGACCGACTTGACCGACCTGATGGATGCCATCATCGAGTATATTCCGGCTCCGGAGGACAACCCCGGTACGCCGCAGATGCTGGTGACAAGTCTGGATTACAACTCTTATGTCGGCCGTATAGCCATTGGAAGGGTTCACCGCGGCGAGTTCAAGGACGGTCAGTCCGTCACGCTGGCGAAGAAAGACGGCACGATGGTCAAGACCAAGATCAAAGAGCTGCACACGTTCTCGGGTATGGGTCACGTGAAGACCGATGTGGTCAAGAACGGCGACATCTGCGCGATGATCGGTATCGACGGCTTCGAGATAGGCGACACCGTTTGCGATGCAGAGAACCCCGAGGCTCTCAAACCGATCGCCATTGACGAGCCGACGATGAGTATGACTTTCTGCATCAACGACTCGCCTTTCTTCGGGCAGGACGGTAAATTTGTAACGAGCCGTCATATCCAGGACCGACTCAACAAAGAGTTGGAGAAGAATCTCGCCCTCCGCGTTGAGAAAGGCGCAGAGGAGAGCAGCTGGCGTGTCTATGGCCGTGGCGTGCTACACCTCTCCGTCTTGATCGAGACCATGCGCCGCGAGGGATACGAGTTGCAGGTAGGCCAGCCGCAAGTCATCATCAAAGAGATTGACGGCGTCAAATGCGAGCCGGTAGAGGCACTGACGGTGAATACACCGGAGGAATGCTCCGGTAAAATCATCGAGTATGTCTCCACCCACAAGGGCGAGATGACGAAGATGGAGATGGTCAACGACCGCGTACACCTCGAGTTCACCATCCCGAGCCGCGGTATCATGGGTATGCGCACGTACGTGATGAACGTGTCCGCCGGAGAAGCCATCATGGCGCACCGGTTCCTGGAGTACCAGCCATGGAAAGGCGAGATAGTGAAGCGTAATAATGGTTCGCTCATAGCGATGGAAGCCGGTACGGCATATGCCTATGCGCTGGACAAACTGCAGGATCGCGGAAAGTTCTTCATCGACCCGCAAGAGGAGGTCTATGCCGGACAGGTAGTAGGCGAGAACGCCAAAGAGGGCGACATAGTCATCAATGTGACGAAGAGCAAGAAACTGACCAACATGCGCTCCAAGAGTGCAGACGACAAGGCGGTATTGCCACCGCCTGTACGGATGAGTCTGGAGGAGGCATTAGAGTATATCAAAGAGGATGAGTACGTAGAGGTAACCCCGCACGCAATGCGTATCCGCAAAATCATCCTCGATGAGTTAGAGCGCAAACGCGCAGGAAGAGCATAAACGACTCCGAAATATCAAATAATCGAAATATCGAATAAAAACAAATATATTATGAAGATTGAACAAAGTGAATTGAAAGACCTGAAGGCCGTTATCACGCTCACCATCGAGCCGGCTGACTATCAGGAGGAAGTAGCTAAACAGCTCAAAGAAGTACGCCACAAAGCCCAAATGCCCGGTTTCCGTCCGGGTATGGTACCCGCCGGATTGGTAAAGAAAATGTACGGCAAGGGTATTCTGGCAGACGTGCTGAACAAGAAAGTAGGCGAGGGCCTGCAGAAGCACATCGAAGACAACAAGTTGCAGATTCTTGGCGACCCGCTGCCCAGCGAGGCTTCTCCGAAGATTGACCTTGACAACGAGGAGACCTTCACCTTTATGTTCGACATCGCTGTAGCTCCGGAGTTCGATGCCAAGCTGAATGGCAAGAACAAAGTTACGGAATATACCATCACCGTGACTGACGAGATGGTTCAGAAACAGGTAGAGGCCTACGCTAACCGTTTCGGCGAGTACACGCCGGAGGACAAAGAGAAAGGTATCAAAGCCGAGATGAAACCCTGCGCTATTGACGCAGAGCTGTTTGCTAAGGTTTATGGCACCGACACCCCGAAGGACGAAGCCGCTTTCCGCGCACGCATCAAGAGCGACATCGAGCGCTCTATGGCAGAGGATAGCAAGTACCGTTTCGGTCTGGATCTGAAAGCTGCCATCATGAAGAAGATGGAGAAAGTAGAGTTCCCGGAGGACTTCCTCAAACGCTGGGTGCTCGCTACCAACGAGAAGATGACCCAAGAGGAACTGGACAAGGATTTCAGCAAGATGCTTGACGAACTCAAATGGCATCTCGCTAAAGACCAGCTCATGAAGGAGTACAAAATCGATGTACAGAAAGAGGACGTAGAAGCATACGCCAAGGAGATTGCCAAGATGCAGTTCATGCAATACGGTCTGATGAACATAGAAGAGGAGTACCTGCAGAACTACGCCAATGAGTTCCTCAAGAACGAGGATCAGCTCCGTGGCATCGTAGAGCGTGTGGTAGAGAACAAAATCTACGAGAACCTCCGCTCCATCGTGAAGATCGAGCCTAAGACTGTTTCCCAAGAAGAGTTTGGCAAACTGTTCAAATAAATGACACATATCCACTTTATAGCTATCGGCGGCGCAGCGATGCATAATTTGGCAATGGCTGTTGCCTCCAAGGAGGGGTACCGGGTGACGGGCTCGGATGATGAAATCTTCGAGCCTGCTCTCTCGCACCTCCGCAATGCCGGACTGCTACCTGACGAGATAGGATGGCATCCCGAGCGCATCACGCGTGACATAGACGCTATTATATTAGGAATGCACGCGCGCGAGGACAACCCCGAGTTGGTCAAAGCCCGCGAGTTGGGGATCAAAATATATTCTTTCCCCGAGTATCTGTACGAGCAGACCAAGGATAAGATTCGCATCGTTGTAGGCGGAAGCCACGGGAAGACGACTACCACCTCTATGATTCTCTATGTGCTTAACCGCCTCGGCATAGAAGCCGACTACATGGTAGGCGCACAGATAGAGGGATTCGAGCGGATGGTACGTCTATCCGACACCGCCAAGTATGCAGTCTTCGAGGGTGATGAGTACCTGACAAGTCCGCTGGATTTGAGATCCAAGTTCCTATGGTACCACCCCCACGTAGCTATATTGACCGGAATAGCATGGGATCATATCAATGTATTCCCTACTTTCCCTGAATATGTGGAGACCTTCCGTAAGTTCGTTCATTCAATCGAGCCCCATGGCTCATTCATCTACTACCAAGGCGATGAGAACCTGAGACTTCTTGCGAAAGAAATCAGCGGTCAGCCATCAGCAGTCAGTTGCATCCCCTACAAGGAATATGAGGGGGATGTGAAGATGGAGGTGTTCGGCAAGCACAACATGCAGAACCTGCAGGCAGCGATGTTAGCCTGCCATTGCATAGGCGTAGCCCCCGATGATTTCTATCGCGAGATCAGCTCGTTCACGGGGGCAAGCAACCGGTTGGAGAAGATATGCGAGACGGAAACAAGCGTAGCCTACAAGGACTTTGCCCACTCGCCGAGCAAGCTGAAAGCGACCATCAACGCCGTGCGCGAGCGGTATCCGGAGAAAAAGCTGATAGCGTGCATGGAGCTGCATACATTCAGCAGTCTGATGGCGGATTTCCTGCCTCAATACAAGGGCTGCATGGCGGAAGCCGACATCGCTTATGTATATTTTAACCCGAAGGTCATCGAGCACAAGCAGCTGACGCCCATTACGGCAGAGGAGGTCAAACAGGCTTTCGGTACGGCAAACGTGAAAGTCTTCACGGAGAGTCTGGCACTCCAGATGCAATTGCAACAACTCGATTATTCCAACACAGCCTTACTGATGATGTCTTCCGGCACATTCGACGGCATCAACGTGAAGGAGTTTGCACAACAACTAATCAACCAATAAGGATGAGAAAAATCATATTAACCATGCTTCTCGCCGTGATAACCTGTGGCGCGCAGGCTCAGTGGAGTCTGGGTGCTTCCGCCGGCGGCGACTACAACTGGTTCTCCATCAACACCCAATACCAGAACGACTACCATTATGAAGGCGCATGGGGATGGAGTGCCGCTATCTTCACCCAGTACCAGTTCAAGCCTTGGGTAGCTCTCCGCGCAGAAGTAGAGGGATCGTCCAAGAATTACAGGTTTACCCGCTCAGGCGCGTACAATGGAACGCATTATAATTATTATAATACATATGTACAACTGCCGGTGATGGCCAAGTTCATGTTCGGTAGCGAGAAAGTACACGGGTTTGTGAATATCGGTGTTTATGCCGGTTATTGGGCAGGCAGCCGGATGAAGGGAGAGGTCTGGAACTATATGGCTGACCAAATAGAAAAAGCCGATCAGGCCTATGAGTACAATAAGACCAAGGATCAGCGTGCCGATTTCGGTCTGGCTGGCGGTTTAGGACTCGAATGGAAACTGGCAGAACACTGGGCGATGCATGTAGAGGCACGGTGCTATTACAGTTTCATCAGTACCGTCAAGCAGTATATGGACATCAAGGACTACCGGTTTAACACGACTATCGGTATGCAAGCCGGATTCAGTTATATTTTCTAAGAAGAAAGGACAAAAGATGAAAGTAATAAAGATATATGTTGCGCTCGCTGCTATCTGCGCACTGAGTTTGGCGGGTTGCCGTCCGGAAGGAGATGATATTTTGTCCTATGGTTATAATGACGGTCAGGCTTTCGATGCTGCGAAACAGAGTTATGCCGAGCAGTTTAAGGTATTATGGACCGCGATGAACTGCAATTACGGCATCTGGGATTACGAGGAAGAGTCAGGCGTTGATTGGGATCAGGTATATAAAGAGTACCTGCCTAAATTCCAGGCATTGGACGATACCACCCGGCAAACGAGGGTGGACGACAAGGAGTTGGAAACGCTATACGGCGAGGTGCTCAACAGGCTGCATGACGGTCACCTGTATGTCCAGATCAAGAATAAGCAAACCGGTAAGAACCTCTCTTTCTCACCCTCCACAGTACGTAATTTGCGTGAACGCAGAGAAGAGTTGATGTGGAACAGGAAGAACTCCACAGACCTACATTACTATATCAACGCAGGCGAATGGCAGGTGATTGATTTCGACGAGACAGACATCTCCATGGCCGCCAAAGAACATATTTTCAGAATGAGCAAGCTGGTGCTGAGTAAGATCCCGGCGTTCATCGCCACCCTGCCTGCCGAAGGCACCTATGCAGCGGCGGACTCGCTTAGGAGTGTGATTGAGAACATGCAGGCGAGCGCCAACGGTCTTATCGACCGAATCAATAAAGGCAACGATGTACCTACGCTCATTAAGGATTATAATTCCTTCTGCGAGGTTTATGAAATACCCTGTGGTATGATGGATCTCAATATTCAGCCGGTGGATAATCAGATGGCCAACCCTAATGAACTGCAATCTATTCGCTATGCCCTTTTCCCGGGTAACATAGCCTATCTGCGGTTCAGCAGCTTTGCGTTGGGCAAACATCTCACCACAACCGATCTACAGGAAGATAGTTCCTCTGTCTATGCCTCCTATCAATGGGCGATCCACCGCGTATGGCATCATTGGTTCGACACCATTCAGGTTCTAAGTAAGAACAATGAGTTGGGCGGCGTGATTATCGATATGCGTAATAACGGAGGCGGATCTGTAGCCGACTACCAGTATGTGTTAGGAGCTCTTCTTCCATCCGGCGGATTTATTTCGCACACGATGCGTACAAAGAACGGCATGGGCAGATTGGACTACGGTCCCAAGATGCCGTTCAGATACCCCACCTATCCCGCCGAGCACGCAGTGATTGACAAACAGCCGGTGGTCGTATTGGCGAACGTGAACTCCGTTTCCATGGCAGAGATTACCTCTTGGGGTGCGAAGAATATGCCGGGCAAGAACGGCAAACTGATTGGTACACGCACGTGGGGCGGATTAAGTTGTCTGATTGACGACCCCACCTACTACAGTCTCGACTACAGCGGTTGTTTCGGTGTGGAGAACGTAACGCCGGTATATGCCTATGTGCCACGGTGCATATCCATGTTCGGCGAGGACGAGAAAATACTGGAAGGCATCGGCATTACGCCGGATGTCGAGGTAGCCTTAGATACCGCCAAGTATATCTATAACGGTCAGGACACCCAACTTGAGCGAGCGCTGCAATATATCAAAACCGGTAATTAATAGTTGATTATGGACAAGCAACAGAAACGCGACTACCTCTACATGCGCATGGCTCGCACGTGGGCGGAGAATAGTTATTGCGTGCGCCGCAAAGTAGGCGCCCTGCTGGTAAAAGACCAGATGATTATCTCCGACGGTTACAACGGTACACCCTCCGGATTCGAGAATATCTGCGAGGACGAGAACAACGTATCCAAGCCTTATGTACTGCACGCAGAAGCAAACGCACTGACCAAAGTAGCTCGTTCCAACAACAGTTCCGACGGTGCAACGTTGTACGTGACAGCAAGCCCGTGTCTGGAGTGCTCGAAACTGATTATCCAGTCGGGCATCAAACGCGTCGTCTATGGCGAGGAATACCGTATTATGGACGGTGTGGAGCTGCTCAAACGCGCCGGCGTAGAGGTTGAGTTTTTACAGGACAAGGAATAATAAAATGAAGAAATATATCTTACCTACCCTGACGGTAGTAGCCGTGGCGATCGGAATAGTAGTCGGCATGGCGATCAGTCAGAAAGCTAACGCCCAGCGGATCGTCTATCAGAACGGTCACTGGAGTCTTGAGCAAACCAAAGTAGATCGGCTCTTGCAACTGATGGAGCAAGCCTATGTGGACTCCCTCGATATCGACAGTATCACCGACGAGGTGATGACCGATATGGTCAAGAAACTGGATCCCCATAGCGCATATATTCCCAAAGAGGATCTGGAGATGGTCAATTCCGAGCTCGCGGGCTCATTCTCCGGCATCGGAGTGCAGTTCTCTATCCAGCAGGACACAGTCCGTATCGTAGCCGTCATTGCCGGCGGTCCGTGCGAGGGTGTAGGAGTGCTGGCAGGCGATAAGATTGTCTCCGTAGATGACAGTACCTTCGTAGGCAAACGCCTCAATAACGAGAAAGTGATGAAGACCCTCCGCGGAGAGAAAGGAACGCAGGTTAAACTGGGTGTTCTCCGCGCAGGCGTCAACGAACCGCTCTATTTCAAGGTCACGAGAGGCGACATCCCTGTTCACTCCGTTGACGCTAAGTTCCTGATTGGTAAGATTGGATTTATCCGCGTCAATAAGTTCGGCGAGACCACCTATAAGGAGTTTATCTCCGCCTTGGCGGATCTATATTCAAAGGGTGCTGACCGTTTTATCGTGGATCTTCGGGAGAACAGCGGCGGTTACATGGAGCAGGCTATTAGGATGGCGAACGAGTTCCTGCAACGCGGCGAGCTGATTGTCTATTCGCAGGGCAAGGCGTACCCGCGGTATGAAGCTACCGCCAATGGTGGCGGACGGTTCAAAGACGTGCCGTTAGTCGTACTGATTGATAATTTCTCCGCCTCGGCGAGTGAAATCTTCGCCGGTGCGATGCAGGATAACGACCGTGCTACTATCGTAGGCCGACGCTCGTTCGGCAAAGGGCTTGTGCAACAACAGATGCCGTTTGACGACGGCTCCGCCATTCGTCTCACCGTAGCCCGGTACTACACCCCGAGCGGTAGATGCATCCAGAAGCCCTACACATTGGGCGATCAGGAGGATTACGAGAAAGACCTCTTGGACCGTTGGGAGCATGGCGAGTTGTACTCCGCCGACAGCATTCATTTCTCGGATACCACAACTTATCGCACCAAGAACGGACGCATCGTCCGTGGCGGCGGAGGAATCATGCCTGACGTTTTCGTGGGCAGAGACACAACGCTCAACACCCCGTGGTACAACCGCTGCGTGAACCTGGCATACACCTACCAGTTCGCATACCAATACACGGATACGCATCGAAAGGAACTCTCTAAATACAAAGATTGGCAGAGCCTGGAGCAATACCTGCTCAAGCAGAATGTGCTGCGCGAGTTCGTGGCATTCGCCAAAGAGAAAGGCGTAGAGCCGGACGAAGCGCAGATACAAAAATCGCGTCCGTTAATGACGCGACTTCTGAATGCTTATATCGTCCGTAATATTCTGGGCGACGAGGGCTTCTTCCCGCTCTTCGAGCGTGACGACGAGATCACCAAGAAAGCGGTAGAAGTAGTTAATGCACTTTAATACCCATTACGTTATATCTCGAACCATCGGGAAGGGTGAGTATCAACTGACCTGACTCGATGGTTTTCTTTGCGCGAACGGGCGAAGAGAGTTGCGGTATATCCTGAGAACTGTTCAGATTGATCTCAATTACGTAGGGATCGTGATCCGAGTATGAATCAGCCTGCGAGACAGAATAGGTGCATTTATACGTACTAACGTGCTTGACATATGCATTGACGATCTGCGCACTCATCGAAGCGTTGGCATAAACGTGGTCGATGAGTTGAGGGGTACCAAGATAGCAATGCGAATAGGCATTAGGATTAAAACGCAAAATCTGCTCTGTATAACCGGCATTCTCAATAATATTGAGCGGATCTTCTCCCACCTCGCAGTTCAAGTCTCCCAAAATAAGAATATCGGGATCATAGGCATAGTTTTTAAGCGCAGTTATGAGGGAGTTGGCATTTGTTTTTCGGAGGCTATTCCCCTCGTCTTCGCTTTCGTCCTTCGCCTTGAAATGGTTCATTGAGAGTGCGAACTGCTCTTTAGAGGCGATAACCTCAAAGTTCTGGATACGCATGGTGTGTTTGTAATAGTTCGCTTTCGAACCAGGATTGCTGTTACCATAGGTTTTGATCTTATCTTTACGATAGATGAAACCGGATTTGATGTTATTATTGGTTGTCGCATTCCATGCTTCGGATATTCCGTCACTCACTGCTGCGTAGAGCGAGCTGCTCACGCGTGCGTTCATGGAGTCCGCCAGTTGGGCTAACACGATAGGCTGTGCTTCGACCTCGCAAAAAGCATAGATATCCGCATCAATTGCTATCATGTTATTAACGATTTTACGGGTTTTGGCTACAAACTCCTCCGTGGTGTAGTAGTTACGAGGTTTCTTCCCGTTCGTATAGGGGTTCACCTGCGTGATGTTATAATAGTAGTTCTCAAGGTTTTGCGCACAGACACGCAGAGAGCCCGTGACCGATTCCGGCTCTTGGGACTGCCCGGGATCTGAAGGGGCAGACTCCAACCATGTGACAGGAGCGTTATTTATCGCTGTTTCAATTGTCCCCTTAAAATTCTTCAAAGACGAAACAACTCTTATCTTATCACCGACTTTCAACTCCTGACTTGGTCTTCCGTGATAGACATACAGGGCACCTTTGGCATTACTGGCAGCAGTGCCTCGGGAGTCTGCTATCCAGAAAGTCATGTTATTATAATTTTCATTATAGGCATTCTCCGTGATAACCGTCACATACCCTTCTATGGTATAGGTTTCCGTGGATGTCTGCCCTTGCGACAGAGAGGCGGCGTTTTGCAGCGCCTGAGCTACTGTTATCGTCTGGGCAAAGACGCCTGTAACGAACAACAGAGCGGCTAACATAGTAGTTAATCGTTTCATAATAGCGAGTTTTGAGGGTTATTATTGATTATTTGTTTATAATGCTTTCAGCGCAGCCTGCACGAAGCGGTAGAACTTCTGTACCGTAGCAATGTTCACGCGCTCATCCGGGCTGTGCGGATGCTCGATAGTCGGACCGAAGGAGATCATCTCCATTCCCGGATACTTGGCGCCGATGATACCGCACTCCAAGCCGGCGTGAATAATGATCACACGCGGGTCTGCGTTAAACTCCTTCTTATAGGTCTCTTTGAGCGTTGCCAAGAGCGATGACTTGAGGTTGGGTTTCCACCCCGGGTACGAACCGCTGAAAACCACTTCTGCCCCTGCCAGTGAGAAGGCGGACTGGATAACCGATGCCAACTCCTCCTTACGGCTCTCGACTGACGAGCGGGTGAGGCACTGTACTTCGATTTGACATTTGTCATTGGAGATTTGTGTTCTGATCATCGCCACGTTATTGGACGTCTCCACGATATCCGGCTGTTCGGGAATCATGCGATAGACGCCGTGCGGACAAAGCGTGACTGCGTGAATCAGGAAATCCTGTACATCCTCGGGCAGTTCGGTTTTCGGGCACTCTACCTCTTGGGCGGTGAAATGCAGATCAGTCTCTACGCCGTCGTACTCGCTCAGGAAGAGATCCTCATAGCGATCTACGAGGTCCTGCACGTCCTGATAACTCTCCTCGGGGATGGTAATGACGGCTGCCGCCTCACGCGGGATGGCGTTACGGAGCGAACCGCCTTCTACATAAGCGAGACGTGCCTCGTAGTTAGCTACGGCATCCTTGAGGAAACGGAAGAGGAGTTTGATGGCGTTCGCGCGCTGCAGATGGATGTCGCAGCCCGAGTGACCGCCCTTGCAGCCCTTGATTTCCACGCGGAGTGCTATATCGCCTGCTTCTGTTTCTACCGGTTGGTAGTGGAAGGTAGCGGTGGTGTCAATACCTCCGGCGCAACCTACGTACAGTTCGCCTTCGGTCTCGGAATCGAGGTTGAGCAGGTATTTGCCCTTGAGCCAGCCTCCCTTGAGATCGTTGGCTCCGTACATGCCGGTTTCTTCGTCAATGGTGAAAAGTGCCTCCAAAGGCGGATGAACAGCGTTCTTGTCAGCGAGAATAGTCATTGCCGTTGCCACGCCTATTCCGTTGTCTGCACCAAGGGTTGTTCCGTTCGCAGTAATCCATTCGCCATTGTCCTCCACGTATGCCTCGATCGGGTCTTTCTCAAAGTCAAAGACTTTGTCGCTGTTCTTCTGGGGAACCATGTCCATATGGCCCTGAAGGATGACTCCCGGGTGGTTCTCCATACCTTGTGAAGCCGGTTTGCGGATCAGCACATTGCCAATCTCGTCCTGAAGGGTCTCCAGACCGAGGGATTTACCGTAATTAACAAGGAAATCCGCAATCTCTTTGCGTTTGCCGCTCGGACGCGGAATCTGGGTCAGGCTGTAGAAATTCGCCCAAAGTGCTTTCGGTTCTTGATTTTTCATAATATCTGATGTTTAATTCGTAATTCGTAATTTTAATTGTCTATCGTCATTTCTCCACAGAGGTCTTTTTGTACCAGTTCGTGTGCTTTCTCCGGCTGTTCGCCAAGGAGAAGCATTAGTTTGGTAAGGAGCGCCTCAGTGGTAATATCGTAACCGGACAGAACCCCTGCTTTCATGAGGTTGAGAGAGACAGCATAGAGCCCCATCTCCACCGAACCGGTGTTGCATTGGGTCTTATTGACGATGATGACACCCCTGTCCACGGCGGCTTTGAGTTCGCGGTACAGCCATTTGTCGGAAGGGGCGTTACCGGCTCCGAAGGTCTCCAGCACCACTCCTTTAAGTCCGCGCGTACGAAGGAGTGCGCGCACGACGGGCTGTTGGATGCCGGGAAAGAGTTTGAGCACCGCCACATTGGTATCAAAAGCTGTGTGGAGGACGAGCGGGGCGTTAGAGTCTGAGTAATGAATGAGATGAGGCTGGTAGGTAATATGCACACCGGCTTTGGCGAGCGCAGGATAGTTATAGGAGTTGAAGGCCGAGAAATGCTCTGCGTTACGCTTGGTGGTACGGTTGGCGCGGAAGAGGCGGTCCTCAAAATAGATAGTCACCTCCGGCACAATAGCATTGCCTTCCTCATCCTTGGCGGCTGCTATCTCTATGGCGGTCAGCAGATTCTCTTTGGCATCGGAACGGAGAACACCGACAGGTAATTGCGAGCCGGTGAAGACAACGGGTTTGGAGAGGTTCTCCAACATGAACGAGAGCGCCGATGCAGAGTACGACATCGTGTCCGTACCATGCAGGATGACAAAGCCATCATAGTCCTCGTAGTGGTCATACACCATACGAGCCATGCGCACCCAGCACTCGGGGTTGATATCCGAGGAATCCAGAAGCGGAGAGAAAGCCTGTACATCAACCTGCACATTGCCCTCAAAGAGTTCCGGCATATAGGCTTTAAACGTCTCCATATCGGCAGGAACAAGCGCTTGAGAATTCTTGTCACGCACCATCGTAATCGTTCCGCCGGTAGAAATCAAAAGTACCTTATCCATAGCATTCTGATTTTATGCGCTGCAAAATTACAAAAAAATTTGCATATATGCAAAAAAAATCGTACTTTTGCAGCGTTTTTTGAAATTATGGCGAGTAGAGTACTTATCATAGACGGCGACATCAGCCTCTCCACCGTGTTGAGCGACTACTTAGAGAGCCGCGGATACCGCTCTCGTGCTGTCAGTACGGGTAAAGAAGGCTTGGAGATTCTAAAAACGGAACATTGGGATATCGTACTGATGGATCTGCAGGGGGTAGGAATGAACGGATATGAGTTGCTGAAATCCATCCGTCATTTGCTGCCACAACTGCCATTGATCGTACTCACTCCCCGTTCCGACCGCGAGGACCAGATGCGGGCGTTCCAGTTAGGATGCGACGACTACCAGACCAAACCCTTTACCATGGATATTCTGATATGCCGGATAGAGGCTATTCTCAGGCGTGTGAGGGCGAGCGAGGAGCGTAAGCAGAAGGTGTTTGAAATGAGAGGAAAGGTCTTTGATTCGGTACACCAGACATTCGACGGACAGCACTTGTCTGCCCGTGAAAGCGACTTGCTTCTCATGCTTTGCCGGTACGAAGGAGAGGTTGTGGACAGGCATAGGATATTGTCTGCACTATGGAAGGAAGACAATGCCTTTACCGCCCGCTCATTAGGTGTCTATATCAACCACCTGCGCGGATTTCTGAGACCTGCCGGATATGAGATTTTGGCTGTAAGGTATAAGGGATATAAACTCGTTAGAAACGAGCATTGAAGATTGAAAATTGAAGATTTATGAGAATAATAGCACCGAGTGTATTGTCTGCTGATTTCGGGCATCTGGCAGAGGATATGGAGATGATCAACCGCAGCGAAGCGGATTGGTTGCATGTGGACGTAATGGATGGCACGTTTGTGCCGAATATATCGTTCGGTTTTCCGCTGATGAAGCCTTTCAAACAGTATTGTACCAAGCCCTTGGACGTGCATCTGATGATTGTACACCCGGAGAAATACGTGGAGCGGTTCTGCGACGCCGGTGCATGGTCGGTCGGCTTCCATTTGGAGGCGGTGGAGGATCCCATGCCTATTATAGAGATGATCAAGGCAAAGGGTGTCCGTACCTGTCTGACGATCAATCCGGATATAGATGTAACGCGGCTGGTATCCTATTTGGACAAAGTGGATATGGTGCTTCTGATGAGCGTTTTTGCGGGATTCGGAGGTCAGAAATTCATTCCCGAGACGATGGATAAGATCCGTTTTATCAAGGCGGAGATTGCCCGCCGAGGATTGAACACACTCATCGAGATAGACGGCGGGGTGAACAGAGAAAATGCCCACGCGCTGTTTGATGCAGGAGCCGATGCACTGGTTGCCGGCAGTGCTGTTTTCGGTGCAAAAGATCCCATTGAGACAATCCATTTTTTAAAATCACAGAATAATATACTATAGTATATTATAACATGCGAAGGATAGGGGATTGGTCCGATATAATAAGGCATCGCTCAGGGAGTGCCTCTCCCATGGTTTTATTGCTGCTACCGCTGGTGGCGGCAATTTTGCTTTTTGTGGAGCGGCCGCCTAAATATCCTGTCAAACAAGCGCCAAACGTATTTCAGGAACGCCTTTACGGGCGATTAGGAGCCGCCGGTTTAAGCGGCGATGAGTTAGCTACCGTCGGAGCACTGACTTTGGGCTACAAGGAAGAGTTGGATAAGGAGTTGAAAAGGCATTTCCAAGCCTCCGGAGCGGCACACGTACTGGCTGTAAGCGGACTGCACACAGGTCTTATTTATGGTCTTTTAGTGTGGCTGCTGACTCTCGGCGGAAGATATCGACCGATGCATGAGAACACAGTTGCGCGCCGAGCTATCAGTCTGGTGATTATCGGGGTAATGTGGGGATATGCATGGTTGACGGGACTGACCCCTTCGGTCGTCCGCGCGGTGCTCATGGTCACACTGGTGGAAATAGGGAAGATGATTTATCGTAAGAGTCTGACAATCAATACGATAGCCGCAGCGGCGGTTCTCATTCTCATCGTTCGGCCGACGGACCTCTGGAGTGTCAGTTTCCAACTCTCTTTTGCGGCTACGACAGCGATTGTTTTGATGGTTAACCGGCTCCCTGCTATGCTTACGGGTAGAATAGCAGCCTATTTTCTCGGAATCATTGTAGTGTCCGTCGCGGCGCAGTTAGGCACACTGCCGATTACGATGTTTTATTTCAAACAGGTGAGTACTTATTTCCTGTTAGCCAACCTATTGGTACTTCCGATTGCCACTTTTCTGGTTCCAAGCGGTTTGGCAACAATCGCTTTGGGTGGCAGTACGGCAGGTGTGTTTATCGGGAAGATTACATGGGCATTAGCGTGGCTCATGAACCACTCTGTGGAATGGATAGAGAGTTTGCCGGGTAGTACCATTCCTGCGCATATTAACGGATGGATGGTAGGAATTTACTATATTTTACTTTGTATTTTGTATATGTTAGTCACAAAAAAGGCATAAAAATACGCGCACGCTTGCGTAAATGAAATATTTTTCGTAACTTTGCGCCCGATTTGTGATAGATAATTACATGAAAAAGATTTTTAGTCTCTTAGTCATTTTGTGCGTTGCCATTGGTATGATGGCAGAAACGACATTTACGTTCACCTCGAACACGGATACCAACCAGACGAAGGACGGCATCACTGTCGTTCTCGCGAAAGGAAGCGGGAATACAGAGCCTCCTCTCTTCACACAGGATTTTGAGACCAAGCAGCCGGAGATGCGCCTGTATCAGAATAACACGATCACCATTTCGTCAGAAACCAATTTGACGAATATCCAGTTGGTTTGCGCCAAGAGTAGTGCTTCCAACAAGGAATACACCGGTTTGAGTGCATCGGTGGGGAATCTGGTTTCGGGTGGTGTTGCTACCGATAAGAACGATTGGAAAGTGGACCGATGGACAGGTAGCGCGACACATGTTGTGTTCACCCTTACCGGTGGTAAGCAACGACGTATCCAGCGCATCGTTATCAATGGTGACCCCATAGAGATTACACCCGTGGAAGTGGTTTTGCCGACGGAGGACGATCTGGAACCTGCATATGCCTATTCCGAGCCGACAACCATACATGTACCGGACACGCAATTCTTTAAGAACGAATACGCCTTTGTGGACAATAATATCTTGGTACACTGCGGTCAAGGCTCGATTATCAAGGCAACCGACAGCACAGAGGCTTATTTCAACTGTAACGCAAATAATCAGTTGCGTTTTACTGCCACACAGGCGATTAAAGGAATTGCCATCACGGGGTACGTACGCAAAGCGTTCAGCGCCAAATGCGACAAAGGAACGATTGAGTACCTCAGCGACGAAGACATCGATATTGACAATGAGCGTGTCCTGATAATCCGGGATATTAATGACAAGAGCGTGACGATTAACTGCGCCAAGCAGATTCGATGCTATGAGGTGAAGGTTTATTTTAACGACAATCCTGCACTCACAGACGATGAACAAGGCATAGAATCTGTCGCTACTCCTGCAAAGGCGGAGAAATTCATCCGCGAAGGCATTCTTTATATTCGCAAAGGCGAAAAGACTTACACACTTTGAGTCAGTTCCGGCACATAGTATTGTTCCTCGCGCTGATTTTGGTTCAATGGGTATGCGCAGTGGAGTTGACGAGCTCTGATCCGTACTGGATAGGAGCCAGTTCCGGGTATGGAACAACGGAAGGAAATGACTTCTGGGTTACTTTTATGCGTAACGGCGGTACGTTTGATCCCTCCATTTCACCGAGTATCAAGTTTGAACTGAAGATTGCCGTATCTGCCCGGCAGAACACCCGTGTGTACTTTGAAATCGAAGGTTCACAACCTATTTCGCGCGACATTATTGCCGGTCAGACGCACATTGAGGACTTGAGCGCCATGTTCCCGCAGATATACCTGATGCAAAGTGAGGTAGCAGGTACGTACAAGGGTGTGCACGTCTATACGGACGAGAGTGACAAGTCATTCAGTTGCTTTAATTATAGCCGTTATGGCGAGGCGGGTGTTTCGTCCCGTGACGCAACGCTGGTTATTCCGACCAAATACATGGGCAAGGAATACTACGTACAGACCTATTACGAGGATGCCTATTCGTCTCAGTTTGCGATCGTGGCAACGGAGGACAATACGGTGGTTCATATCACTCCGGCATACCAGACTTTGACAGGCCAGCCGGCAGGGGTGACTTATCAGGTAACACTCCTGCACGCCGGAGACGCATATCTGGTAGCCTCTGCCTCTCACCAGGAAAACAACGTGAATGTCGATCTATCCGGCAGTCAGATCTGTGCGGACAAACCTATTGCCGTCTTTAATGGCAACCAAGAGACCAGTATCCCGTTCCATGAGTCGAACTCGGTGGACTACCTGAGCGAGCAGATTTTACCTATCACGCAGTGGGGAACGGACTTTTACCTGGCGTTGATGGGGAATACGAATTTGAACTATTTTATTCTGACTGCGGCTTATGACGACACACATATCACCATCAACACCTATAGTGTTAATGATGGCGTCAATTATCCGGAAAGCATAACCCTGCAGGCAGGGCAGACCTTAGAGCCGTATTTCATTGATGACGATTTAGCGGAGGTCACGATTCATAGTGACCAACCCATTATGTGCTATGGATATACGACGAGTGCGTCCAAGAACGAACAATGTACCGGTACCTCGCCCCGTAATAAGATCTGTTATTATTACGGCGACCCCGCCAATGCCTTGATGCCGTCATGGGCTCATCGAGTGACGGAGATGAATTTCTTTACACATGATCTGGATCCGTTCCAGGAAGCGAGCAAGCCTGCTCCGCCACAGAAATATTACGTATTCATAATTACCAAATGGGCAGACCGGGACAAACTGACGATAGACGGCACAGGAGACTACAGTGCGCAGTTCCATCAATTCCGCATCGCGGAAGACGAAGAAATGGCGTATGCCTCGATTGAAGTGACGAATAACTCCAATCACTACCACACGATAGAGACAACGGGCGAAGGTTTTGTAGGAATGGTATATGGCGTATCGGATGCTCAAGGTTATTTGTACACATTAGGATATTCGCCGGAACCGTTCCGCGACTCGCTGTTTGTGACGAATACGGGAAATGTGATGTCCCCTAAGTCCTACGACGTGCAACCGCGTCTGGAACAAGGATGGTATCAGCGGCAGTGGAACGAATGGGTAAGCGGTCATGAGCGCATCGATACCGCCCAGATATGCGATGGGGACAGTATTGCATGGTTGCTGCAATCGGCTATCTCCAAGCAGACCGAACCCGTAGATTGGTATATATACGATGTGACAGGCACGGAACAGACGATCCATAAGAGTTATACTGCTCCGATTGCACAGAAAGAAGGAGCCACAAAAGACGAAGCAACGAATACGGACTGGCTCTATCGATGGGGACATAAATTCGTCATGCCGGACGAATCGGACCTTCCTCCCGAAGAACGTACCCCGTTTCTGGAGTATGAGATTCAGGCGGTGATGCACCAAAAACACGTGATCTGCAATCTGCCGGACGATTTAGACACGCTCCGCATGGTAGTCCGGGTGACGAGGGTTTATCACGATACGATCTATAAGATCATCTGTATGGGCGACACGCTGAAGTGCTTCAACGACAGTCTGCCCCGCCAGAATGCGCACAACAACGATTCGTCCTATCTGGACAACCTGCCCCAATACCGCACAAACAGCAAGAGCGAGACACTCTTCATCGGCGATAAGACTGCGGGAAACGCCACGCAGGATTTTACATGGAAAGCCCGGCCGGGAGAGAACAGCTACACCCGTCATTACGAGACAATCTACGGGTGCGACTCGACCTACACGCTCTTCCTCTTTGTTTGCGACACGTTCCGGACCATTGACACCATCCATCTATGTAAGAACGAAGCTGTCACATATCTGGACGACAACCCGTCGTTGCAGAAGAAATACAAGGGTGTCGAATACGAAGGAAACGGTACTCTCGTAACGCAGGATACAGTGGATATCATCCGCACCAAGACACGTTTCTGCCCCTGCCAGTTGGCGCCGTATAACAACAACTATCCGGCATTTGAGGGCTGTGACTCCACATTTGAGGTGCATGTTTTCATTCACAATGTGTCGCGAGACACGCTGGTGGACACCATGTGTTATAACCGTACTCCCGATTCGGTTTATATATGGCCTATCCAGAGAGGGACAGACGAGATACGCATCACCAAATCCCATCCCCAAATGACCCCTGACGCCGGTTTGCGGGCATGGATAGGTTTCTTCTCCGACACTCTGCGGACAACAACCTGTCCGGCTTGTAACGAAGGGAAAGGTTGTGACTCGATCAATGTCCTGAAACTATACATCCCCGAACCCTTCTACGAAGAAAAGGAAGATAGTATCTGCCAATGGTCTTACGACCGGACAAGTCGGCAGAAAGTTACGAACATCTATCAATGGGAAGGCCACCGCAAAGGCGCTGCTTATGTGGAATTGCCGCGAGGCGGTGTGTATTACGACTCGTGTCTGACACGGTTCGGATGCGATTCCATTTACCAATTAAAACTGCATTATACGCAGCCGTTCCTGCAAATCGACTTCGCTTCCATCGCCAACAACCGGACTTACACATGGCACGGCAAAACCTATGGTCCGTTCCCTGAACTGAAAGATGTTCTCGACACCACACTTTATTTCTATAACGACAACGAGGACCAAACGAACCCCGTCAACGGATGCGACAGTATCTATCGGCTGGATTTGCACATCTCGGATACCTATTTGTTCCGCTCTACCCGATCCATCTGTGATATTGATTCCATTCACTGGAGAGACACAGTCATCGTTGGTAGCAAATGGCAGGGCACAGGCAGTTTCGACATCCGTTTGTCAGATTCCCTGACCACCACTATTGACGATAGCCTGACGACAATCGCATTACCCGCTCGTGACTCTATCTACAGACTGATTGTCACGCAATACCCGACCTATGACACCACCCTGCATTGCGTCAATATTTGCCGGGACCAGACCGTGTACAACTGGGTACGCGAAGATGACGGCACGCTCATTCAGCAGATCACACTACCGACCAAGAGCAGCTATCCGTTTGATACCATCTACACCGACACCCTGCCTACCAGGACTCCGCATGCCTGCGACAGTATTCTCCATCTGCCCATACGCATCTACCCCACTTATGACACCACTACTACGGTAGTACTATGTGAGGAGCAATTACCCTATACATGGGAGCTGCGCGATGCCGCCGCCCACGATAAGACAATCAATATCCCCGATGCCGACCGGGGTTCCTTATGGCACTACACGGAAGATTTCGTTCTGACCACCGTAAACGGGTGTGACAGTACCGTGCATCTGGATCTGACCGTCAAACCCACATTACGTTGCACGCTGGCTATCAGTTTCTGTCCGGAGACCATGCCTTACACCTATGGTGTACACGGTAAGCAGGCATCTATATCAGGGGTGTATAATGATACTACTACAAGTGTTCAATACGGCTGCGACAGTATCACGACGTACGACATCACCGTGTTTGACAAGATCGAGGTTCATGTGTCCAAAACGATCTGCGATGACAGGATTCCTTACACCTACGAACTGAACGACACCGTGCCGGCATGGCAAGGACTGACCGAAACAGGTGATTATCCGTATGTCTTCCATCGTCCGGGCTTGTGCGACTCTACGGTCATCCTGCACCTCACGGTCAATCCCGTCCACTGGGACACGCTCCATATCCGGGTATGCCAGAATCCGGACGGCTATTACTATGAGAACCTCAATAACGGCGCAGGAGGCACACTCCGGACACGTTACCTGAGCGACAGTCTCACACGCGTGGATACGATCGAGACAGTCCTCGGTTGTGACTCCATCATCACACTCCATTTCTACGTAGACTCCGTCTATAACTACACCCGCAAAGATACCGTCTGCCAGCAGAAGGGGGGCGAATGGATTTGGTACGAAGACGGTATTCCGCAAGACACCATCCCGTTGGATAAAGGGGATACGACATGGTTGTTGGGGACGAGATACCATACCATACACAACTGCGACAGTACATACGGCATGGAGGTGTATGTGGCGCCGGTTTACCATATTTACGATACCGCCATTCTCTGCGAGAAAGACTCGCTGCATTGGCAGAAAATACTCTTTGTCGGCAACGAATACGCCAATTACGGCAAGACATATGACGTCACTCCGTTTGACAGCGCCAAACTGAATATGACGGAAGGAGTATACGACTATTCAATTGGTCGTAAGACGATTCTGGGTTGTGACTCCGTACACCACCTGCACCTCATCGTGAACCCCGTCCGGCGTGTGACCATTGAGCGACGGACTTGCCAGAACGCCACCGGATACGAATATGAGAACCTCCATAACGGCATGGGAGGTACACTCCCGGCACGCTACCTGAGAGACAGTCTGACCCGCATGGATACGATTCCTACAACCCGCGGATGCGACTCGATTATCACACTCCGCTACTACGTGGACTCCGTCTATAGTTACACCCGCAAAGATACTGTCTGCCAGTTGGCAGGTGGCGATTGGACATGGTACGAAGATGGCATTCCGCAACTTACCATTACGCTGGATAAGGGGGACACGACTTGGTTCCTCGGCACAAGATACCACACGATACACGGCTGCGATAGTACGTACGGCATTGAGGTATATGTGGCGCCTACTTACCATATTTACGATACCATCATTCTCTGCGAGAACGATTCTGCGCACTGGCAAAAAATGCTATTCACCGGAAGCGAGTACGCCAACTACGGACGGACCTATACCGAGACGGACTTTGACAGCATCAAAACAAGTCTTGCTGCGAACAACTATGACTTCTCCATCCGCCGCGGGACGAAACTCTTCAACTGTGACTCCGTACACCATCTGCACCTCATCGTGAACCCCGTTAAGCGGGTGACCATTGAGCGACGGACTTGCCAGAACGCCACCGGATACGAATATGAGAACCTCCATAACGGCAGCGGAGGTACACTCCCTGCACGCTACCTGAAGGACAGTCTGACCCGCATGGATACAATCCCTACTGCCCGCGGCTGCGACTCCATCATCACACTCCGGTACTACGTGGACTCCGTCTATGATTATCGTCAGACCTACGCCGTCTGCCAGGATACTGTCAACACCCAATGGGAGTGGATCGATGACGAAGGGCATTCGCACGGGTTCATCAACATTGCCGATTCGGGTGATTTCTCCTTCAACGAGGCATATACGACCATCCACGGCTGCGATAGTCTGTATGGTCTGAAACTCCGCGTCAAACCGATCTACCGCTTTGACTCCGCGTATGTCATCTGCGAGAACGAACAATTGGTATGGCAGGGAAGAACCTATTCGGGGCTCTCGGTAGGCATGCATTATGACACCGCGCGATACTCCACTTACGAGGACTGCGACAGTATCTTCTACATGCAGGTTCTGGTGCACCCTGTCTTTGACACCACCTCCTACTACAACACCTGCGCGAATGAGACATTCGTTTGGCACCAGCAGGATCACAACGGTACCTATCACCACACCGTCTGGAACTCGGCGCAGATAGACACCGTTTTCCTCTACGCGGACGAAGCTGCGGCTCCGGCTGCGGAAGTGCCGCATCTGAAGTACCGGAAAGATACTGTGATGATCTACCGCGACACCATGCTGCAAACCATCCATGGGTGCGATAGCCTCTGCCGGCTCCGGCTGACCGTTCACCCTGCCTATTTCTTCTATACGGACAGTACTATCTGCTCGACCGACAGGATCACGTATCGCGGAAAAACCTTCCCGTCAAAAGAGTTGAAAGACACCACTTATACGGAGATCCTCAAGACGGCTGACGGGTGCGATAGTATCTATCAGCTCCACCTGCATATCAAACCGGCGTACCTATACACACGTATCCGCCACATTTGCGATAACGAAACGCTCATTTTCCCCGAGGACGGACGCAAAGTGTGGGAGCCGGGGGACCCGATCCCTGAAAAAGAAGATTATCTTGATTTCACGTACACCACCTACGAGGGCTGCGACTCTACTTATCGGTATTATGTATCCGTTCACCCCACCTACTATCAGGAGTGGGAGGAAACTTTCTGCAGCGCGGATAGTGTACTGCTTCAAGGAAACCACTACATTGGTATCCGCACTTACTTTGATGTGACGACCTGCCAACAGCCGATAGATACTGTCTTTACCGATTCGCTGACTACCGTTCACGGGTGCGACTCCGTCTTCCGTATCAAGGCGCATATCCTGCCGCAGTACCACCATCTGGACGCAGACACCATCTGCGATGACGGCTCGGTGACATGGCGCAATCAGGTCTTTGAGAACCTCGCGGCCGGACGGCATGTCTTCTATGACAGCCTGAAGACGAAAGCGGGCTGCGACTCCGTCTATGAGCTCCGGATATATGTAGCGCCCACCTATTACTCCGAGGAGCGGATAACCAAGTGCGCCGACGAGAACCTGACTTGGAGGGAGCATAATCTGGACCACCATGAGGTGGGGGACTTCCTGATAGCCGACAGTCTGCTAACCGACCGCTTCGGCTGTGACTCGGTGTTCCACCTCTATCTCACAGTCCTCGACACGACCAGTGAGACTATCTACGACACCATCTGCCGGACCGAGCAATATGACCTCCATGGCAGGAAACTCACCCTGCCGGGATTCTATAAGGATACCACGCTGAACGAATGGGGCTGCCGTCATTTCACCTATCTCTTCCTGGAGGTGATTGAGCCTATCGTGCCGACGGCATGGGCGGATTCCATCTGCGCCGATGATCTGGCGTACGATCTGTATTACACCTACACCGGCGACTTCGATCCGGTTGCCTACTCGGTTTACTACGATGAGGTGGGACATAGTTACGGTTTCGAAGACATCGAGAACATGCCGATCACCACAAAGGAGGAGCTGTCTGTTCTGACTCTGCCGATGCCTCTCATTGAGGGAGACAGGACCAAGTACCCGAAGCCGGACTACTACCCCATCCGCCTGGTGCTGGATAACGGTATCTGTACCACTCCCGAACTCTGCGACACGGACACCACTATCGTTCTCTCTTACCCCTCATGGATCACCGAGCAGCGCTTCGGAGACGTCATTGCCCTTTATAACGACCGCTATAACGGTGGATACCAATGGGATGGGTACCAGTGGTATCACGGCGATGAACTGCTGGTGGGAGAGACCCACGAATACCTGTATATACCTACCGGACTGATTGTGGGCGACCGGTATCACGTGCGACTCACCCGTACCGGAGAAACCGTTGATTTCCAAACCTGCCCGATCACGATCGTAGGAGATCCTGTCAGCGACGATTTTGCGCCTAAGAAAGGCTATCTCTCTGTCGTTCCGACCTGTATCGTAACCGGCCACCCGTACGCCAATATACTCTCCCGGAAAGATGGTATGTACCGTGTGACGAGCTCCGAAGGAAGGCTCGTGAAGGAAGGGGTCTTCCGCGCGGATGTGACGGAGGTCGAACTGCCATCTGTCTCCGGCTTGTATATCTTCCAGCTCTGGTCGCCGGACACGCCGGAAGAACCATATCGTTCCATTAAAGTGATTGTGAAAGAAAAATGCGAAGGCTGCAATATACCATTCTGATCCTCTGCTTCCTTTGTCCGCAATGGATAAGGGCACAGCGGCGGTTTATGACGTCCGAGCGATGGGAATATCGCTTGGAGCAGCTCAGCGAGTTCTCCACCAAGGACGTTTCCTCCAATACCGATATCTTCTGGGGGCTCCATAAATCGCAGTATGTCGGGACACACCACCTCTTCGGTTTCTCGGTGGAGGGCAGTTTCTCCGGATTTGTTAACAACATGCCGAATGCCGCTTTCCGACCCGGAGGAGGAGCTGCCGGATTCCACCTGCTCTACGAATACCAGTATAGCGGCTTCCTCCTGCAGACAGGTGTAGGAATCAACTACCAGAACCTCTCCAACGCCGTCCGGGATACCACCATCTATCATTATAACATGCACGACACCTGGCAGGGGATCAACGATGTGCCGTTCACGCTGCGCCATGACTTCACAGGCCGCGTGGACCAAGCGCAGCACTTGTATGCGCAAATCCCGCTCTATGTGGGGCATTATATCGTCGGCTCCTACGGAGTGGGATACTGGTTAGCAGGATTGCATGCCAACTATGCCGTCTGGGGCAACACGCGCCAGAACCTGACAGGCACCACCATGGGATTATACGAAAAATACCTCGGTATCTGGCATGAGATGGACAACCACGGTTTCCGTCAGGATGTGCCGATTGAGCGGACGGGCAACAAACTCAACCTCAAGTTGGATATCATGGCGCATGGAGAGATAGGATACGAATATACCACCTATCATGGTCCCCATAACTACCGCAAAACGGCGTTCAGCAACACCGACATCCGCTTCCGCTTCGCCGCCTTTGCCGATTTCGGCATCCTCAATATCATGCCTTCCACCAACGGCGTACTATACGGCACACCCATGGAGAGTATCTACGATTTCTCCACATACCGGATGGATCATGTCTTCTCTACCGAGGACGCCAAAGCCTTCTGGCTCCGTAACCTCTACGCCGGTATCCGCCTGACCGTCCTGTTTGGACTCCCCGCGAACGAACACTGTATTCTCTGCAATCCATGGCGTCACTAACCCTCACCGAACTGTGCCGTCTTATCGGCGAAACGCTGGAGAATAATCTGGCAGGGACCTATTGGGTCAAAGCGGAGATCTCTTCGCTCGCTCAACGCGGCGGACACCTGTACTTGGAATTGGTGGACACTCCCCCTTCAGGGGGTTGGGGGGCTTCTGCAGGGGGACGGGGGGCTTCCGCCAAGATGCGGGCTACCTGCTGGTCAGGAACGCAAGAGATGCTCACCGCCTATTTTGAGTCGGAGACAGGGCAACCTCTCCAACCCGGAATGACCGTTCTCGTGGAGGTGGAGATACAATACCACCCTGTGTACGGGCTCTCCCTCTCTATCGTGGGAATCGACCCCTCTTATACGCTCGGAGACATCGCGCGGAAACGCCAACAGACCATCGCACAACTGAAAGCGGACGGACTGCTCGACGCGCAGCAGTTACTGCCGCTGCCCACGCTCATCCGACGCATCGCCGTCATCTCATCCCCTTCCGCCGCAGGCTACGAGGACTTCAAGCACCAGCTCGACAACTCTCCATACCGTTTTGAGACGACCCTCTTTGGCGCTACCATGCAGGGCGATGCAGCCGCACCATCCATCCTCGCCGCACTCGAGGAAATCTTACAGTCCGAAGGACGATCCTACAGCACAAGCGATCCTACAGCAAAGCGATCCTACAGCACAAGCGATCCTACAGCAAAGCGGTCATACAGCGCAAGCGGTCATTTCGATGCCGTCGTAATAATAAGGGGCGGAGGTGCCACCACCGACCTCTCATGCTTCGACGACTACACCCTCTGTGCCGTCTGCGCCCAGTACGAGCTGCCTATCCTCACGGGTATCGGGCACACGCGCGACATCTCCGTCTTGGACCTCGTCGCCCACGAAGCCCTCAAGACACCGACTGCCGTTGCCGAATGGCTCATTCACCGCATGGACGAACAAGCCGAGCGTATTCAGACACTCACACTGCGTCTGGCGCGTACAGCCGAAAGACAGCTCCTCATTCGCAGGCATCGCATCGAACTCCTCGAGCAACGCCTCGCTGCCTGCAACCCCGAACGTATCTACCGGATGGGATACAGTCTCCTTACGAAGAACGGCAAACCTGTCCGCTCCGTCGCCGACCTCCAACCCGGTGACTCCGTCACCACCCATCTCGCCGATGGCTCCGTGCAATCCCGCATTGCCGGTCTTTTGTAAGACTCAGAGTAGGTGATTAGTAGGTGATTAGTAGGTGATTAGTAGGTCGATTAGCTGACGTCGTCGGAACGACAAAGGAAGAAAAAGGACTTGCCGCATCCGCCAAGTTTGGCGGATTGGGAATTTACCCAATTCCGCTGCAAAGATAATACTTTTTTTTCAATTATCCAAATTTTGCACTTCAAAAAACTCTTTTTTTATTGGGAAAATGCGCGCGCGCTTGCATATATGAAATATTTTTAGTAACTTTGCAGCCAAATTGTGAATTTACTGTAAAATGAAAAGACAAATAGCCATCATAGCCGGGGGGGACAGCAGCGAGCACGAGGTGTCCCTGCGCTCCGCAGCCGGACTCTATTCGTTCATGGACAAGGACCGCTATGACATCACCATCGTAGTGCTGAAGGGCAAGGACTGGCACACGGAGGACGGATGCCCGATTGACAAAAACGATTTCTCTTTTACGCGCGGGGGCGTGAAACATACCTTCGATTTCGCATACATCACCATCCACGGCACGCCCGGCGAGAACGGTATTCTGCAGGGCTATCTGGATATGATCGGTTTGCCATACTCCTGTTGCGGTGTGCTGGCGGCAGCGCTGACCTTCAATAAGTATGCCTGCAACCATTACCTCTCCTATTTCGGTTTCCACATCGCCAATAGTATGATCCTCCGCGCCGGACAGAAATGGCCGAACGCGCCAAAGATCGCAGAGACTCTGGGGCTGCCGTGTTTCATCAAATCCAACGTAGGCGGCTCCTCTTTCGGCTGCACCAAGGTCAAGACCGTCGAGGATATCTATCCCGCTATCGAGCGTGCCTTCCAGGAGGGCGACGAGGTCATCTGCGAGGCATACATGAAGGGGACCGAGGTCACCTGCGGCGTCTATAAGACCAAGGACAAAGCCGTTGCTTTCCCGATTACCGAGGTCGTCACCAAGAACGAGTTCTTCGACTACGACGCCAAGTACAAAGGTCAGGTGGAGGAGATCACGCCGGCACGCATCCCCGACGCCATCCGCGATAAGATACAAGCCGAGACTCTGCGTCTGTATGACATCATCGGAGCGAACGGTATCATCCGCGTGGACTGGATCATCACCGGAGAACAGATCAACCTCCTGGAGGTCAACACCACCCCGGGCATGACCGCTACCTCCTTCATCCCCCAGCAGGTGCGCGCCGCCGGACTCGACATAAAGGACGTCCTCACGGACATTATTGAGAATAAATTCCTATGATTGATATCAACAAAACCATAGAGTCGCTGAACTGGGACAAGGAGCCGAAAGGTCTCTACGAACCGATCGCATACACCTTGGCATCGGGCGGTAAGCGGCTGCGTCCCACGCTGGCGCTCACTGCCGCGGAGTGTGTCATGAACGGCGGCCTGCTCTCGGGCGACGCGATAGAGAACACCCTCCCCGCCGCGCTGGCATTAGAGGTGTTCCATAACTTCACCCTCCTGCACGACGATGTGATGGACCGAGCAGAGGTGCGTCGCGGACGGCCGACCGTACATGTCAAATGGAACGACAGCACCGCTATCCTCTCCGGAGACCAGATGCTCATCGAGGCATACAAACTGCTCTCCGGCGTACCGGCGGACAAACTGCCGCAAGTCCTCAAGTGGTTCAACGAGATGGCTACCGGTATCTGCGAGGGACAGCAGCTCGACATGGACTTCGAGCATATGTCGCAGGTCTCCATCGACGACTACATGCATATGATCGAACTCAAGACCTCCGTTCTCCTGGCGTACGCCATGAAGATAGGCGGTTACATTGCCGGCGCTACTCCTGCCCAACAGGAAGCGCTCTATCAATTCGGTCTGCATATAGGTCTCGCCTTCCAGATTCAGGACGACATACTCGACCTCTACGGAGACCCCGAGACTTTCGGAAAAGCCATCGGCGGAGACATCACCTGCAACAAGAAAACCTTCCTCCTCCTCACTGCCATGGAGACGGCGGACCCGGAGAGCAAAGCCGAACTGCTGCAATGGCTCATGGCTACCGACCGCAACGAGGAGAAGATAGCCGCCGTCAAAGCCATCTACGACCGACTCGGAGTACGGGATGCCGGAGAGACAGTCATGGAGGAACACACCGCCGAAGCCCTCGCGCAACTCGACAAACTGCCGCAGAACAACGCTACAGAGCGTCTGCGCGAACTCGCCGAGAAACTCGCCACGAGAAAATCATAAATCATAAATCATAAATCCTAAATTGATTTTATGCCTTACAGACGATTACCCAACACGGATTTAGCCCGCTTGCACGCCCTGCAGAACGCCATCCAGCGAGCACAGAACGCCGACTACACCGAGCAGGTGCTGCCCTACAAAGTGCAAAGCGAAGCACAACGGTTCTTGGTTCCGTTTGAAAACGTAGTGATGCAGTCTAAGGATAATTACAAATCCACTGTTACTGCCAACAAACAGTACCGGCACATCGTGCAAAACGCACGGATGTATGTGTCCCATTTTATTCAGGTACTCAACTTAGCCGTTATCCGTGGAGAGATCAAGAAAGAGCAGAAACTGCTGTACGGTCTCGATCCGCACCAACATGTGGTACCCGACCTGTCAACCGAGGAGTATCTGCTCGACTGGGGCAAGAAAATCATCGAGGGAGAGCAGAAACGAATGGCGAACGGCGGATTCCCCATCTACAACCCCGCGATAAACAAAGTAAAGGTGCATTACGACATCTTCTGCGAACACCAACGCCAGCACACCTTCCACGTGCAGAACTCCGAGCGCGTGCACGGAGACCTCGGCGAACTGCGCAAACAGGCGGACGAGATCATACTAAATATCTGGAACCTCGTCGAGGACTACTACAAGGACCTGCTGCCATACGCAAAACTGATGAAATGCCAGATGTACGGACTCATCTACTACTACCGCAAGGGCGAAAGAAAACTCACAGCCGAATCCGACCGCGAGTTACTACGCATAAGGGAGAGCCAACCCTCTATCCAATGGCCTGCTGAGGAGTGATCACACGGTCCATCTTCACGTCATGGAATGAATGAGGGATCGCGTGCTTGAGCTGGAAGGTATAGCAGACACCTATCTTTTTCACCAACGCGTGCTTGGACAGGAACCTGTCGTAATAACCTCCGCCACGGCCGATACGATGCCGGTGATGATCGAACGCCACACCCGGAACAATAATCAGATCAATGGAACCGGTATACGTTTGAGTCTGAGGCTCCGGAACACCCAAACGCCCTTTACGCATCATGTCCTCTCCGTCGTAAGGGCGAACCTCCATCGAGCGGCGATGGGTTACAGGTAAAAGAAATGTTTTTTGACCCGCATACTTGGTGAGCAGCGGACGAAGATCCACCTCATTATGAATCGGGTAATAGAGTAACACCGTTCGGGCTTCTTTGAAAGCAGACATCTGTTCCAACTGAGCCATGATGAGCTCCGACTGACCGGCCACATCCTCAGGACTCATCACACGGCGGCGCTGCTCCATGATGGCGCGGAGCGCGGACTGCTCACGGCGGACACGGACCCACGGCAACCACATCATGAAATCATGTATTTGAGATTCAAATAACATATAGAGATTGATGATTTATTATTGTTGATTTAACGATTATTTGCAAAAACGACTGCAAAATTACAAAAAAAATACGAAATGCGCAAATATTTATACATATTAATTGGTTTTTTGGCAATCCTCCTTGCGAGCTGCGATAACAGCACCTCTACCAATACCCAGTCCTCGGTAGCCAAACTGACTTCGTTTGGTCTTGCCAACGATTCATTTCCGGGCTTGAAGAAAGCGGTCTTTACGATAGAGGAGCGGATCGACACCGGACTCGTGTACAACAAGGACTCCATGCTCTACGGCACGAAACTGAATAAGGTAAGACCCTATTTCTCCTTTGCTGCCACTCCGAGTGCCTCGGCGCTCATCTTCCCCGACACCGTCGTCAGTTTCACGGGGAACGACACCGTTGATTTCACCAAGTCGCCTATTTATTTCGCAATCCGCTCCGCCGATAAGAAAAACATCAAGGTTTATGAGATACGGGCGACAGTACACCAGGCTGACCCCGACCTCTATACATGGGAGAAACTCAACGAAGGTATTTATCCCTCCGATGACAGCGAGCAGAAAGTAGTGGATTGGAAAGATCATTTCTACATGTTCACATCCAATGGCTTCGAACTCAATGTGTACCGCTCGCCTGACGGCATAGCATGGACCGACCTCGGCGAACCTGAAGGACTGCCGATAGGCACCCGTGTACGACAGATTATATGCGACAATAACACCTTCTACTACGGCGTAGGCAACACCGTTTACACATCTGCCGATGCCGTTCATTGGACTGCGCATAGCGTCTCCGGGAAGGTCGTAACGATGCTTCTGTACTGGGAGGATCTCGTATGGGTACTCACAGAGCCGGATGAATATCTATACGAGTTGGCATGGTATAGAGGGGATTCGCTCCACATGACCGGAATAGTGCCGGACGGAGAGTTCCCGGTAAGCGATTTCGGAGCTGTGGCGTTTAACAGTGCCTCAGGACGGGACAGAGCCATGATAATCGGCGGCTTTGCCAAAAACGGCAGAAGCCTTAACACGCGCTGGAATCTGGAATACACGAAGTACATGGAAGGAGGTAAAGGTTCCTTCCGCCTCGAGGAGTTCTCCATCGGACGACCCTTCGCGACCAGCGCAACCGGAATTTCCGTAGTATGGTATGACGACAAACTGCTACTCTTCGGAGGCGTGGATGACAAAATGAGTTATCTCGGGCAATATATCTATTTCTCGAATAACGAAGGAATGAGCTGGACGCTCGCTGACACTACGAAAAACAAGCTCCCGGATACATACCAGGCGCGGCAGAAACAGAATGCCATACGCCGCGGCAGTTACGTATACCTCTTCGGCGGACAGGACTCGAAAGTCACGCACAGCGATGTGTACCGCGGCAAACTGAACTCTATTGACTGGAAATAACTAACAAACTAAAAATACAATACATTATGACGATTAAAGATTACAAATTCGCCGGCAAGAAGGCGATCGTACGTGTGGACTTCAATGTGCCACTCGATGAGAACGGAAAAATCACAGACGACACCCGCATCCGCGGTGCTCTCCCCACCCTCAAACACATCCTTGACGAGGGCGGCGCGCTCATCATCATGAGCCACATGGGAAAACCAAAAGGCAAAGTACAAGCCAAGTTCAGCCTCTCCCAGATCGTTGACGCGGTAGCCGCTGCACTCGGCCGCCCTGTTCAGTTCGCAGAGGATTGCGCCAAAGCACAAGCACAAGCCGCAGCCCTCAAACCGGGCGAAGTATTACTTCTGGAGAACCTCCGCTTCTATCCGGAGGAGGAAGGCAAACCCGTAGGTATCGAGAAAGAGGATCCCGCTTATGAATCCGCTAAGAAAGAGATGAAGGCGCGTCAGAAAGAGTTCGCCAAGACCCTCGCTTCCTACGCTGACTGCTATGTGATGGACGCCTTCGGTACCGCCCACCGCAAACACGCTTCGACGGCTGTCATCGCCGATTATTTCGATGCAGACAACAAGATGCTCGGCTTCCTCATGGAGAAAGAAGTGGCCGCTGTGGATGCCGTTCTCGGCAACATCAAACGTCCGTTCGTAGCCATCATGGGCGGTTCCAAAGTGAGCTCCAAGATCGGCATCATCGAGAACCTCCTTGGTAAGGTGGACAAACTCATCCTCTGCGGCGGTATGACCTATACCTTTGCCAAGGCACACGGAGGAGAGATTGGCGGTTCTATCGTGGAACTCGACAAACTCGACGTGGCTCTCGGCGTAGAGGAACTCGCCAAGAAGAACGGCGTTGAACTCGTGATGGCTGAGGACGCTATCTGCGGTGACAGTTTCAGCAACGACGCCAAACAGCAGGTGTTCCCCTCCAACGCCATCCCCGAGGGTTGGGAAGGCATGGATGCCGGACCGAAGGCACAGAAAGCTTTCGCTGACGCTATCCGCGACGCAAAAACCATCCTCTGGAACGGACCTGCAGGCGTATTCGAGTTCGATAACTTCTGCGACGGAAGCCGTGCCATCGGTGAGGCAATCGCAGAGGCTACTGCCAACGGCGCCTTCTCCCTCATCGGCGGCGGAGACTCCGTTGCGTGCGTCAACAAGTTCGGTCTGGCTGACAAGGTTTCGTATATCTCTACCGGCGGCGGTGCACTCCTCGAAGCTATCGAAGGCAAAGTTCTCCCCGGCATAGCAGCCATCAAAGGTGAATAATTCATAATTTGTAATTTCTAATTCGTAATTACACGATGGAAGTAGTAGGTAAAATCATACAAGTATTGCCCGCACAGGAAGGTGTGGGCCGTAACGGCAATCCCTGGAAAGTACAGCCATACGTACTCGAGACCCTCGACCAATACCCCCGCAAGGTGCATTTCGAGGTCTTCGGCGAGGAGCGTATCAAGCAGAACCCCTGCGAGATTGACCAGTTGGTAACCGTTAGTTTCGATATCGAGAGCCGCGAGTTCAACGGCCGTTGGTACACCTCTATCCGTGCATGGCGCATCCAGCAGGGCGACACCACCCAGGCGGCTACAGCTCCGGCACCAGCTGCCGCTCCCGTAGCAGCTCCGGCGGCTCCTGCAGCTGCACCCGCTGCGCCGGCTGTCGATCCCTTTGACGCCTCCGCAGGCGATGGTACCAGCGATCTGCCCTTCTAATGAGGAAGTGGATTAGAATCATATTGATTACGTTTCTGTTAGCGGGTGGCGCAGCCCTTTGCGTCATCCGCTGGCAGGCGTGGTTCGGAATGCCGGCGGAGCAGAACTGGACAGGAGACACACTCTCCTATACCTTTCCGTCGCCTTCGGACACCGCTTTTCACCCTCTCGCGGATGACAGTACACTTACTATCCTCGTACTTGGCGATATTCACAACCGCCTCACGAGAGCCGATTACGACACCCTTGCGGCACGGGTTCCGCAGGCGGACCTCGTAGCGCAGGTGGGGGATTGGATGGACAGAGGCCAGTACTATTACTACCAGCTCCTGCTGCGCGAATGGACCCATAGTGACCTATACGGCTTGCCCGTGATCGCCACGCCCGGTAACCATGAGTACTCCAAGGGGCTGAACAAATCCCTCTCTTCCGTCTGGGAAGAGGCATTCGACCATCCTGCGAACGGACCTGCCGGCGTGCCCGGAGTATCTTATTATATCGACCTGCCGTCCATCCGCTTTATCACAATCGACACCAACCCGCTCACCCGCATCCAATACCTCACCCGCACGCTCACATGGCTGCGGGAAGCTATGTACACGGCGGACGGACGATACACTGTTGTCATGATGCACCACCCTGTGCTCGCCGCAGCCAAAGGACGCGCGAACGTACTCATTTATTCCGCTTTCCGCCACGCTTTAGGCGAAGCCGATCTGGTTCTTGCAGGGCATGATCACAGTTATATGCGCAGAGCGCCGTTTTTAGTACTCAATACCTCCGGCAGACCCAAACCGCAGCGTTTCCATTACACCCCGGAGGTTAACGATTCCGTGCCCGTATATGGCGTGCTGACGACGAATCGGTCCCTTACCTTCACCATCCATCGCCTTGCCGATGGAGCGGTAATCGATTCCATCTATGTTAACCACGACTGACGCGATAGTACTGTCGCTTCAGCCGCATTCGGATAAAGCGCACCTCCTGCACGCATACACACGCGCCGGCGGGCGCGTTAATTATATGGTGTACGGCATCGGACGCAAGAACACCTCCGGACGGTACAACCCGCTCTCATTGCTCCAACTCACTACGGATGGGCGTTCTATCCGTACCGCCCAACTCACTTTCGTGCCGCGCACGATTGACACCGATCCGTACAAACGCACTATCGCACTCTTTATCAGCGAGGTGCTCTACCATGTACTCCGCCACCCGATGCCCGACGAGCCCATGTTCGATTTCATCACCACAGCTATTCAGGCGCTCGACGAGACTGACGAACCGCAGAATTTTCATCTGCTCTTTCTGATTGAGTTGGCTGCCAAACTGGGTTTTGCGATGCCGGAAGAACCGCCACTGCCGTACACTCGAGCGGAGCGGCAAAAGACCCTTCGGAACCTCTGCGCATATTTCGATGAACATGTCGAAACATGGCATTCTCCCAAATCTCTGGACATCTTAATGGAGGTTTTTGACTAAAAAAGTAACGTTTTTGTAAAAAAAGTGACTAAAAATTTGGTCATGTCAAAAAAAAGCCGTACCTTTGCACGCTTTTTTGACGTATAAACCCGTCCTCGTGAGAGGACATAAATATTTTATAAGATATGAAACGTACATTCCAACCTTCCCAACGCAAACGTCGTAACAAACACGGCTTCTTGGAGAGAATGGCTACCGCTAACGGTCGCCGCGTATTGGCTGCACGCCGTGCTAAAGGTCGTAAGAAACTGACTGTAGCAGACGAAGGACGCCACAAATTTTAATGGAGTCAACTAGACAACACAAGATTGCCCGCCTTATCCAGAAGGATATGAGCGACATTCTCCTGCGTTACGCGCGCACGCTTCACGGGACTTTGATCTCGGTTAGCGAAGTGCGCGTAACGCCTGACCTTTCTCTCGCGCGCATTTACGTCTCTATCTTCCCGCAAGATAAAGTCAAAGAGACCATGGCGCTCATTGAGGAGAACACCCATCATTTCCGGGGCGAACTCGGTACGCTCGAGCGCCACCAGCTACGCATCATTCCGGAGATCTCTTTCCATCTCGATGAGACCATCGAGCGAATGGAGCGGATAGACGAACTCCTGAAGAGCTAAAATCCCTACGCCATGGCTTCTCTCGAACCGTATATCGCCTGGCGTTATCTCTTTTCCCCAAAAGGACACAACGCGATTAACATCGTTTCCGGCATCTCTGCCGCCGCTGTTGCTGTGGTGACGGCGGCGATGATCTGCGTTCTCTCCGTCATGAACGGTTTCGGAGCACTTGTAGAACATATGTTCTCCGAGTTCGACCCCGTGCTGCTGGTCGTTCCTGCCGAGGGGCAGACCCTTCGCACAGACACCCTCCCGACCGCTTCTCTGTACGCGCGCGAAGACATAGAGGCCGTTTCCATGCAACTGGAGCAGACCGCTCTCATCCGTTACAAGGACCACCAGCTTCCGGCACGCGTCATGGGCGTAGACTCGCTCTTCACGCGCACAGCCCGCATGGACTCCATCATCACCGACGGCTTCTACTCCGTCTGGGACGGAGCTTTCGACCGCGCCGTGCTTGGACGGGGACTCGCTGCACAGATCGGTATGAACGCCCATTTCACGGGGGCGCTCCATCTCTATGCCCCTAAGCGCACAGGACGCATCAATATGCTTCGCCCCGACCTCTCGCTGCAACACGAGCACGCCTTCATTGCCGGCACTTTTGCGGTGAACCAGATGGAGTATGACGACCGGCTCATGCTTGTCTCACTCCCACTCGCGCAACGGCTCTTCGACTACGATTCCTGTACCGCAACCGCCCTCCGTCTCCAACCCAAAGAAGGCGTAAAAATCTCAAATCTCAAATCGCAAATATCAAATCTACTCGGTCCCGGCTACCGCGTTCTCGACCGCTACGAACAGCAGTCGGATTTCTTCCGCATCCTGCGCATCGAGAAACTGCTGACGATCGTCCTGCTGGTCTTTATCCTGCTTATTGCCAGCTTCAATATCATCGGCTCGCTCTCCATGCTCATCATCGACAAACGGGACGACATCCGCATCCTCTCGCATATGGGCGCAGATGAACCTGCTATCCGCCGGATATTCCTCCTTGAGGGATGGCTCATATCATCATTGGGTACCCTCTCGGGACTTTTTGCCGGGGTCTTGCTATGCCTCGGCCAGCAGCATTTCGGATGGCTCAAACTGGGCACCGGAGCCGAGTATGTCATCTCTGCCTACCCCGTGCAGGTACAAGCGCCCGACATCCTGCTGGTTGCCGTCATTGTACTGACCCTCGGGTTTGTCGCCGCGTGGTATCCTTCCCGGAAAATCCAAATTGAACAACTATGAAAAAGATAGCCTGTATTCTTCTTTTTGTACTGAGTTTTGCAGCATGTTCGCAGAACGTGCCTTATGTCTATCGAGGTTTCCCCAAGCAGTACCAACTGGTATACGAGAATATCCATGGTCATTGCTATGACTCTATTCCTCGGGCTGTAGTTTCGCTCGATCTATATTCAGAGGGGCTGTCACTGGATAGCCGGCATCGGATTCGCGGAACAGGTTATAACCTCTACATATCGGATATTTTCGTACCGGATTCGCTGCTGGAGGAAGGTATGTACATCTCCATCCCGCGTGATAGTCTGGCTTCGTTTGACTATGAGCAATCCGCCTTTCGTTTTCTGCCCGGACGGACATTTGAAGGCACGCCTCATGGTATTTATCTTATGCAGATAGAGAATAGCGATATGGTTAGTATTACCGTTTTTGACTCCGGTTTCTTTACTTATCGTAACGACTCTCTCCAACTCACGCTCTATTACCGCGATTTTTACGGCCGGGCCAATACGTATGTATCGACCTATAGCGGTTCCATTCTCCCATGGCAAAAAAAGTAACATCGGATGAACAGCTCCTCAAGGGGTACCACACATATCTGCGGCTCGAACGCGGCTATTCGCCGAACACCGTAGAGGGTTACGAAGCCGATTTGGCTAAACTGCGGGACTATGCCGCGGAGCATAATATCGACCTCGTCCACATGGATTTTGACCAACTCCAGGACGGTCTTTACGCTCTCTGCAAAGAGGTCTCCTCCGAGGCTACGCAGGCACGTATCATCGCCGGTATTCATGCGTGGTTCAAGTTCCTGCTCTATAAGGATTACATCGACCAGGACCCTTCCGAACTGCTCGAAGGACCCCGTAAATCCAAGCACCTTCCTACCGTCCTCACCCTCGATGAAGTCAACCGGATGATGGCGGCTATCGACCTCTCTTCCAACGAGGGTCACCGCAACCGCGCCATGATGGAGATGCTCTATGGTTCCGGGCTCCGTGTATCCGAACTCGTCAATCTCAAACTCAGCCGTATCTACCTCTCCGAGCACTATATGTTGATTGAGGGAAAGGGTTCCAAACAGCGCCTTGTGCCTCTCTCACCGGTAGCCGAAGAGTGGTTCGGCTATTGGATGCAGGAACGCGCCTCATGGCCGCTCAAACCCGAGGCCAAAGACTATGCCTTCGTCAATCGCTACGGACGGCCTCTGACCCGTGTGATGGTCTTTACCATCGTGCGCAAACTCTGTACCGAAGCCGGTATCATCAAGACCGTCTCCCCGCACACCCTGCGTCACTCTTTCGCGACACACCTCCTCCAGAACGGCGCCGACCTCCGTATCATCCAGCAGCTCCTCGGTCACGAGGACCTCGCTACCACCGAGATATACACCCACCTCAACGTACAGGACCTCCGTCAGGCGGTCCTCCAATGCCATCCCGCCAACCGATGAGAAAACTCCTGACAGCCGTTCTTTTAGCGTTAGCGGGCGTTCTGCCGCTCCACGCGGTCGAGACCATCATCGTCGGCGAGATCGTCAACGAGACGACAGGCGAAGCCATCCCGAATGTCAATATTCATTTCCGCGGCACGAAGATCGGCACTACCTCCGATGCCAACGGCAATTATGCCCTGCGCGTGGACATGCAGGCGAAGGCGCAACTCGTTTTCTCCGCCGTCGGATATTTCACCCAGCGTTTTGACATCGAGCCGGGGACGATGGCAGGACTGCAGGTCGCCCTCCGGGAGAAAACAGCTACGCTGACAGAGGTGGTCGTCTCGCCATCGGAAAACCCTGCGCTGGAGATCCTTCGGCAGGTGCGCGCCCATCGGTCCGGGAACGACCGCACGCTCCATCCCGAGAACGCTTCTACCCTCCTCCGCGACCAGACACTCTACGTCTCGCATATATCCAAACGGCATCTCCGCCGTGCACTTTGGCGTTCGCTCCAATCCGGTATGATAGTCCGGGAGGACTCCACTTTTATCATGCCCCTCTACCGTGAGACCCAGTCTTTCCGCTTTGCCGGAACCGAGTCCACACCTGCCAACGACCTCCGCACGCAGTCCCTCATACTCACCTCTACCGACTACTCCTCCCTCCTCGGCGGCGAAGGAAACCTCAATTTCTATGCGCCCTCCGTCTCCCTCATGGGGCACGCGTTCCTCTCTCCCCTCGCGCCTTCCGGCAACCTCTATTATCGCTACTATCTGACAGAGAGCGAAGCGAACGATTCTACAGGCGAAGCCGGTCACGAAGTAACCATCGTATTTCGCACCCGCAACCCCTTCTACGCCACTTTCAACGGCTCCATGGTCATTGACACCGCCACTTTTGCGCTCCGTTCGATACAAGCCTACGTGCCGCCCGAGGTAGCCGTCAATTATGTCAATAATATCCACCTCACGCAGAACCTCCTGCCGGATGGCTCCATCGCCGACGAACATATATCCGTTCTCCTGGATTTTGCCGTCAAATCCGATCAGGCGGGTACCGTCTTCCCCACGCTCTTATTAACCACTTCGCTCACCAATCCTACAGCACCAGCGGTCTTACAGCGCAGCGGTCCTACAGCAACGCGGTCCTACAGCGATAGCGGTCTTACAGGCGAAGCCGGTCTTACAAACACAGCCGCTCCCTCGCCCGACTCCGCTTTTGCTGTCCTCGACTCCCTTCCGGTCATCCGCGTCGCGAAATTCTTTGCTACCGTCGCCACCACCGGATATATACCCACCGGCACACCCGTGGATATCGGTCACATAGAGGAGATCCTGCAGGTCAACCAGCACGAGGGAGTCCATTTCGGTCTGCCTTTCCGCACCAACGAACGTTTCTCCAGGATTGTCTCCCTCGAGGCGTCTGTCGGCTACGGTATCCGCGACCGCGCGCCGAAAGGCATGGGACGTATCTCTGTCAACCTGCCTGCGCGGTATCGCAACTATATGCAGCTGGAGTATAACGACCGCTATGTCTGGTCGGAGGTCGATGATTTCGACCGCCTCTTGCGCGAGAACTCCATGGGATGGGGTAACTTCGATTTCACGGCGTACGCCTTCGAGGCGCTAAAAAGAGACTCGCTCTGCGTCAATACCGCTCTCCGTCAGCGTCAGATTCAGTACCACTGGTTCGCCGATTGGGGCGCTTTCGCTTCATCCGTAGGACCCGCCACTGCCTTGGAGTCCCACGCGTACATCCGCGCCGGATGGATGCCCGCCTCAACTCTCAACTATCAACTATCAACTATCAACTATCAACTATCCACTATCAACTACCAATCCCTTTCCCTGATTACCCGTCTCTCGTGGGGAGAACGCAAATACGATGGTTTCTTCTCGCGCCGCTACGCCTACTCCGGCAAGTACCCGGTTCTCTATCTTGGCACCGAGTTCGGCCACTGGGCATCAACCGGCAATCAGCAATCACCTATAACCAACCCGCAAGGCGGACTCTACGCCCACCTGCGTTTAATGCTCACTCACCACGCCAACCTCGGCATGGGAGGTACGCTCACATATGCTTTACGTGCCGGAGTTATCTTCGGTTCCGTTCCGCCTACTCTTCTCTGGCAGGCAAACGCCAACCAGGGATACGCCTACGACCCTTACCGCTTCACCTTCCTGCACGGCGCCCAACTCATGGCGGACAAATACGCTACTTTGCAGGCGGAATGGAACGGTCATGGCATCCTCTTCAATCTTATCCCGGGTATCCGTTGGCTCCATCTCCGCGAACTCGTCGAAGCCAAAATAGCCTACGGCTACTTATCTTCTGACAGCGTTAGCGGTCTTACAGAAACGCGGTCCTATGGTCCGAAGGACGGTCACGCATTCTACGGCGAAGTCGGCATCGGCATCGGTAACATCCTCCGTGTCTGCGACCTCTACTCCGTCTGGGGTTTCACTCCCCGTCTATCAACTCTCAACTCTCAACTCTCAACTATCCATTGGGGTATCCGTTTCCGCATCCACCTCGGCCTGTAGCCCTGCCCGATAAAGACCGGCTATCCTATTGCCTTTTCGGAATTCTTTTGGCGATACCGATGGCGCCTGTCGGACATACCAACCGGCACAGATGGCACCCTACGCACTTGGCTCCGATGATCTTCGGCTTGCGGTCCTCGCCGAACTCGATCGCTTGGTGTCCGCCGTCCATGCACGATACGTAGCATCGCCCGCAACCTATACATTGCGTCTTGTCTATCAGCGGATAAACCATCGTCTCGCGGTCCAGATCGGACGGCAGCACGATGTTCTTCAACTCCTCACCTACCAGTTTCTTAAGCTCTGTGATCCCGCGCTCTGCCATGTAGTGCTGCAGACCCGCTTTCAGGTCGTCGATGATCCGATAGCCGTATTGCATTACGGCGGTGCACACCTGTACGTTGCGGCATCCTAACTGGATGAACTCCAGCGCGTCGCGCCAAGTCTCTATTCCGCCGATACCGCTGATATCCATATGTTTCTCAATACCCGCCTTGTGCAGAATCGGGTTGCCTGTCATCTCGTAAATCATACGCAGCGCGATGGGCTTCACCGCCTTGCCCGAATAACCGCTGATGGTCTTCTTCCCGCTCACTTCCGCGCTGTTGCTCATCGTGATCGACTTAATCGTGTTGATTGCGCTGATTCCCGATGCACCCGCATAAAAACAGGCTAACGCCGGAGATGTCATGCTCATGATATTCGGCGTCATCTTCGGGATTACCGGGATCTTCACCGCGTCGCGAACATACGAGGTATAGAACAGGATTAACTCGGGGTTCTGACCGATATCGCTTCCGAGCCCCGTCAAACGCATCTGCGGGCACGAGAAATTGAGTTCCACGGCGTCGCAGCCTGCTTCCTCTGCCATCTTCGCCAACTCGATCCATTCCTCCTCTGTCTGTCCCATAATGGAGGCGATGATACGTTTCGTCGGGTAGTTCGCTTTCAGCCTGTGCAGGATTTCAAAGTCCATCGTGTACGGATTTTCGCTCAGCTGCTCCATGTTTCGGAATCCCACGAACGGCGTACCCTCCTTGCGCACGGCGTCAAAACGCGGCGACACCTCGCGGATATCCGCTTTGGTGATGGTCTTGTAGAACACACCCGCCCAGCCGGCTTCTAAGGCCCGCGCTACCATCTCGTAGTTCGTGCAGATAGCCGAACTCGCCAGGAAGAACGGGTTCTCGCACACCATGTCGCAGAAATTGATTTCCAGACTCGGCAATTCGTCTACCCCTGTCTTACAGTCCTCCGGACGGTCTTGCAGCGTAGCGGTCTTACAGTCACTCTGTGACGCTCCTACAGCGTTAGCGGTCAGCGAACTTATTTCGCTAATCCGAATAGGTCTGTCGTAATGGATACAGGCTTTCTCGCCCTGTACCAATTCTTCTTCACTCAGCTCGTTGAACAGCTCAACGGCGGTCCATAGATTGTCAAAACGGGCTGCGCGGATGGCGCGTGCCACTTTCTCTCCGCACGGCGCATCGTAGCATAACAGGCACCGTGATGTTTCTTCTTGAATGTGTATCATAGCATTCTTATTCTGGTTTCGGCTGCAAATTTAGTGCTTTTTTTTGAATTACGCAAAAAAAATCGTCTCTTGGCACGATTTTTTGCCACCAAAAAAGAACGGCAGCCTTCCGGTTGCCGTTCTTTCCACTTTCTGCTTTGAGCGAAGCGGTCTTTCGACTTTTGACTTTCGACTATTTGATCTCAATCTGTTTCGTCGTCTTGCCTTCTACTTTCTCGACTTTCGGCAGTTCGATAGTCAGAATACCGTCTTCTACCTTGGCGTTGATTCCTTCTTCGTTCACATCATCCGGCAGACTGTATTTCTGCTCGTAGTTGGTGTACGAGAACTCGCGGCGCAGATAGTGCGAGTGTTTGTCTTCCTCTTTGTGTTCGAACTTGTTCTCGATGGCGACGCAGAGGTTGTGATCCTCGTCGACATGAATGCGACAGTACTCTTTCTTTACGCCCGGCGCTGCCAGTTCAACGATATACGCTTTCTCGGTTTCTTTGACGTTAACCGACGGAGCGGTTGTACTTACGGTGTTCATCAGATCCGAGTTCAGAAACTCATCAAATACTGTTGGGAACCAACTGTTTCTACGATACATTGCAGGTGTCATAATTAAATCTCCTAAATTTGCGGGTTTCGTCATCTTGTTTGATTCCGAGAACCCAGGTTAAACAATCTTGCGTTGTTTGCGGTCTGTAGGAGTAGTTTGCTGCTTTGCAGTAGTCTGCTTGTTTTAGCAGGTCGCTTTTAAACGTTTTCACCCTGAATATTGCAATCTCCGTGCCACCCCTTCCATCCCTGCCATTTTGTCCACCTCTGTGCCAAATTGTCCACTTTCGTGCCATTTTGTCCACCTTTGTGCCCAAATGTCCATCTTTGCCCCCTTCGTCCTTTTTGCCCAACTCCCCTTCCCTCTCCTACTCCCTTCGTCCTTTATATCCGCCCGCTCCCGTTCCCCGCCGGTCCTGCTCTCGCGGCTAGTACCGCGAGCCCTGCTTCCCTCCCTTCTCTCCTCCTGTCCAGCCCTCGCGGCTGTTTCCGCGAGCACAGCCTCCCTATCTCGTCTATGTATGCCCATTCCGGCCTATCACTGCCTAAAATGGCCTATTCTTGCAAATAAATTTGCATATGTCACTTTTTTATTGTATCTTTGCACCCAATTAGCCTCCGCCGTCGTACTATCCACGTAAATTATACGTACGATTTACGGACGATATACGGAGGATATACGGAGGATATACGGACGATTAAGCCAATTAGAAGCAGAGAACAAGCATAGAACATACTCATTGAAAAAATAACTAAATAACACAAAAAAATGGCACATGTAGAAACTAATGTCGCTATCGACTCCTTTCAAGGCAAGTTCAAACGCGACGATCGGATCGTTTATCGCACCCGCAACGGCAAAACGCACGCTTATGCGTTTGACAACCCTTTCCGTGGCACGGCATCGGAAGAACAAGCACAAACCCGTTCCACCTTCGGCATGGCTGTCAAACAGGCCTCAGCCATTCTGAAAGACCCCGCCCTGCGTGCCGAGTGGGAAAAGCGTTATGCAGACTACCGCAAGCATTTCCGCCGCCATGCCCCGACGCCTCAGAACCCCAAGCCGAACACCCCCAATCCCCGCCCCAAGCAGAACACCCATTTCTGTTCCACTCTCCGTGGCTTCATCATCTCCACCCTGAAGGCAGAGGAATAAAGAACATACAGCCTGCGTTCCCCCCAAAACAACCTGCCCGCGTCTTTTCTCCATAGCATCGACCATGCATGGGCGATAAAAGACGCAGGCTACCAAGCCCCACCCCGCTCGCGAACCGAAAATCCCCATTCAAAATGCAAATAGATTTTTTATTTCGCTACGCTCAAACGATTATTTTTGTATTTCTTACAAAAATCTTGCATATATCAAAAAAAAGTTGTACCTTTGCACCCGAAATTATAAACTATGGCAGATATCAAAGTTTTCATAAGTAGCGTCCAAAAGGAATTCGCTAGCGAGCGGCGGCTCTTGTACGATTACATCCGCACAGACAGCTTGCTCGGTCGGTTCTTTGTGCCGTTTATTTTTGAAGATATGCCGGCATCGGAGGTCTCTGCGCAGAAAGCCTATCTCACCCAAGCGGCGGAATGTCATATCTACCTCGGCATTCTCGGCACCCAATATGGCTACGAGGACGAAGAAGGTATCTCGCCTACCGAACGCGAATACGATACGGCTACGGCTCACCACGCGCACCGGCTGATTTATACGCTGCGCACAGACACGCCGCGTAACCCTAAAGAGCAAGCCCTTATAGGCAAGGTGGAGCAAGAGGTCGTCCGTCGTGGTTTTGCTACTTACGACGAACTGCGCACAGCTGTCTATAACTCGCTTGTGGATTATCTGGTTCGGAAAGAGATCATCCGCCGTGTGCCTTTTGACGCAGCGGCTCATCCGGTAGCCACGTATGACGATATCGACCCGGAGAAAGTGCGCACTTTTGTGAACCGAGCCAAAGAGAAACGCAATTTCCCGCTGAACTTCGAAGACGGTATCGAGAAAATCTTCTCCGCTATCCATGTGCTCACGGATGACGGCCGCCTGACGAACTCTGCCTTACTGCTTTTTGCCAAAGACCCGCAACGCTTCTTCCGCACATCGGAAGTCCGCTGTGCGCAGTTCTATGGAACGAAAGTGGAAAAGCCCATCCGCAATTACCAGGTCTTTACCGGTTCGCTCTTTGAGATGATTGACAAGGCGGTGGGTTTTGTCATGTCGCGTATTGACGCACGTGTGGGCAAACGCGACCTCTCGCCGGACGCTCCTGTGGAATACGAACTGCCGGAGAGCGCGGTAGCCGAGGCGATTGCCAATGCCGTAGCGCACCGTGACTATACGAGCAATGCGAGTGTGCAGGTCATGCTTTTCCGCGACCGTCTGGAGATTTGGAACCCCGGCAGGCTGCCCGATGGCTTTACTATCCAGAAACTGCATGAGGTACATCGCTCCGAACCGACCAACCCCGTACTGGCTCATCCGCTTTTCATGGCAGGTTATATCGAGCATCTGGGCACGGGTACTACGGATATGATTGCCGACTGCGAAGCTTTGGGGCTCCGTACACCCGAATTTATCCAAGCGGACGATTTCCGAACGATTATCTATCGTCAGGAAAAAGTAACAGAGCAGGGGCAAAAAGTAACAGAGCAGGGGCAAAAAGTAATAGAGCTCGGCGAAAAAGTAATAGAGCAGGAGCAGAAAAGTAACCAAGCTGAACAAGAAAGTAACCAAGTGCGTTTAACGGCAAAGCAACGAAAAGTGTTAGAGTTTTGTGATGTGATGCCGCGAACAGCCCAAGAAATTTTAGAAATGGAAGGTGTAAAATACCAAACGCGCACTCTGCAACAATATGTAACCAAATTAGTGCTTGCCGGACTTCTGCGCCCGACCACCACGCATAAAAACGACTCCAACCGTCGTTACATCACCGCCCATCCCTCTACCGACCGATGACCGGGACACAACCGAGATAAGACCGGGACACAAATAAACGAAAGTAAACCATAAAATTAAAATGCCCTGTAATGTTTGATATTGGAGAATATATAGAGGGGAAAATCCTGTTTGAAATAGCAAAAGAATCGCCGGTTCGTTTGTGCGGATTTATTGTGTATTCAAGAAAACATCCGCACGTTGCCAAAGTTCTGCGCGACGAAGATTACTGGCGGGAACTGGATGCCATTTCCGGAGTCAACTGGCCAATATTTGCTATCCGCCCGGTAAGTCCGAATGGTTATTATACACGCAGAGATGCTATGCAATACGAGGCTAACGAAAACGCAGTGCGTACTTGCCTTGAAATGGAAGATTCTGAATTACCTTGCTTTGTGTGTTTTATATGGGATGACCAAGGCAATTTGAAAAAAATCTCCCATAAAATAGATGACAGGACACTGGAGACGACACATGCAGACTTGCGCAATCTGGTAACTCGTGTAGCAGATGCGATCAATGCCATTCAACCGGAATACGCACAATCGGAAAATGTATTTAGAAATGTTAAGGATACAGTTGAAGCATACAATGCGCAGACCAGATTCTTTTCGGTGATTAATAGTGCTTCGTGGTTGCTGGATATGTTACGCAAACTTATACCATAAAAATTGTAAAATGATAAAGAATGCCTAGAAACAAGAAATATACATATGAAGTTGTGGACCTGTTTTGCGGAATAGGTGGGCTTAGTTATGGTCTGAAATGTAAAGGGATGAAAATACTTGCAGGCTATGATGTAGATTGGACATGTCAATATGCTTACGAGACGAACACCGGCGGTGTTTTCAATTACAGGGATGTGAAAACGATCAAAGGCGAAGAGATTAACAAATTATACTCTAAGAAGGGAAATATCATTCGTATACTTGCAGGCTGTGCTCCATGTCAACCCTTTTCTTCTTATGCTTTTAAAAATAAAGAAAAGGACGAAAACAAATACAACCTACTGTACGAGTTTGGAAGATTAGTAAGAGAGGTGCATCCTGATATTGTCACCATGGAAAATGTACCTGCTATTGCATCTTTCAAGTTAAAATCAGTATTAGCCGACTTTGTACAAACATTGCGAGAAGAAGGATATAATGTCACATACCAAGTTGTATATTGTCCCAAATACGGAATACCCCAAACCCGCAAACGCTTAGTGTTATTAGCTTCAAGGCTTGGTGATATTGATTTAATTCCTCCTACTCATAGTAAAGACAATTATGTTACAGTTAGAGATGCCATCGGCAATCTTCCTCCTATAGAAGCCGGTAAAGGAAGCCCTACAGATGCTTTGCACCGATGCCGTTCTTTGTCTCCGATCAATCTGAAACGATTAGAGGCTACGCCTTATGGGGGAAGTTGGCGAGATTGGCCTGCCGAGTTAATGCTCGAATGCCATAAAAAGGAAACCGGAAAGAGTTTTGGTAGCGTTTATGGTCGTATGGTGTGGGAAGAACCGGCTCCAACAATGACCACCTTGTGTACAGGAATTGGCAATGGACGTTTCGGACATCCCGAACAAAACAGAGCAATCTCGGCAAGAGAGGCGGCTCTATTCCAGACCTTCCCAACCACATACAGATTTTTCCCGAACGAACAAGAAGTTTCTCTAACCAAAGCTTCTCGATATATAGGTAATGCTGTTCCACCTAGATTGGGAGAAGTTATTGCAGAAAGTATCCAGTCACATGTTAACAATTTAAAATCTAATATTTATGGAAAATAAGACATACGAGTTGGACATTGATGTCCGCATTTTAGAGTTACTAGGTCCAAATCTCTACACAAATATATATTATGTCTTGGCAGAATTGATAGCAAATGCTTATGATGCTGATGCACACAATGTTTACATCATAGAAAAGGATAATAAGATTATAGTGGAAGATGATGGAACAGGAATGTCATATAACAGGGGCGACATTACCAAATACTTAAAAGTAGCTGCAATATCCCGCAATAATGATTCTGACTCAAAAACCAGTTTGGACAGACTAAAAATGGGAAGAAAAGGTGTCGGGAAATTAGCGGCCCTGTCTGTTTCAGAAGAAGTTAGAGTAATGACTATCGCAAATGGAGAAAAATCTGGTTTCATTCTATCGCGTCATCCTCAAAGCAAGTATTTGCCGGGGATAGATGAAGACAAAATATCATTTGAGAAAATCAACAATAATGGAACATCCATTGTTATGATAAATCCTCAATACAAGTTACACAAAACTCCAACTGCAATAAAAAGAAATATACTTAAAATTTTTCCTGCTATAAGCAATGATTTTCAAATTCATATTATTATCAATGGGAAAGAAGAACTTTTAAATTCAGTTGATTCAGAAATAGGGCGCGAACTTTGCTCATGCATTCTTCTTGGAAAAAAATCTGCACATATCAAGTCCAAATATCGCAATGAATATCCCAATGTAGAATTGCTAGTTGAGAAAGAATCCCCTAAATTTAAGTTAATGCTTAAAAACAACAATGGTGACGAAAAAGAATATGAACTAATAATTGAAGGATGGATTGGAGCGTATAAATCCACTCGGGGAAGAAAATTAGAAGCCACCGATTTCCCTGACAATTTTATTTCATTGTATGCACATAATAAAATGGGGGAATTCAACATTCTACCTGTCGTTGGAAAAAACAGTTTGATTGAATCTTTTATTGTCGGACAATTATACATAGACTTATTTGAATTGTCTGAATTACCTGATATGGCATTAAGTAATCGACAAGGTTACAAATCTGATGACCCTCGTTATGAAAAGGTAATAGACTATGTAAAAAATACATTACTACCGGAAATCATAAATAAGAGGGTGGCATATGCAAAAGCAAAAAAAGCCAAAGAGGACAAAGAGAAAATATCTAAGCAAGAAAAAGAAGAGGCGACTTTCCGACAGAGTGTTGACTCGTTTAGGGAGCGAACATCAAATCAAATAGCAAAAACAATAGCAGGAGAAAGTGCGACTACATCTGATGCAATAAAGAAAGCGGTCGAAGATGCCATTAATGCCAACTCTAGTTTATTAGGTCTTAAACCTCGTATTGATCAACAAAAGAAAAAATTGTTTATCAGTCACACAGGAAAAGATAAAGATATTAGCGATCTAGTGTACAATATGCTGGTCTTTAACAATGTTCCCCCTGAGGATATTATATATACTAGCTGCGATGACGAGATTAGTAGGGTTCCACAAGGAATGAATATCTATGAGTATTTAAGAAAATTTTTCGTTGATAGTGTATCTGACAAAAAGATGTATGTCCTATTTGTAACTAGTGAGAATACAAAAACAGCATGGGGAGCCATGGTGGAAATAGGAGCATCTTGGATTACAAAAGTAGATCATAAAATATTTAATATTAGTGGATTCCGCCCAGAGCATCCTCTTAATGATGAAGCTATGTGGAATACAATAAATCGGGATACTGACGGACGTCTTTCCATAACTCGGTTGAATTGTGATGATTTCTGTTCTAAGATAGAACAAGTATGCCAAGTCATTGGATATAATCATAAATCACGGGCTGAAAATAAAGAAAAACTAGCTACTTTAATAATTGTAGAATAATTTTATTAAAGAAAAATGCCTAAAAAATGTTCGTTCATAGATAGATTTCTTAAATGGTTTAAGAAATATTCAAGCGTTTTCAATTTTTTCGGTTATGTAATTGCGATTGCAACATTAATTATTTCTGCGCATTCTGCTATTTCGTCTAAAAAATCATTAGATCTGGCCATCTCTCAATATCAAGAATCATTATTACCCACATGGAGTTGGACAATAAACGACTCTGCAAGTATTTTGACAATCCATTCCACAGATCCATTGGTAGAGGTAGAAGAGGTATGTGCATGTTTCCCAACTCAAATTACTGGGGAGGAACGTGAGTGGCTTAGTCTACCTAACGACAATTCACTTCATCTTGTTGCATTTAAAGGATACTTAGAGTTATTTTTTGAACAACTTTATAATAAATTAAAGATTAATGAAGATGATATAATTTGTTCTTCAATTGCTATCCCAACATATATGCAAATATCATATATTCAGAAAGGACAACGAAGAATGATTAAGCAACTTTTTTTGTTGCGTTGTGATTTATTATATGATGTTGAGCGTCCCATACAAATCATGTTCAGCAAGTTATATTTTGAAAGGTTTTTAAAATTTGATGATAATGGGCAGGAGGCAACAGATAAGTCATACGAGAATTTAATTATAGAATATAAAACTACCCTAAGAAATGAATATGGTTTTAAATAATCTTAAAATCGGTGATTTCTCAGATAATGGTCAAGTAACCATTATCGCCGAAGATAAACTTTGCTTCCAAGTATTATCTGCAAACAAAGGAGCAAAGGGTATTCGCACTATTTCCAAAGCTCTTCTTACTGAGTTTATTAATTATTTAAACGAGCATCCTGATACAACTCCCAGAGAAGCACGTATAGCACTTACAGGCAGTAGCGAAATTGACAAGTACGAATACGGCTACGATTCCACATTGCTGCTGATGGCAAAGATGGTACTGGGGAAAGAGAATGTGAATCACGCTGCACAAACACAAGGCACTAATACACAGGATAATTCTTCTTATCTCCCCTATCTGACGGCGTTGCGGACAAAGCCGTTTATGCTGTTGGCGGGTATATCGGGAACGGGCAAAAGCCGTATCGTGCGGGAGATGGCAAAGGCGTGCTGGGCTTCGCATGAGGAAGACTACGGAAAGAACTGCCCGAGGAACTTCTGCATGGTTCAGGTCAAACCTAACTGGCACGACTCATCCGACCTCATCGGTTACGTGAGCCGTATCAACGGAGAGAAATATGTGGTTGGACCGTTCCTGCGTTTTATCGCGAAAGCTATCAAAGACCCTAAACGTCCGTATTTCCTTTGTCTGGACGAGATGAACCTTGCGCCGGTGGAGCAGTATTTCGCGGAATACCTCTCCGTCATTGAGAGCCGCAAACTGCAAGACGGGCAGATTGAGACCGATCCGATAGTGCCTTTTGAGAACACCGAGGCGTATGGCAGTCTGATTGACCAACTGTTTGATTCGGATGAAGAACGCAAAGCTTACAAGACCGAAGAAGGCGGCAAGCGGCTGACTATTCCGGAGAACCTCTTTGTGGTCGGAACGGTCAATATGGACGAGACGACTTTCTCGTTCTCGCGCAAAGTGCTTGACCGCGCAATGACGATTGAGATGAACG
>CAMOGT010000003.1 GCA_946614295.1 uncultured Bacteroidales bacterium
TTTAGCGCATCGTACAGTGCCCGCGAACTTCCATAGCTCCAAACTCATTACTAACGAAAAATAAAAAATCGCCCTCCCTCTTGTGTATGTCAGAAAAAAGTAGTATCTTTGCACGCAGTTTGCGTGCAGAAAGAAAGACAAAGATATATGGCAGATATAGAGAAAATCAATCCGACCGAAATAGTTTCTGCGGAACTTCTCGGTGACTTGCGGAAGATAATCGATTCCGCGCGTTCACACGTAGCAGCTACAGCCAATTATGAGTTGACGGCGATGTATTGGCATATCGGTGACCGCATCAATCGCGATGTGCTGAATAACGAGCGTGCTGAATATGGCAAGCAAATTGTCGCAACAGTGGCGCGACAATTGCAAGAGGAGTATGGAACGAAGGGATTTGATGAAAAAAGTATCCGTCGAATGATGCAATTTGCCCAGACATTTCCCGATTTTCAAATTGTCGCACCACTGGCGCGAAAATTGTCATGGTCTCATTTTCTGATAGTTATGCCGATCAAAGATGCACTCCAACGAGAGTTTTATCTGACTATGGCAGCAACCGAAAGATGGAGCAGAAGGACGCTCCAAGCCAAGATAGACGGCATGTTGTATGAACGCACAGCGATTGCTACAAAACCGGAGGAACTGATCAAGCAGGAACTGGCAGATTTGCGTGATAACGAGACTCTGTCTCCGGATTTGGTGTTCAAGAGCCCTTATTTCTTGGAGTTTACAGGTCTCAAAGGCATGTATTCAGAGAAATCGCTGGAAGATAGTCTGGTTGCACATTTAGAGCAGTTTATCATGGAATTGGGCAACGGCTTTACGTTTGTGGAGCGCCAGAAACGAATGATCATTGACGGCGAGGACTTTTATTTGGATCTGCTATTCTATCACCGCAAGTTGCATCGTTTGATAGCTATAGACCTCAAACTCGGTCGTTTCAAAGCGCAGTACAAGGGTCAAATGGAGTTGTATCTGCGTTGGTTGGAGCAGAATGAGATGCAACCGGGTGAAGAGTCACCGCTTGGATTACTATTGTGTACGGAAGGAAGCGAGGAACAGATAAACTTGCTTCAATTGGATAAGTCGGGCATCCGGGTAGCGCAATATCTGACCGAACTACCATCCAAAGAGGTTCTTCTGCGCCAATTACAAAAATCCTTAGCCGCCGCAAAAGAATTATCCACCGACCGATGAGCGGGACAAGACCGAGAGATGAGCGGGAAAGAAAATTGAAAGAAAATCGCAAAAAAAGAAAAAAAAGATATATGACAAAAGTATTTCAAATTTTGGTTCCGGACAATACTTTGGTATCGCGAGTTATCAGTTGCGAGAATCAAGTGACAGAGTTGTTCGTAATAGATAGAGCCGATAAAAAATTTGTAGCAGAGCACTCTGCCGAATTGAATAAGCCGGCATTATATATTTTAGTGAATCGTGACAAACGGCAACTGTATGTTGGAGAGACGGATGATTCTATAAAGCGTTTGAAGAACCATGAGGCGAAAGACTTTTGGACGGAGGCTATTGTGTTTCACTCAACGGGTGATACGCTATCCACTACCGAAGTAAGATGGCTGGAAGCAAAAACATACGAAGCATTAAAAGAGTTGGGCTATTATGATCTTTCTGAAAATAAAGTAGCTCCCCAGCAACCACCGTTGAAGAGGAATCAAATTTACACGTTGGAGCCAATCTTTGAAGAAGCAAAGAACTATATTTGTGCAGCGGGTTTTGACATCTTCCTAAAAAGCAAAAATGAACAGAAAGAAGAACTCACCCAAACCGCTACAGCCGAGCATATCTTTTATTGTAAGCACAAGGAAAGTAAAGCAATGGGATATTTGATTGAAGAATCCAAAGAGTTTGTCATTCTTGCCGGTAGTGAACTGCGTAGTGGCATTCGTCCATCGCTGCAACCCTCTCTTGTGGGCAAGCGTGCACAATTTATCGCAGAGCAATGTGATACTATTGGTGGACGTTCTATATTGAGAGCCAATTATGCAGCGTCCTCTCCTTCCATTGCGGGTGCATTGATTCTTGGTCGTAATACCAACGGTTGGACTAAGTGGAAAGATGCTGAAGGAAAGACCTTGGATCAAGTATATAGAAAGAAATAAGCAAAAATATACCATTATGGCACATAGCATAGAAGAGCACGTTGAATTAACCGCCAAGCAACAATTACAGCAGGCAGGTGTTGATTTCAAATTCAAGACAGATAATGTCAATGATGAGGTTGAGGCCGCGCTTTCTAAAGCGGAGTCTAAATCAGGAGGGAAAGGAAAAAACATTCCGGATATTAAGATCCTGCTTCAAATGCCAGACCATACCTTTATTCCGGTAATGATAGAGGTGAAAGGCACAAAGGGCAAACTGGAGAAACGGACAGATTCCGGTACATTGTCTTTGTATACGGATAAAGGTGTAAAAGATTACTCTTCTATCAAGAATTATGCAGTTAACGGAGCACTACACTATGCCGAGAGTATAATCAAATATACCAAATCATATAAAGAGGTTATAGCTATTGGCTTTAATGGCTACTCCTCTGTTGACGGGAAACTGCATACAGAATTAGGCGTGTACTTTGTCTCGCAAGAGAACATGCTTATTCCTAAAAAGATTGGTGAGTATTCTGACCTTTCATTTTTAGCAAAAGAACATTTACCGCAACTTGCAACTGCAATCCATAACTTACAGTTATCAGAAGAGGAACAAGAACTGCAAACGGTTGATTTTGAAAATCAGATTGTCAAAGTTCTCAAAGATCTGAACCAACAAATGCACGACAACCTTAACATCAAAGCAGAAAACCGTGTGCAGTTGGTATGTGGTATGATTATGGCAGGGTTGGGGGCAGAAAATGTTGCTCCTCTCCGCGTAGAAGAATTGAACGGTGATAGTGGAACATACTCAAATGACGGAGTAAAAATGCTCAATAAGATAAAAGAATTTCTTGAGCACAAACAACTTCCGCAAGAGAAGAAACACACCATCAATCAACTCTTTGAGCAGATTATCCGTGACAAGAACATGTACACTCCCATCAAAGGAGCAAGCCCCATCAAATCGGTTTACATGTGCGTTGTAGATGATATTATGCCCATCTTCCAATCGGCAAAACACCTTGATTTCACCGGCGCCATGTTCAATGAGTTTTATTCATGGTTACCATTCCGACCTGGAGATGACAAGAATGATGTCGTTTTAACACCCCGGTATGTCACAGAGTTTATGGCTCGTCTTTGCCGTGTCAATATGGACTCTTATGTTTGGGACTATACCGCAGGTTCAGGAGGTTTCCTTGTTGCGGCTATGAAATTAATGATTCAAGACGCAAGAGAACAAATCAAGAGTCCAAAAGAATTAAGACTGAAAGAGGATCATATCAAACTCTTCCAGTTATTGGGAATAGAATTGCGCCCTGATATCTACATGCTGGCTGTGCTGAATATGATTCTTATGGGTGATGGTTCTTCGCACATTCTTAATGAAGATTCACTCCAATACAACGGCAAATATAACCAAGCGATTGCGGACGAAAAAGACAAAGACTTTCCGGCTAATGTATTCCTTCTCAATCCGCCATATTCTGCTGCCGGAAGCGGGCTTGTCTTTGTAGAAAAGGCACTAAGTAGGATGAGTTCTGGCTACGCAGCTGTATTAATAAAAGAAACGGCTGGCGCGGGACAAGCAAAAGATTATGCCCTAAGTATTCTGAAACACAGCACACTACTCGCGTCTATTCGTATGACAGATAAATTATTCATCGGTAAAGCATTCGTACAGACAGCCATATACCTCTTTGAGGTAGGACACCCACACAATATCCAGCAAAAAGTGAAGTTTATCAATTTTGCGGAAGACGGATACAAAAGAGCTAATCGCAAAAAAGCAAGCAAGAGTGTCAATCTATACGACGATGATCACGCAAAAGAAAGATATGATGAAATAGTCAACCTCATTCTAAATCGGACGGTAACACAATCATATCTTAACCCTGAAGATTATATTGAGGATACCATAACGTTAAATGGAGATGATTGGAATATTGATCAACATCGCAATATAGAAACAATTCCTGTTGCTGATGATTTCAGCAAGGTAATAAAAAATTATCTTGAGTGGCGTGTTTCTTCTATGCCTAAAAAGGAAAATATTGAGTCAGCTTCGCTTTCTCTTGAAAATCGAAGAAAAAGATTCATCATGGATGGTGGAGAATTTAGGATGAAAAAGGCGAAAGAACTATTCTTGCTTAAAGGGAATCCACAATTAAATAAAGAAAGTTTTACTTTTACACCAGATTCTAAATATCCATATTTCACACGCACAGTTAACAATAATGGTATTTTAGGATACGTTAATTATTTAGATGATGAACACTTGATAAAAGGAAATTCTTTAGCTGTTGGCATGATGGGAATGCAGTTCTTTTATATGGAGCATGACTTTTATGCCGGACAATTCACTAAGACTGCATTCCCTTTGTTTGAGGGATTTAATGAAAGAATCGCACTGTGGTTTATCTCATGGTTTAATAAATCAAGTAAAAAGTACCTTCGACTATTAGTACGTGATTTTGAAAAGGCTTTTTATGAGACAGAATTAGAAGTGCCTTATCGTGGTGATACAATTGCAATAGATTACATAGAAAAATGCGTTGTTGATTTAGAAGATGATCAAATTCGAAAATTAGAATATGAACACCAGAATAAACTTGAGGCATATCAACAGGTAATTCAATCTATTTCTAAAAATCATGATGAAGATACTCACACTATCATTCCTCATGTTCACCCCGAATACCAACCCGGATTTATACCTCTTTATACGCTCCGCGCTGCTTGTGGATATTTCGAAGATGGTCAACTGCCGGAAGAGGAAGGATGGATAGATGCTTCCGGTCTTGGTTTCACACCTGACCCAAAACGTCACTTTGCTGTTCACGCTAAAGGCGATTCTATGCTGCCTAAAATCAAAGATGGCGATATTTGTATCTTTGAGTGGTACAATGCCGGCTCACGAAACGGCGAGATTGTTCTCTCGCAAATCAGCGAGTACGATGATGCTTACGATGGCCGTTATACCATCAAACGCTACTGCAGCGAGAAAACAGTTACAGACGAAGGCTGGCAACATTCCAAAGTCGAACTCCAACCGCTCAACCCGGACTTTGACCCAATCGAACTAAGCGAAGATGACGATGTCCGCACTATCGGAATCTTTAAATGTGTGTTATAGGAAATGGATAAAAAATATCAAATATTTGTCAGTTCAACATTTGTTGATTTAAAAGAAGAAAGACAAGCTGTCTTAACAGCGGTTCAAGAAGCAGACGATATCCCATCTGGAATGGAAATGTTTCCTGCAACAGATGAAGAACAATTTAATTTTATTAAAAAAGTTATTAATAATTGCGATTATTATGTAGTTATCATAGCTGGCAAGTATGGTTCTTTGGCAGAGGATGGAGTAAGTTATACAGAAAAAGAATATGATTATGCTGTAAGCCAAAAGATTCCCGTACTGGCTTTTGTGCGAAAAGAAGATGCAATAGCCGAGAGAGAAACTGATGCAACGAAAATACAAAAATTAGCACACTTCAAAGAGAAAGTACAAACTGGAAGAATCGTTCGTCAATGGAACAACAAACAAGATTTGGTTTATTCGGTAATTATAAGTTTAAATAAAGAGAAGAGTGAGCATCCAGCAATTGGATGGGTACGTGCAAATCAAGTAATGTCTAATGAAAATCTCGTTGAACTAAGCCAATTACGCAAAGAAGTATCCGAGTTACGGGAATACAAAAGAAAACATGAGGAATACAAGCCATATAATGACATAGCCGGTGTTGATGAGAAGATACGTATTCGAGGGACAAAAACTCATATTTGGAGACAAGAAGTGACATCGCAAAATTGGGAATGCGAGGTCACATGGAAACAGTTGTTTATGAGCATTGCACCTTATTTGTTAGAATGCCCGAACGATCAAAGGGTTGAATCCTTATTAAAAAGTATAGCATATAGTTATGTGGGAAAGCCTACGAGCGATACATTATATATGAATAGCCAAGATTTTCAAACTATAAAAATACAATTTATGGCTCTTGGCTTGGTAAATGTTTCCTATTCGCCAACCACCAAAGGAGATATGGCTTTATTTTGGAATTTGACAGAAGGAGGAAAACAACTAATGATGCAGTGGCGCACTATTAAGACAACCAAGACGAATAATAATAACCCCTTCAAGAAAAGTTAATCACACAATATATAAATACGCCATTAGTTGATGAAATTAAAACCTAAAAATATAGTGCCAAAACCAGAAAATCCATTTAAGGATGATTTGCTCAACCGCAAACAATATGCGGATGTTTTGACGCAGATTGTCAAGAATACTGAAGATGGGTCTACTCTTTCTATAAATGCCGATTGGGGATATGGGAAAACTACATTTGTTAAAATGTGGGATGCTATGTTACAATCGGAAGGGTACAAAACAATATATTTCAATGCGTGGGAAAGTGATTTTGTGAGTGAGCCGATGTTGGCTTTAATAGATGGCCTGCGGAATACTACATTTGACCAAGATTTTGCTTTTGAGCAACGCCAGCAACTTTCTGCAACCGTTGATACAATAATCGGGATAACGCGGGCTATTCCTGTTATAAAGATTATTGGAGATGTAGGAAAGGCTGTAAAAGATGGCGTAGATCAATGTATAGAAGATACAAATGATTTTCAAAGGACACAAAGTTTACAATCATTGGTTGCAGAATTCAAAGAAAGGCTTTCAAATTATGCTAAAACAATAAGTAAAGATAAACATCTGATTATATTTGTGGACGAACTTGATCGTTGCAGGCCAGATTATGCTGTGCAGATGCTGGAGCGGATCAAGCATTTCTTTGCGATTGATAATATTATTTTCGTTTTGTCTATTGACAAAAAGGTGCTTTGCAAATCTATAGAAGCAGTCTATGGTGGTCTTAAAATAGATACAGAGGCATATTTGCGTCGTTTTGTGGATATTGAGTTTGACTTACCGGAACCGGATATTGACTCGTTTGCAAAAGCTTTATTTGGGCAAAAAGTAATTGGAAAATATTTTACAACTTATTCTGATGCAGTTAGTGGAGAAAATCGCGACGAAAGATTAAAAGAAAGTCTAATTGATTGCTTCCTGTCACAAAGTACAAGTTTAAGAGATGTAGAGAAATATTTTAACCGACTGGAGATTATTCTGAATTCGAAAACCATACCTCATTCATCTGTGGACTTAATCGCTTATTTGTTACATCTTAACATGTTCCATAGGGATGTTTATCAAGAACTACGTCAAATGGATTCAGATGTGCCTAATATGTGGGGAAGCCTTGTGCTACTTATTAATACTCCACATATTGATAAAACATCTGATTTGTATAGACGGCTTATGTGGATAAGTTTAGAATGTATAGCATCTTATATCAACGATAAGGATGCCAAAGAAGGATATAATAATAAAGAATATGCTTCTATGCGGGAAGGAAAGGGACTTGAGTGGTTCCCCGAAGAATATAGGAAATGGCTTGTACAAGAACTCACTAGCCATAGAAGAACACGTTTGAATAATTTATATTCGCACATAGAACTGATTAACGCGAGATTTGATATAAAAATGGCATAATAACAAACTCATATAATCTCTCCCAACCCCTATACACCTATGTACACACCGCCGTTTACAGTAACAGACGAAGTTCTGCATCTGGTCTCTGAGATCTCAGAGCAGATAGGCACATTGAATGCACTCCTTGGAGAGCGTATGCCATCGCCTATGCTCCGAAAAGAGAACCAAATAAAAACCATCCATTCCTCTTTGGCAATTGAGCACAATAGTCTGTCGCTGCAACAGGTGACGGACGTAATTGACGGCAAGCATATATTAGGTGCTCCCGATGAGATACAAGAGGTTAAGAATGCGCTGCAAGCATACCAATTGATGCTGCAACTTGATGCTTTTTCGGAAGCTGATTTGCTCCGAGCGCATAGTCTGATGATGGCTGATCTGGTAGATAATGCCGGGCATTACCGTAAAGGCAGTGTCGGCGTTTTTGATGGCGACAAGTGTATTCATGTTGCACCATCTGCAGACCGCGTGCCTACATTGATGGCAGATCTCTTTGCTTGGATCAAACAGACAAAAACTCACCCGCTTGTAAGCAGTTGTGTGTTTCATTATGAGTTTGAGTTTATCCATCCGTTCATGGACGGTAATGGCCGCATGGGACGCTACTGGCAGACACTGTTGCTCAGCCGATGGAAAGGTATCTTTGCTTGGCTTCCGGTGGAAACAATCGTCAAAAAATATCAGCAGGAATATTACCAAGCTATCGCACAATCGGACGCAAAGGGAGACAGCACAGACTTTATCGTCTTTATGCTCAAGTGCATTCTCCAAACAATCCAAGAGCAACAAAAAGTAACGGATAAAGTAACGGATAAAGTGACGGATAAATCGGGTGCAAAAGTGCTTGATTTGATACGGAATAATCCGTCTGTTACCATTCCGGAAATGATGCAAGCATTAGGTATGTCCGATAGCGGAGTTCGTAAGATCTTACGTCGATTGCAGCAGCAGGGTGCACTCCGCCGTATAGGAGCAAACAAAAACGGTCATTGGGAGATAATTGAGGAATAGATGCATTCCTTCATTAAGTCCTGAATAATCCCGGTGTCAGCGGGAAGCCAGCGGACGGAGTCCAGATCTTCCGGGGCGAGCCATTTGGCAGCTTCGTGCTCAAGAAGTGTGAGATGGGCTGTAGCGAGAGTGCAGCGGAAACAATGCATGGTGAGATGAAAATCAGGGTAGTCGTAATCAATAGTTCGGAGTAGTTTACCCACTTCGATTTCAGCATCCAGCTCTTCGCGTATTTCGCGTCTGAGTGCCGCTTGTGGTGTTTCTCCGATCTCAATCTTTCCGCCGGGGAACTCCCACCAATCTTTCCATTCGCCGTATCCTCTTTGGGTGGCAAAGATGCGTCCTTTTTCGTTAAAGATGACGGCGGCAACAACTTCAATTGTTTTTCTCATTAGCAAATTACTCTGCAAAGGTACTATTTTTTTATGATATATGCAAGAGAAAAGTGGAAAATGAAAGATGAAAGATGAAAAATATTTGCGTATATGGAAAAAAAAGTGTAAATTTGTAGCCAAATTCGTAATTAGGGTGTAAAATGCGGTATAGATGGTTACCTATAGCAGGTGCTCTGTTTCTCGTCATCGCCATGACAATCCAGTTCTTCGTCGCCTATAAATGGGAGGAGAGGAGAGTGCTGGAGCATATCGACTATGAGATGCAATTGGCGCAGAAGGATTTTATTCTTGAGATATTTGATATTCAGGATGCGGGTGAGGAAATGCAAGATTATATGAAGTCGCATTTCGGTTTTCCGGAAAAGATTTTGCGGGAAACGTTTATTACCCTTAGACGCAAGCCGGATATTCTCTCCTGTTATGTCAGTTTCCGGCCGGGGTTTTATCATGAAAATGACTACTGGTACTGCCCGTGCGCATATCGGTCCGGCGATTCTATCATCACTATGCTTTATGGCGATGACGAGCATGATTATTTCCAAGCCAAATGGTATCAGGGCGCTTTGACGAGCGATATGAACGGCTATTGGAGCCCTTCCTACAGGGATGAAGATTTCGCAGAACCGATTTGTACCCACTCGGTTAGAGTCGATTATAACGACTCGTTGGCATGCGTAATAGGTTTGGATTTCAGCTTAAAGTGGATCAATACAATGCTGGAAGAGATTAAGCCTTTTGACGACGCATACTGCATCCTTTATAGTACCGATGGCTCGCTAATGCTGAAGAGCAAAAACATGGGTGAGCGAACGACATTGGATGCCGATAATATGATAATCCAGTCGATGATGCTTTCTCCGATGGACATGAGGCTTGAGATCGGAGTTCCCAATAGCCATGTGTGGCGTAGTGTTCGCAATAGTTCGATAATAACCTTATTGGTGTTACTGATCGGCCTGGGCGTAGCCGGCATCCTGATCCGCAGGTTATGGTCAGACCAAGAGGCATATGCCCGTGTGGAGACGGAAAACCGGCTGATGGAGCATGAGTTACAAATCGCAAGCGGCATCCAAAGAGGTATATTGAAATCCCGCGACGAATGCCAAAAGGCGAGTGCGGATGGCGATATAGAAGTGCAGGCGGTGCTGGAGCCGATGCGCGAGGTGGGCGGCGATTTGTATGATTTCTACCGCAAGGGCGAAGACCTCTATTTCATCATTGGCGATGTGAGTGGCAAGAGCGTGCCGGCGGCTATGTTCATGAGCGCCACGGTGAACCTCTTCCGTTCGGCAGTGCAGCGGTTACGCTCGCCCAAAGTCATCATGGAGGAGATGAACAGCGTTCTGAGCGAGAACAATCCGAGTATGATGTTCGTCACTGCTTTTATCGGGCGGCTGCATATTTCTACCGGCCTGTTGCTGTACTGCAATGCGGGTCATCTCTCTCCGATGGTGGTAAGTGAACATGCCTCGGAGCGCGTGCACGGATTGGAATTAATCCCCAATATTCCAATGGGCTACGATGGCTCTTTCCGGTATGAGGAACAAGGGACGATGTTGGGTGAAGGTGACTCCATTGTCCTCTACACGGACGGTATCACGGAGGCGCGCAATGCCCGGCGTGAGATGTTAGGTCTCGCGCGCTGGCGCGACATCATCGGTCGCCAGCCGGGCAGCATCCGCTGTTACGACCTGCAGGAAGAGGTGAAAAGCTTCATGGTGAACACCGTGCCTACGGACGATATTACGCTGATGATTATCCGCAAAACGGGTGGAGTAGAACCTGTTGCCATGCAGGTAGAGAACAAGATGGACCGATGGCCGGCTCTCCGCGCAGCGGTACATGAATACGGCCTTTGTGTGGGAATAGAGAAAAGGACACTCAAGAAACTGGAAATGGCGTTGGAAGAGGCGGTGGTCAATATCGTCCATTATTCGCACGCAACGGAGATAGAGATGGCAATCAGCCGTCAGAATTCTGCCATCAGTATTCGGCTCGCTGATGACGGTATTGCTTTTGACCCTACTGCGCAAAAGTCAGTCGATACGGAGAAAGTCGTGGCGGAGCGGCAGATAGGCGGATTAGGTATAACCTTGCTCAAACAGATAGCAGACGACCTGCAATACCGCCGCGAAGGAGAAAAGAACCTGTTGACGATTGTTAAATCGTTAAACTGTTAAATTGTTAAAATCGTAAGATATATGAAAGTCAGAATTGAGAAAAATGAACAGGAGACCATCGTTCATATCCAAGGCGAGTTGGACACCATTGCAACGACAGAACAAGCAGACCAGCTGCAGCTGATTCTGGACCATGCAGCAGAGTCTCTGTTGATCGACTGTGCAGAGATGGAGTATATATCTTCCGCCGGTTTGCGGTTCTTCATGCAGCTCAAGCGCGAGAGTGAAGCCCACGGCGGCTCCGTGCGCATTGAGCACCTGAACGAGGATGTAGCCGATATCTTCCGCATGAGCGGGTTCCAGAATATTTTTGAGATAGACTAAAGTCGGAATAAAGACCATGAAAAGTTCATTGAGCCAAGCTCAGTTAGGCGTGTACTACGCCTGTGAGACCTCCGTCAGTGATGAGGCTAATTACCAGAATCCGGCTCTATACACCTTGCCGGATAGCGTAGATTTGGATCGACTGCAGGCAGCTGTTCTTGCCACGCTGAATGCGCATCCGTATATGTGCGGTCGCATTGAGCGGGACGAAGAAGGAGCGCCCATGATCGTGGATGGAGCCGAACCCCTTGTACAACGAACAGAGTTGTCTCTGCAGGAGTGGACGGAAGTGCAAAAGACCTTCTCCCGTACTATGGATATTCATGGGGAGCGTCTCTACCGTGCAGAGATCTATCAAGTATCTGATGCTTCCTCTTCCGTATCCCGGTATCTCTATCTGGATGTACACCATGTGGTCTCGGACGGTTTCTCGCTGATGGCGCTGGCGCGTGATATTAGCCGGGCTTATAACGGTCAGCCGCTTACTCCGGAGACCCTGGATGGCGCAACGATAGCGCAGGAGGAGGCCGCCCGGCGCGCTGATGATGCGCAGATGAGCGAAGCGAGAGAGTGGTACGCCAGGACGTTCTGCGATGCGGCGGACACGGACTCGCTGCCTATCCCGCAATCCGAGTTGGCTCTCCGGCATGCAGAAGGCGAGGCGGATCATTCTTACGCATATAAATTCTATCCGCTCTCTGTTACCAAGGACGATATTCACACCATAGAGCAACGCTTCGGCGCTAAAGAGAGTGTCATCATGCAGACCGCTTGGGCGCTGTTGCTGGCTACTTATTCGGCAGAGGAGAAAGCATCGTATTGCACGGCTTATTACGGGCGTTCCGATCGCCGCACCAGAGAAGCGGTAACCATGATGGTTCATACCCTTCCGGTTTTTGCGGAATGGAGCAACCGACCGTCGCCCATGCCCTTGAGGGAACTCATGGACGCTCTAAATGAACAGATGCAGCAGACGCGCAAATACATGTACTATGCGTATCAGGATGCGGCACAGGATCTGGGGCTGAACAACCCGGTGATGTTCGTGTATCAGGGACGGGTAGTGGACGAAGGACGAAACCTGCTTTTAGGCAGCGAATCGGTACCGCCTGTCGATCTGAGAAAACCTGTTCCGGGCTGGAAACTGAGTGCCGAACTGGAGGAGATGAATGAGCACTATTGGCTCAAGATGAGTTATGGCACATCGGACTACGACGATGCGTTTGTCCGGGAGCTGGTGGAATGCTACGATTGTATCCTTCGCTCAATGGTGAAAGCCGAGACGGTGAGTGAGGTAGAACTGTGCTCTAATGAGCAGACAAAGTGGTTGGATGCCCGAAACCCCGATATATCGGCATATCGAATTGCCGAAGGAGATAGTTTGGTTTCGCGGTTCAAGAAACACGTAGCCGAGCAGCCGGACGCTATCTGCCTTGTATCGGGCAATACCAAGCTGACTTACGCAGAGGTGGACCGCCTTACAGACACTATCGATCCGAAATATACGGAGCGTTGCGGCGAGCACGTGATCGGCTATTCCGTTCCGCGTAACGAACAGATGGCACTCGTGCCGATCGCTATCGCCAAGGCAGGTATGACGGCGATGCCGCTGGATAGTTCGTATCCTGCGGAGAGACTGGATTTCATGCGCGCCGATGCCGCGAAATACGACGGCAAGGCAGGTGCGTTTGTCCTTCTCTATACTTCGGGAACGACGGGCACGCCGAAAGGCGTGATGCTGAGCGAGCGGAATATCTTCACTTTATGTGATTTCCATGTTCACCATATAGGCCTCACGCCGCAGAGCCGCTACGCTACATACGCAGGCTATGGCTTTGATGCTTTCGTACACGATCTTTGGGGGTGTATGGTAGCAGGGTGTGCGATGTACATCATTCAGGACGACATCCGTTTTGATCTGGCGGGAATTCACGATTTCTTCATACGCGAAGGAATAACCCATTCGTTCATGACCACTCAAGTGGCTACCCAGATGGTGCAGAACTATCCGGACATTCCCGGTTTTGAGTTCTTAGGCACCGGTGGTGAAAAACTGATGAGCCTCAATCCGCCTTCGTATCATTTCCAGAACGGGTATGGTCCTACTGAGTGCATCGCTTATGTGGCCAGTTATTTGGTCGAGAAGAACGAACCGAACATCCCCATCGGCTTTCCGAACGACACGGCGCAGCTCTTTATCGTCAATAAGTACGGTCACCGCGTGCCATGGGGCGCAGCGGGTGAACTCTATATAGCCGGGCCGCAGGTGGGTATCGGATACCTCAACAACCCCGAAAAGACTGCCGAGGCTTTCGTGGAATGGAACGGACTCAGATGTTACCGCACGGGTGATATTGTCCGTTACCGCGAGGACGGAGCCATCGAGTTTGTCGGCCGCAAGGACGGTCAGGTCAAGATCCGCGGCTTCCGTATCGAACTCAAGGAGGTAGAGGCGGTCATCCGTCAGTTCGAGGGTATCAAGGATGCTACCGTGCAGGCGTTCGATTTTCCGGAGGGCGGCGGTAAGTTCATCGCGGCGTACGTGGTGAGCGATCAGCAGATAGATACCGAGGCACTTAATGCCTTTATCATGGATCAGAAGCCTCCTTATATGGTGCCGGCGGTGACGATGCAGATTGATGCTATTCCGCTGAACCAAAACCAGAAAGTGAACAAACGGGCGCTGCCGGAGCCAAAGGGACAAAGGGACGAAGTACAAGGTACAAAGGAAGCGGCTCCGCTCAATGTCCTGGAGGTACAACTCAAAGAACTCATTGCCGGTATCGTCGGAAACAGCGATTTCGGGCTTACTACCGACCTCCGTTATGTGGGACTCTCCTCCATCTCGTCGATCAAATTAGCCACGCAGGTCTATAAGCGTTTCGGAGTCCAACTCGATGCCAAACTGCTTATCAAAGGTGCTAACCTGCAGACTATCGAGAACGAGATACTGAAAGCTATGATGGATTCAGGAGTCAAGAGCCAAGAACCAAGACCTGATACTTCCGAAGAAACGAACCAAGCTGGTCTTGAGTCTTTACTCCTTACTCCTTATCCCCTCTCGTACAGCCAGACGGGTGTCTATTTCGAGTGCATGAAGAACCCGACCTCCACCTTATATAATATCCCCACACGCGCGCGTCTGCCGATGGACATCACCGACGACCAACTCCGCGCAGCGGTGGAGCGGATTGTGAACAACCACCCCGAGCTTTTCGTACATTTCCGCACGAACGACACCGGAGTGGAGCAGGTGATCGACCGTACTCAGGTGCTCAAGATTGACCTGCACCAACTCAAGGAAGCGGACCTCGATACCTTCAGCGCGGAGTTCGTCCGGCCGTTCAATCTGACCAACGACCTCCTCTGCCGGTTCGCTATCGTGCGTACGGAGCAGGCGCTGTACCTCTATTCCGATATTCACCACCTTGTATGCGACGGTGGTTCGTATAACATCTTCTTCGGCGAACTGTGCACCCTCCTCAATGATGGCGAGATCGAGCCGGAGATGTGTTCGTATGCCCGTTTTGTGGCGGAAGAGAAAGAGGCAGAGACGAGTGACGAATACACAGCGGCGAAGGACTTCTTCCATTCCCGCTTAGCCGGGGTGGAGGGACCAACGGAGATTCCGGCGGACCTTACTAACCCCAAAGACGGAGAGATAGGGCAGGTTTATGCACCGATGGATTTTGCAGCGGCAGAGCGTTTGGCTAAAGCCGCCGGTGTGACACCAGCCGGAGCCACACTCGCAGCGGTCTTCTATACTCTTTCGCGTTTTGCGAACGCCGAGGACCTCTGTATCACCACCATCTCCAACGGACGCTCCAACCTCAAGGTAGCCAATACGATGGGCATGTTCGTCAACACCCTCGCGCTCAGTACCAAGATCGGCAGCGGCGATGTCCTCACTTTTGTCCGTGAGACCGGAGAGAACTTCGAACAGACGCTCTCCCATGAGAACTATCCTTTCGCCCGGATTGCGGCAGATTATGACCTCACGGCGGAGATCATGTACGGCTACCAGATCGGCGTCCTGACCGACTATCAGGTCAGGGGGCGGAAACTCCTCACGGAGAGCATGGAACTCAATGTGCCGAAATTCAAGATTGCTTTCTATATCGCGGAGGTCAACGGACAGCCTTCTGTGATGATTGAGTATGATGACGGTCGGTACAGCCGCGAGATGATGCAGTCGCTCGCAGACTCGGTCTGCAACGCCGTTGCTGCTTTTGCGAAAGACACAAAAGCTGCCGTCCGGACAGTCGAACTGGTTAATAACGAGCAACTCACGCTCCTCGATTCCTTTAATCAAACCGAGGTGCCGTACGATAACACCCAGACCATCCTCTCGCTCTTCCGTGCACAAGTAGCGAAAACGCCGGATAACATCGCGGTTATCTTCCGCGACAAACGTATCACCTACCGTGAGTTGGATGAGATCACCGACCGTATTGCAGCCGGTCTGCATCCTACAACGGGCGTCATCGCCATCGAGGTGCAGCGCAGCGAATGGATGCCGATCGGTGCGCTGGCTGTCCTCAAGACAGGATGTGCATACATGCCGCTCGACCCGAGTTATCCTGCCGAGCGATTGGAGTACATGCAGAAAGATGGTAACTCCTGCATGCTCCTCACCGAAAAAGAGTTGGAAGCCTACAGTGAAACGGTCATACAGCAAAGCGGTCCTACAGCGCAAACGGTCTTACAGCGTAGCGGTCAAATCTCTCCTTCTGATCTATTCATCCTCCTTTACACCTCCGGTTCGACCGGACAGCCTAAGGGTGTGATGCTGGAGCATGGCAACCTCGTGGCGTTCTGCCATTGGTACCACCGGTACTACGATCTCCACGCAGGAGATAAGGTGGCGGCGTACGCTTCCTTCGGTTTTGATGCCTGCATGATGGATATGTACCCGGCTTTGACCTGCGGCGCAGCAGTAGTAATCGTGCCGGAGGACATGAGACTCAACCTGCCCGAACTCGGCCAGTATTTCGACCGGGAGGGCATCACACACTCGTTCATGACCACCCAGATCGGCTACCAGTTTGCTACGAACATCGACTGTCATAGCCTGAAGCATCTCTCTGTCGGTGGCGAGGCGCTCTCTGCCCTCACACCGCCTGCTAACTACACGCTCCATAACGGCTACGGTCCGACTGAGTGTACTATCTTCACTACCACCTATGCGCTCTCCGAATACGAGCAGCATATACCTATCGGCAAACCGCTGGATAACCTCCGTCTCTTCGTCATGGACACGGACGGTCATCGTCTGCCGCTTGGTGCCGCAGGTGAGTTATGGGTGTCCGGTCCGCAGGTGGGACGCGGATACCTCAATCTCCCCGAGAAAACCGCTGAGACCTTCGTCACTCACAACGGTCTCCGCTGTTATCGCACGGGTGATATCGTTCGGTATCTGCCGGATGGAAATATCCAGTTTGTAGGCCGTCGTGACGGTCAGGTCAAGATCCGCGGGTTCCGTATAGAGCTCAAAGAAGTAGAGGCGGTAATCCGTGAGTTCGAGGGCGTTCAGGATGCTACGGTGCAGGCGTTCGATTATCCTAACGGCGGTAAGTTCATCGCTGCATATATAGTCGGTGACAAGCTGGTTGACATCCCCGCTCTCAATGACTTTATCCGTGCCCGTAAGCCTTCGTATATGGTTCCGGCGGCGATTATGCAGATTGATGTCATTCCGCTCAACCAGAACCAGAAAGTGAACCGCAAGGCACTCCCGGCGCCGAAGATCCAGGCCGATGACCACGATTACGTGGCACCTGCCAACGATACGGAGAAACTCTTCGCGGATATTTTTGCGTCCGTCTTGAGTCTCGACAAAGTTGGCGCTACCGATAACTTCTTCGAACTCGGCGGTACCTCGCTCATGGTCACCCGCGTCATCATCGAGGCGGACAAGGCGGGGCAGCATATTGCGTATGCCGACCTCTTCAACCATCCTTCGCCGCGGCTCTTGGCGGAACTGGTCAAGAACGGCAGCACCGATACGGAGAACGAGACACCCGATGCCACCATCGTTGATTATGACTACGAGCCGATCAACGCCCTCTTGACTAAGAACACCCTGGACACCTTCGTACATGGTACTTCGTCACTTCGTACCTTAGGTCATGTCCTCCTCACGGGTGCCACGGGATTCTTGGGAATCCATGTCCTGCGTGAACTCATCGACTCCGACGCCGAGACGATCACCTGTCTCGTCCGCGGAAAGGATCAGCATGACGCCGAGCGCCGTGTCCGCAACCTGCTCTTCTACTATTTCAGCAGGCGTTTCGACGACCTCTTTGGCACTCGCCTTTTCGTCGTCAACGGCGATGTCACGAATGATTTCAGCCATCTGTTTTCAGATATCAGTATTCAGACTGTCTTCAACTGCGCCGCGAACGTGAAGCATTTCTCCAAGGGCACGGACATCGAGGATGTGAATATCGGCGGTGCGCAGCGTTGCGTGGACTTCTGTCTCGCTACAGGCGCGGCGCTCGTCCATGTATCCACTACTTCGACAGGCGGCATCTGGATAGGCGACGACACGCCTGCTCCCGTACTCACCGAGCGCAATATCTATTTCGGGCAGGACCTCGGTAACCAGTACATGCACTCTAAGTTCCTTGCCGACCGACTCATCCTGGATGCCGTCGCGCATAAGGGACTGAAAGCGAAGATCATGAGGGTCGGCAACCTTGCCGCACGCAGTTATGATGGTGAGTTCCAGGTTAATTTCTCGACCAACAGTTACATGGGGCGTATCAAGATCTTCAACATGCTCGGTTGCTGTCCGTACGAGCAATACGACTCGCCTACCGAGTTCTCGCCGATCAACGAGACCGCACGCGCCATAGTCCTGCTCGCTACTACGCCTGAGGAGTGTACCGTCTTCATGCCGTATAACACCCATACGCGCCTTCTGGGAGATGTCCTCTCGGAGCTCAAGAAGATCGGCACGGAGATGCGCTTTGTGGAGATGCCCGAGTTCGACGCTATCCTCCATCAGGCGGCGGAGGATCCCAAGAAAACAGCCCTTCTCACAACCATGCTGGCGTACCGGAACAATTCTTCTGCCAAGCCCACGCATATAGTCGATCGCAATAACGCTTATACCTCACAAGTCCTGCTGAGGCTTGGCTTCCGGTGGACAGAGCCCGATAGCGAGTACATCGCCCGCATGCTCACAGCCATCAGCCAGCTCGGCTTCTTTGAGGTTTAAAAAATGATATTAAACAATAACAATAGTGAAAAAAAGTACTAAAATTGCACTATGGGTCATTGGAGCCCTCGTAGTGCTGGTAATCGGACTTTTCCTGGCAGCAGATATTATTGCCTCTAAAGTCGTAAAACGGGAGGTCTCCAAGGCGCTGGTCAACATGCCCGGAGCGGAGGCCTCGGTAGGACATATCTATCTTCATCTGCTCAGCGGTTCGGCGATCGTCACGGACATCACTTTCCGCACCAACAACCTCAATCTCAGCGAGGACTCGCTTTCTACGGACTCTGTCGTACCAGGCATGGCGCTCCATATACCTACGCTTGCGGTCTGGAATATTGACTACCACCAGCTTCGCCATGGTCGTCTGGATATCTACAAGATCTCGCTGGACGAGCCTTCCATAGCCGTTTGTATGGACGAGAACAACCCCGCCTCGCTGCTACCCGCGCTACCCAAGGACACTACGCTCGCGAAGGCGAACTCCTTCCTCAAGGAGATTGAGGTCAAGCATATAGAGGTGGAGTCTCTGCGTGCATGGATGCGTAGCACCTCTTCGCCGCTTGACCTGAAGGTGGACACCCTCTCGCTCGCCTGCAACGGGATAGGGTATAACCTCGCCGACTCGCTCCTCACTTACAACGACTCCGTCTATTCGCTCTCTCTCGCGGCGGCAAAAATAGCCCTGCCGGACGGCATGACCGCAATGGAGGTGCATAACCTCAAGACCGAGAACCAGGGACCTCTCTCGCTCGGCTACACCCGAATCTACAACACCGTCTCTCATAAATTCATGGCGAAAAAAGCGAAGGATTACATCACTTGGATTGACCTCGAGCTCAACTCCCTAACCACCTCACCGCTCAACCCCGTCCGCAAGGCGCTCGCGCAGGATTACACCCTCGATAAGATCGATGTGGACATCCGCCGCATGCAGGTCTTCCGAGACCAGACCATCGGACCTAAAGAGCCCTTCGGAACGCCACAGGAGTACCTCCGTCTCATCCCTGCGATCTTCAAGATCAACAAGGTGGACGCGCTCGCCCGTAAGATAGATGTCAAACTGTCCCTGACCGACATTAACGTCGGTGAACTGCATTTCAAGAACATTCGTCTTGACCTCGCGAATATCACCAACCGCCCGGGTGCCGTATGGCGGAACCGCGCCAAAGCGCCGTGGGGCACTGCTGGAAAGGTAGAGGCGTCCTATAATATCCATATGGATAAGAAATCCACATTCAATCTCTCCCTCTCAGGTACGGATGTCGAACTCGATGTTATGAATCCTTTCGTCCGTCCCCTCGTGGGTATCACTTGTGATTGCCACGTCAACCGGATTGACGCGGCGTACAGTGGCGATGATGTGAAGGCAAACGGTACGTTCTGTATGCAGTACCAAGGCCTTGACGTCAAGGTCCACAAGGAGGATAACATTCCCTATAAAATCATCACCAACAACGCCGATTTATTCACCGGCATAGCCAACTCGCTGATTCCCAAGAGCAACCCGACGGCGGTCGATATTCACCCGCGCAAATATGCCGTGGAGTGGAGTCGTGACCTCTGGAAACCCTACGAGCTCTATATGTTCGGACCTTGTATAGACGGAATCAAGATGACCATGCTCCCCGGCCTCTTTGTACATAAGCAAGTCGCCTTTACCGAACCGGACAAGAAATAATTTAACTCACTGATATGCAAACGATTACATTGAATAACGGCATTCAGATGCCGCTCCTGGGATACGGTGTGTTCCGTGTCGCTCCCGAGGAAGCGGAGCGTTGTGTCTCTGACGCGCTCCAAGTTGGTTACCGCATGATCGATACCGCCCAAGCCTATAATAACGAGGATGGAGTGGGGGCGGCGATCGTCAAGTCCGGCATCAAACGCGAGGACATCTTCTTGGTCACTAAGATCTGGATTACCAACGCCGGCGAAGAACGGGCGGCAAAAAGCATAGAAGACTCGCTGAAACGCCTCCAAACGGACTATATCGACCTCTTGCTCGTGCATCAGGCGTACGGCGATGTCTTCGGCTCATGGCGGGCGATGGAGAAAGCCTACCGGGACGGTAAGGTGCGTGCTATCGGTGTCAGCAATTTCCAGGCATGCCGGTTCTATGACTTCGCGTCCTCGGTGGACATCAAACCTGCCGTGAACCAGCTTCAGTGCTGCGTCCTCTGTCAGCAACGTACCATCGAACCCGAGATGGCACGGTATGATACGAAAATGATGGCGTGGGGACCCTTGGGTCAAGGAAACGACGACCTTCTTCACAATCCCGTTTTGACGGAAATAGGCGCCAAGTATGGCAAGACAGCCGCTCAGGTCTCCCTCCGCTGGCTTATCCAGCGAGGCATCGTAGCCATCCCCAAATCGACCCATAAGGAGCGCATGGCGGCTAACTTCGACATCTTCGATTTCGCCCTCTCCGACGAGGACATGAACCTCATCGCCTCTCTCAACCAACAGGACACCGGCTTCCGTGATTTCGCCGATCCAAATTACCTCCGCAAGATTTTGGGTATGTTTCCGAACGTAGGTTTAAAATAGTAGACCGTTAATTTGTAATTTTGTCATATGTGTTTTGTCTGGTTGGATCAATATCCATCAGCAGGTCATATACTGATTTTTTCTCTTTTTCGGTACCTTTTTTGAAGATATCTACAATCTCGTCTGCTTTTGCGTCTAAAAATGTATTAATGACATAAGTAGCCGGGCGTGCGCGGAAGGCCTCTTTCAGCACAGGCATTCCCTGCGCAATTCTGGCGCGACCGTTTGTCACATTGGTGCTCATCTCGTCTAGCCCTAAACGGTGATATTCATAGTAATAGTTACGATATTTCTTAAATGCGTCGTCCAATAGGTTGTTGATCAGCGCATACCTGTTCCGGTTGCTCTTGAAAGCCAGCCATCCTTCTTGCTCCGTACCCTCCATCGAAGCCGATTGACACATATTCACAATCTCCTCGCAGGCTTGGAAATAGGGTGTGCCGCCCAGTCGCTGGAAACTATCCTGGTCATGACCGATGATGAGATAGCAGTAATAGGCTAACATCGCAGTCAGGTTGGTCGTGAACGTGTTCTGCTGGTGTTCTATACGGTCGTATTCCTGGTACATGAAGTTAAACTGCCTATCTACGAAATTCAGCAGCGGAGTAGTGTACGTAGTACCGTAAACAGGGCGTCGGCTCTGTAATGTCATTTCGCACAGAAACATATTATCCTGTACCGCTTTCACGACTACCAGCATGCTGCACTCAATTTTTTCTTGCTCAGCGTAGGTCATGTTGGTCCACCGGTTGCTGTTCATATATTCCTCGATGGAGGTCTTGAGGGTATTAAAAATCTGTTTGTTGGAGCCCTCAATCTGCTGGGAGTTAACTGTTACGGTGCAATGAATCTCCTGCGCGTAAACACTACACGCGGCGCTTATAACGAACACCAATAATGTAACTATTTTTCTCACTTTGCGATATTCATTAATCATTATTCTTAGCCACAAGGGCACGATTAATTTCATTTTTCATTACTTTCTGATGGAAATCACGTTTCCGGTTCGTTCGCTAACTTTGATTTTCGGTAACTCTTTACCTGTGAACAAGTCTTTGGGCAGCGGTACATCCATGCCAAATTGTGCCACCGGTACCACTTTGCTGTTCACCGGTTCGTTTCCGTAAAATACAGCCACCTGTGCATTGCCCGGCAGGTTATACACAATCGGCGAAGGCTCCACGGCGTTCTTGTTTTTCTTTGTGTTGGGCTCTGCGGCACTTCTCTTGGCGATCTGGTGTTGGAACTCCGCACTGATACGAATTCGGTTTGCATCTACGTTGTCCGCTCCCGTAAACCCGTTATCCTCCGAGAAATACAGCACCTCGTCCCATCGTTTGGTGTTCTCGCCCGCGGGACTGTGGCAGACCTCTTTATGAAGTGTCTTGATTTCAGTTTTGCCGATAAACAGTTCTACCAACTGTTTCTCTTGTTTCTTAAGTTCAGCCAACACCAATTCCATAGCCTTGCCGTCAGCCGGCGCATTTTCTACCTCGCCGCCGATGAGATACATGCGTGTCTCCCTTAGGTGAAGAATTTGTTTCGCCACCGCCTGAGCCTTCTCTTCTTCGCTCTTCGCCGTCAGGGTTTCTTCGGTATAAGGCAGTACCTTTGTCCTTTGAATCTTAGACTTTACGGCATCTGTTGCTGTGCCCTTACTGAACTTCTTAACCTCCGGCAGTATGTTATAACCGATGAGCAAACCTCTCTCGTTGATATTCACCAGCTGCCACGGCATTCCTTTCTCTGCCTTGATGGTGTGCGGTCTTTCCGTATCTATAGAAGTACGGGTCTTGATCTCTACGCCCTCGAACGAGTAACTTGTCTTACTCTCCGTAATAGCATCCGTGATACCCAACAACTCTTCCGCGTACTCCGCAAACTCGCCGGCGGTCTCTGTCTTCTCCGTGTATGTGAAATCCAGACAGATAGTTGTCTTCGGGCTGTAATAGACCATGATGGCTTGGTCAGCCTCATGGTATTGGTCACTCATTGGTGTCAGTGCTACCGTTAGTAGCAAAAGTAAAAAAGTCTTCATATCCTTACGAAATATTCATTTTTCTTAGCCACAAGGGCACGATTAATTTCATTTTTCATTTTTCATTGTTCCAAATCCGCCATGCGGCTTTCGCCTGCCCGTATAGCATCTCCATTCCGTTGCGGATAGTAGCGCCTTGTGCTTTACCTTTCTGCAGAAAGACGGTCTCTTCGGGATTATACACGCAGTCGAAGAGCAAATGTCGTGCCGTGATCAGTTCGTACGGAATAGGCGGAAAACTCTTTATGTACGGTGCCATGCCGAGCGGCGTGCAGTTCACAATAACGGTGTATTCCTGCAGCACTTCTGCCGTCAATGCCTCGTAGCCTAACATGCCTTCTTTGGGCGTACGGCTGACGAGGGTGGGGGTGACGCCTAATTTCTTCAGCCCGTAGCAGACTGCCTTTGACGCACCGCCGGTACCGAGTACCAGCGCTCTTTGGTCTCCCTCGCGCAGCAAGGGACGGATGGAATCGATGAATCCCAGGCAATCTGTGTTGTACCCTACGCGCTTATAGACCACATTCACGGCTCCGATGGCTTCGGCTGTCTCGTCCAACCGCTCCAGGTAAGGAATGATTGCTTTTTTGTACGGCATGGTTACATTCATGCCATCCAGCGAATTCAGCAACTTCTTCAGTTGCTCCTCGTCTCCTATTCGGATCTCCTCCCCTTGTGGGGAGGGTGGGAGAGGTTTTAAACTGTACTCCGCATCTATTTTCTCCCGCCTGAACTTCTCATTGAAATACTTCGCTGAGAACGAATGAACCAGCGGAAAACCTATTATACCGTAGTGACGCATAGTTGTCCTTTTTTTATGGTTGCCCGGTGTGTCTTGGAGGTAAATACTTTGCCTCCTTCGCCCTTGAGCAACGCGTCGTAAATCTTATCTGTTTCAACAAACCCGTATTCACGGATCTCTTCATATAGTTTCACAATTCCTGCCTCGCGGCTCTCTTTGCCTTCTAATATATCCACATAGCCCTGCATGTATTCTGCCGTCTTGGCGATGTGTTCTATCTCGGCTTTGCTGTAACTCTTTAGCTGCTCGCGAATGGCGTTGCGCGTGATAGCGGTGTCGCTGTTCGTGCTGTCGTTCACCCATTCGAGACCTCTTTTGTCCCGCAGGTAATGCTCGATATAATCCCTTGTGGTGCATAGCAGCGGTCTTACTACCGGCACTCCGTCTTCCGCCATCGGGTTTGTGCTTATCGGTCGCATGCCTGCCAGCCCGCGGATTCCTGTGCCACGTTTGAGGTTCAGCAGGATAGTCTCTGCCTGGTCGTTCTGGTGGTGCGCCACACAAATAGCCTGACATCCGTGGGCTTGCGCCACTTCCTCAAACCACGTGTACCGTAACTCCCGTGCAGCGACCTCTATACTTATTTTATGTGCCCGCGCGTAAGAGATGGTGTCAAACTCCTTCACCTCTGTCTCCACGCCCATCTTCCCGCACAACCCGCGCACAAACGCTTCGTCACGGTCGCTCTCTGCGCCGCGGAGGTGAAAATTGCAGTGAGCGGCGATGCACGTATACCCTGCGCGTACCAGAACGTCCAGCATCGCTACGCTGTCCGCTCCGCCGCTCACGGCTACCAACACCGGCTTGCCCTTTTCCAGCAATCCCCGCTGCCTGATATATGTGCTTACCCGCCGTAACAATTCACAATTTACAATTCACAATTTACAATTTAATCTGTTAAACCTCTGTATTTTACGCGTTTCGGCTCACAGGCTTCTTCGCCCAGACGCATCTTCTTGTTCTCCTCGTATTCCGAGTAACTGCCTTCGAACCAGAACACCTTACCGTCTCCTTCGTACGCTAGAATGTGCGTACAGATACGGTCCAGGAACCAGCGGTCGTGACTGATCACTACAGCACAACCGGCAAAGTTCTCTAATCCTTCCTCCAGCGCACGCAGGGTATTGACATCTATATCGTTGGTAGGCTCGTCCAGCAGCAATACGTTCGCTTCGCTCTTCAGCATCAGCGCCAGGTGCAAGCGGTTACGCTCACCGCCGGAGAGAACACCGCATTTCTTCTCTTGGTCCGCACCCGTGAAATTGAACCGGCTCAGATAAGCGCGGGCGTTGATCTCTCTGCCTGCAACACGGATAAACTCCGTACCGCCGCTGATGGTTTCGAACACACTCTTGTTAGGATCGATATCGGCGTGTTGCTGATCGACATAGCCGATCTTCACCGTCTCGCCCACGCTGAACGTACCTCTGTCTGCTTTCTCGCTGCCGATGATCATGCGGAACAGTGTGGTCTTACCGGCGCCGTTCGGACCAATCACACCGACAATACCGTTGGGTGGCAATATGAAGTTCAGATCCTCGAACAGCAGCCTGTCGCCAAAGGACTTGGCTACACCCTCGGCGTTGATCACCTTGTTACCCAACCGCGGGCCGTTCGGGATGAAGATCTCTAATTTCTCCTCACGCTCTTTCTGCTCCTCGTTCAGCATCTTGTCGTATGCCTCCAGACGGGCTTTCTGTTTCGCGTGACGGGCTTTCGGAGCCATGTGGATCCACTCCAACTCGCGCTCCAAGGTCTTGCGGCGTTTGGATGCCTGCTTCTCCTCCTGCGCCATGCGGGTGGTCTTCTGCTCCAACCAAGAGGAGTAATTGCCTTTCCAGGGAATACCCTCACCGCGGTCGAGTTCAAGGATCCAACCTGCCACATTGTCCAGGAAATAACGGTCGTGGGTGATACAGATCACCGTACCGGCGTATTGTTGCAGGTGTTGCTCCAACCAGTCGATGGACTCCGCGTCCAAGTGGTTCGTCGGCTCGTCGAGCAGCAACACGTCCGGTTGCTGCAACAACAGACGGCACAGCGCCACGCGTCTGCGCTCGCCTCCCGAGAGGGTGGTGACGCTTGCATCGTCCGGCGGACAGCGGAGGGCGTCCATCGCACGGTCGAGTTTCTGGTCAATGTTCCATGCGTCTGCGGCATCGAGTTTGTCCTGTAACTCCGCCTGCCGTGCCAGCAGTTTGTCGAAATCAGCGTCCGGCTCTGCGAAAGCCATGTTGATCTCGTCGTACTCCTTGAGCATGTCCATAATCGGCTGTACGCCTTCCTGTACTACCTCACGGACCGTCTTGGACGGATCGAGTTTAGGGTCCTGCTCCAGGTAGCCCACGCTGTAACCCGGGCTCCAGACCACCTCGCCCTGGTACTCTTTCTCAATACCGGCGATGATCTTGAGTAGAGTACTCTTACCGGCACCGTTCAGACCGATGATTCCGATCTTTGCGCCGTAGAAGAAACTCAGGTAGATATTGTTTAATACGCGTTTCTGGGGACCGAAATTCTTACTCAGTCCCACCATCGAAAATATAATCTTCTTATCGTCTGCCATATTCTGCGTAAGTGTAGGCATAGGGGTTTTTATCGTCCGCTTCGTGTCGCTCTGCGCTCAGCAGCTTCCACTCGCTCTCTTTGATCTCGGGGAAGAACGTATCTGCGTCCTCCCAGCTATGATGGATATGTGTGATATAGAGTTTGTCGGCAATCTCCATCGCCTGCCTATACACCATTCCGCCGCCGATTACGAACGCTTCCTCTTCGCCCTTGACGGCATTAACCATTTCCTCCAAGGAATACACCGCTTCTGCCCCCTCAAAGGTCTTGCCTTTTACGTCCGTCAGGACGATATTTCGGCGGTTAGGCAGGGGGTGCTTGGGGAGTGAGAAGAAAGTCCGCTCACCCATCATGACGGTCTTACCGCTGGTAATCTCTTTGAAATGTTTGAGGTCTGCCGGCATGTGACACAGCAAATCTCCTTTCTTGCCGATGGCGTAGTTCTCGGCTACCGCTACAATGATTGAAATCATAATTCGTAATTCGTAATTCGTAATTTTTAATTACACCGACACTTGTCCGGCGATGTGCGGATGCGGGTCGTACCCCTCTAATTGGAAATCTTCGTATTGGAACCCGAACAGGTCCTTCACCTCCGGATTGAGCTTCATCGTCGGTAGCGGCCGAGGATCTCTTGTCAGCTGCAGTTTGACTTGGTCCAGGTGGTTCAGATAGATATGTGCATCGCCGAGCGTGTGCACGAAATCGCCGCATTGCAGTCCTGTTACCTGTGCCATCATCTGGAGCAGCAACGCGTAACTGGCTATATTGAACGGCACGCCGAGGAAAATATCTGCGCTGCGCTGGTAGAGTTGCAGACTTAGTTTGCCGTCCGCTACATAGAACTGGAACAGACAGTGGCACGGCGGTAACGCCATTTTCTCCACTTCCGCTACGTTCCACGCGCTGACCATCATTCGCCGGCTGTCGGGGTTTTTCTTAATGGTCTCGACGATATTGGCTATCTGGTCAATCGTACCGCCGTTATAGTCAGGCCAGCTGCGCCACTGGTGACCGTATACCGGACCCAACTCACCGTTCTCGTCCGCCCATTCGTTCCAGATACGCACACCGTGCTCCTGGAGGTACTTCACGTTTGTGTCGCCCTGCAGGAACCACAGCAGCTCGTAGATGATTGACTTGAGGTGCAGTTTCTTCGTCGTCAGCAACGGAAACCCGTCCTCCATCTTAAATCGCATCTGGTGACCGAAAACCGAGATGGTACCCGTGCCCGTGCGGTCGTGCTTAATGGTGCCTTCCTCCAGCACGCGCTTGCATAAATCCAAATATTGTTTCATAAACTATCAACTTTCAACTTTCAACTTTCAACTTTCAACTAATACAGCTTATACGTTGTCTTTAGTACCTTGAACTCCGTCCGTCGGTTAATCTGGTTGCAGATTTCCTGTTTGTCCGCCGGAAGGCTCAATATGAACGCTTCGTCCAACACTTGCTCTACCGGAATGAAGGGATACTGTTTGTTCATTGCCTTGTCGCATACTACCGGTTTGCTTTTACCGTAACCCACCGGCGTCAGACGCTCTTTCTCAATGCCCTTTTTCACTAAGTAGTCGCAACAACTCTGCGCACGTTTCTGTGAGAGCTCGAGGTTGAACTGCTCGTTACCTACAAGGTCGGTGTGGGCGCTCAGTTCAATCGTGATATTGGGGTTGTCGTTGAGCAGCTTGACCAGCTTCTCCAACTCGCTCTCACTCGCTTTGGTGACCTCCCACCGACCGAACTCATAGAAGATATTTTCCATCTTCACCGGCCGGCTGATTGGGTTGAGCGCGAAGTTCATGGTGTAAGTCTTGCTGTCCTTCAGTCCCTTGGTGTCAAAGAGCTCTTTGGCGTTGAGGTGACCGCGGGCGGTGGCAAGCATCACATATTTGACCTCCTTGTTGATCTTCACCTTGTAGCTTCCGTCGCGTCGGGCGTTCAGTTTGTTGTTCGTGCCGTCCGAACCTACGATGCGCAACTTGGCGTCCGAGAGCGGATTGCCTTCCTCGTCCGTTACCTTGCCTTCCACGTAGAACTCCATCTCCGGCAGCCAGAAACGGTAGATTTTGTCGTATCCTTTCTTGTCGCCTTTGTTGGAGGAGAAGAAACCGTTCTGGCTCTCTCCTTCGAACGTGATACCGAAATCGTCGCCCACGCCGTTGAACGAAGCCCCCATGTTATAAACCACCCAAACGACACTGTCTCTGTTCGTCGTGTCCTTAATGGCTTTGAAGATATCCAACCCGCCGTAACCCGGTTGACCGTTGGAGGCGAAATAGAGTGTGCCGTCCGCATGCACGTACGGGTACATCTCATCGGCTGCTGTGTTGATGCCTTTTCCTAAAGGCTGTGCGTTCACCCACTGATCGCCGTCCAGCTCCGCCATCCAGATATCCTTGCCTCCTTCGCCTCCCGGGGCATCGCTCGCGAAATAGAGGGTGTCGCCGGAGGGGTTGAGCGCCGGGTGACCTACGGTGATGGAACTGTCCGCAAAGAGTTTGACCTCCTGCGCCTCGCCCCATTCGCCGCTCGCGCGCTCGCTCTTGTAGATCTTCGCGCCCAAGTCCTGACCGTTGATGGGTTTGGAGTAGGTGAAATACATCGTCCTTCCGTCGCGGGTGAAGCAGCAGACACCCATCTCGGCACTTGCGGCATTCTTTCCGCCGGTGGAGTCGTTTTCCTGCTTCTCATCATCCGTATCGCCGTAGAGACCTTCCGCCGGTTCAATCTCCTCCCAGGCTCCTGCGGCGTTCTTGCGTGTCTGGAAGAGTTGGAACAGTTGCTGACCCGTTACGTTGCTCGGGCGCTTCAGGGTTTTCTTGCCGCCTTTCTGCTTCTCCTGCCGGTTGGAGGTGAACATCAGCGCATCATTGTTGTCGCCGATGAACATGGGTGCAAAATTACCGGTACGCTTCTGGTTGAACTCCTTTGCTTCCTGCACCTTGTACCGCGAACCCTCGCGTTTCCATTCGTCTATTTTCGAGCACGCGTACTTGCCGGCTTGCGCCACGTAGTTGTCCGGGTGTGCCTCCAGATACAATTCATAGTTCTTCGCGGCATCTTTGTACTTGCCTTGGTACTGCAATGCTTGTGCGGCATGTAAAAAGACAGTCGAGTCTTGCTGCTGGTACTTGTTGCGTATGGCGTTCTGATAGCAGTTCACAGCACGCGGGTTGTTAATCAGCCGGTAGCACTCGCCTTGTTGGTACGCTACGTAACCTTTCAGTTTCTTGTCCTTCTTGCTGGACAACTGCCCATAGCACGATTTATAGATATCCGCTGCGGTGTAATACTCACCGATGGCGAATTTCTTGTCCGCCCGTTTGATACGTTGCTGCACGCTACAAGATGACAAGTACAAAGTGACAAAGGACAATGTACAAAGGATTAATATGAAACGATAATTTTTCAACTAGAAGACTTCTTTCAACTTTCAACTTTCAACTTTCAACTCAACTCGTGTACCACCAGCCCGCTACGCAGTTTCGGCTCAAACCACGTGGTCTTAGGCGGCATGATGTTTCCGCTGTCGGCGATGTCGATGATCTGTTGCATGGTCACGGGGTAGAGTGCCAACGCCATTTTCATCTCGCCGCTATCTACTCTGCGCTTCAATTCGCCCAGACCGCGGATACCGCCTACGAAATCAATGCGCTTGTCGCTCCTAAGATCCTTGATACCCAAAATCTTGTCGAGTATCAGGTTGCTCGAGATCGTTACGTCTAGTACGCCGATCGGATCGGAGTCGTCGTAACGGCCTTCCTTGGCGGTCAGCGAATACCACTTGCCGCCGAGGTACAGCGAGAAATTATGCAGCCCTTTCGGCTTCACGGCGGAGAAATCATTCGTCATTCGTAATTCTTTGCCCGAGGGCACGATTGTTTCGTAATTCGTAATTACAAAGTCCTCTTCCAAAGCTTTGAGAAACTCCGCCTCGCTCAGACCGTTCAGATCTTTCACCACGCGGTTGTAGTCGATGATATTCAGCTGATTGTCCGGGAAGCACACTGCCAGGAAGAACTCGTATTCGGGATCTTTAATTTTTAATTTTTCATTTTTCATTTTTAATTCTTTCCCCACGCCTGCTGCGGCAGCTGAGCGGTGGTGACCGTCCGCAATATACATTGCCGGAATCTCGGCGAAGATCTTTGTAATGGTATCAATCGTCTCGCGGTCGTTGATCACCCAGAACGTGTGCCGGAACCCTTCCGGTGCAGCTACGAAATCGTACTCCGGTTCGCCCTTGCATACCTCTGCTACGATCTTATCCAAATCGTCGCGATGCGGGTACGCAAAGAACACCGGCTCCATGTTGGCGTTCAGCACACGCACGTGCTTCATGCGATCCTCCTCTTTGTCGCGGCGTGTCAACTCGTGCTTCTTGATCCGTCCCTCCAGATAATCATCGACCCACGCGCCTACCACCAGACCATACTGCGTCTTCGCCTTTTCTCCGGCCAAAGCCGCTCCTGTCCCATTAGCCTCTAACCCTTCACCTTTCGCCAGGATCGTTTGCGCATATACGTAGTATTTCTCCTCTTTGTCCTGAACGAGCCATCCCTCTTTGCGGAACTTGGCGAACTGCTCCACGGCTGCGCCATACACGCGCTCGTCGTGCTCGTCTGTACCCGGTGCAAAATTGATCTCCGGTTTGATAATGTGGTACAAGCTCTTTTCGTTACCCGCAGCCTCTGCGCGCGCCTCTTCCGAGTTCAGCACATCGTACGGACGGCTGCTAACTTGCTCCACCAACTCTTTTGGTGGCCTGATTCCTCTAAATGGTTTGATCTTCATAACGATTCATTTTTCATTTTTCATCTTTCATCTTTCACTTTTCATCTTTCACTTTTCCCATGGAGCATGTACCATTGAAAATAGCTCCCGGTTCGACGATCAAGGTCTTGGTGATGACATCGCCCGTGATCTTGCCGCTGGTACGGAGCGACAACTGCTCACGGCACGTGATCTTGCCCTCCATTAAGCCTAATATCTCTGCGTTCAGGCACACAATCGTGCCTTTCACACGACCGGCCTCACCGATGACTACTTTTCCCGAACACTGCAAATCTCCCTCAATCAATCCGTCAATACGATAATCGCTGTCTGCCGTGATATTTCCCACGATTTTACTACCTGTGGTCAATGCGTTGAACATCAATCCGCTTTGTTGTTTCTCATTTGCCATAATTATATCTGTTTTTAGTGTTTTACAAAATCGGCTACAAAATTACAACAAAAAAATGACATACACAAGCGTGTATGCCACTTTTTCGAAATTATTTTTCGGATATCGTTATATTGCCTCCCGCTATCCGGATGTCGGATCCGTTAAGACTGTGCCCCGTAACGCTCCATTCGCTCTCTGTAATACGGAGTGTTCCGTTGGCAATCAGCCATTGGCTCATCACTCTGTATGAACCGTTTTTAAAGTAGTTGGCATTGAGATAGTAGAATATGCTGCCTTCTATCTCTTGGCGCTTGTCGTCCCGTATCCCCGCTGCTGCGGTACCTGCTGCGCCGGTGTCCAGAAACTCGTAAGTTCCTGCCGGCACGGCGTCAACGGGTGTATGGATGTCGGTGTAGAAAAATATCTGCACGAAAGGAATACTTTGGGTGAGTTTGATGCGTACTTTACGGGATTCATTATAGGCTTCTATGGTCCATCGGGTCACTCCCAGCTCAGGGAGTTTCTCATAGTAGGCTTTGGCAACGGGCAGCGTATCCGTCTCCTGTTTGCTGTAATCCAGCGGGCCGGTTGTGGCATCGGCCTCCGGATAATAGGACGCTACGGGGATGGCGGTAATGCCTCCGGGGGTGATGTCCGCTCCGCCTTTCGTGCCCTTGACCACGGGGGCTTGCTCGACCTGGACTACCGGCCGGAAGTCTTCGCTGAGGAAGGCTACTACCATGCAGTTCTCTGCCACCCACTTGTCGCTCAAGGTGAACCGTAATGTATCTGCATAGCGCTGTCCGCTGATTGCAACCGAGTCTCCCGTCGGATCGGTCAAATAAGCGCGAACGGCATCTGCGTGACGGAACTCGGTCCAGCCGCCGGCAAAGGTGTAGTAGTCAGACTGCGTATCAATCATACCGGACTCTTTGAGCACTACGGTCAGTTTAAGACCGTCGGCATCTTTTTTGGCAACCATACCGGAGGCGCAAATGGTCAGTTCGCGGGAAGAAGGATTGTACTCGTTCTTCAGTTCGATAGAAGCGTAGGTGCTCTTCTCAAACTGCGAGAGATCCGTTCCCGGGAAGTACCCCGGGTGGAAGACCACGGAGGATTGGTTGCGGTTGTTTTCATCCTTGTATTTCGTTGCAGACCGGTTGACAGTCATATTCGGAGCTCCGCTTACTCCTAATTGTCGGGTAATAATGTCACTGCCGGCTACCGAGAAGTTATCCGATTGGTAGCCGTAGTGGTGCAGGATAGTGATCCAGTTGGTGTCGTTTCCTACGGTTTCATGGATGGCTGCCATGCCACTCGGGCACCAGATACAGCCTTGACCCGTAAACTCCTCAAGCAGGTTCTTTTTCGGGAACGACGAGGGTATGGTGTCTTCCTGTGTCGCAGGGATCGAATCTTCCTGCGGTTGGGGAGTGGGTTGAGGCGGGTTCTGAGGCTCACAGGCGGTCAACGCCCACAGTGCGGCACCGACAAAGGTGCTTACATGGAATAATCGTTTCATAATATGGTGTATGTTTTATTGTCCTTGATAATATACAGAATGCCCTCTTTGATGACCTTTGTACAGGATGCTTTGTCCCCCGGTACATTACTGATCCCTTGCGTCTCGTAGTTGTAATGCACGGTCAGCGCATAACTCTCGCTGCCGTCCGAGAAAGTATAGATGATGGTCTCTTTGCTTCCTGCAGCGGGGCTATAATGGGTGTACCAATCGGCATCTCCGTTCGGCGTGAAATGGAGTGTCTCTTCCGTCGCTTTGTTGCCGCTTGTGCATTGGTTCGCGCAGCAGAACTCATCCGTCAGACCGCTCGCCGAACGGCGGATGGTAACGGTAATAGGTGCTTGGGAGAGCAGGGAACCTTTCAGACCCATCGTTGACACACCGGTCAGCGGATCGGTCTCAGCTTGGTCCATGGTGATCTCCATGCCTTCGGCAGAGATTTCGCCGTGGTCTTCTACACTGACTATAAGCGCGTTGGCGCTCATTATACTAAGGCAGACTGTTACTGCCATCATAAGGATTCGTTTCATAGGCTTGTACTATATGTTTATCGTTATTGTCGAGTAATAGGGCGATGACGCGGCACTGTCGCGGGTTGCAGTCCTCCGGCAGCGTGAGGTGTACCTTCCGCTGCGCCACTGCTTTGCTCATCCGTATCTTTTCGCCCCACGGGCTGTCGAAAGCGTGTGTGCGGAGCATGTGCCGGTGGATATAACGGGTGTTGACCGAACCGTCCGGCATGGCTTGTACGCCGCTTATGCTGTCTTCCGTCACCCACACCGCCAGCCGCATCTCCACGCCTTCATCGGCGATGATCGTAGCCGTGGCTTCCATCTGCCGCGTGAGGGTGTCTGTCTTCGCTTCGATGCTCAGCGACGGAGCGGCACTGTCGTTCATCGCCGTGTGGAGCAGACCGCCCCATTCGGCGGGGTCGAAGAAATAGTTTCCGTTGCTTTTCGCCATGTCTATGTTGCCTGTCGGGAATGGGGTAGAGGCATTGCCGCCCATAAACCGGTATATGGTGTCTGCCGCAGGGCAGGTGTAGTCGTAGAGCCCTTGCGTGAAGGGGTTGGATGCCGGGTGAAGGGATATAACAATCAGTCCTTCGCCGTACAGCGAGAGCAGGCTCTGTGCCCGGGCTGCGGCGGTCGGACAATTGACGCACCGGAAGCCCGTGAACTCCAACAGTACGTGCTTCCGCCCGCTGCTCATATCCACCGGCACCGGAATCAGCCGGTCCTCCTCTCTGATCACCTCGCAGGACGCGAACAGCACTGCCGCCAATACTATGTATGTTATCCTTTTCAAGTTGATAATTGACAATTGAGATTAAAAACTGAACGAGTAGTTCAGCGTTACACCTTCCATCTTCGGCACGTACCGGCACACGCCGCCGGAACAGTTAAAACCCTCGCGTGTCTTTGTATAACCGGCACTCGCGCGGTGTGCGCCGTAGGTAAAGGTCGCCAAGGCGGTGTAGTAATGTTCGTGGGTACTCTCCGCCGCCCCGCCAATGTTGTACATCCATTGCCCGCTGAGCGTCACGTAGCGGTAGAGACTCAGTTCGCAGAGCGCAAAAACCCATTGCCCCTGGTAATGCGGGGTGTAGAGATACTGCAACTCTCCGCGCATGGATATATCCTTATTCACTTGCACGCGTGTGTCCACGACCGCAATGCCCGACCGTACGAGTTCGCCGTGCCCTTCCAATAACTGCCGGTTGTAGGTCTGGTACATCAGCATTCCGTTGAGCCACCACCGTTTGGTGATCCGTTTGTTGAGTTCCAGGTTCACGTCGGTGTAGTACTCGCCTTCCGTGCGGGTGTCGATTGCCCAGCTGCCTTCTTCGCGGAGTCCCCGTATATGTGCGGCGCTCAGTTTGAGCGAGGTGCCATAACGACCGCCCATCTTCGTCTTTCGTGCCCAGGTATAACGCACCTCTCCCTGAAACGCCCATTCGCCGCCGGCGTACTGCGTGGCGTAAGGGTAGAGTGCCGCCAAAGCGTACGTGTGTTGTTGCGCGAAAGCCGGCATGTGGTTGAGTCTGCCTGCCAGACCGGTACGCAAGCGCTCCGACCGGAAACTCATGTTGTCCGACCGTTTGGCTTGAAGGAGCACCGCCAATCCTTTCTGCGAATAACTCGCGCTCAGCAGCAGTGCCTCGCCGTCCCGGTAACTGAACTGGTTCTCCACCGTCGGGTCATTGGCCTTGCGCGCATACTCGGCTAAGAACCGGAAACCCTTGTACCGCAACTCCGTGCGCACGTCTCCGGCGCCGATCCACCGCGGCAGGTTGTACCTGTACATCTGTCCGCTGACAGGCGTGAGGATGGTGTCCGCCGCCTCGTATTTGGATACATAACTGCCGCCAATCGTCCATCCCCAGTCATTGTGAATTGTGATTTGTGAATTGTGAATTGTAATTACCTCGAAGAGGTCCACCTCTACGTCTCCTCCGAGGGCGGCGTCTTGGGTGTAGTTCCAGCCGAAGGCTTTGTCCTGATAGCATCCCCAATACCGTCTCTGTTTGCCACCGAGGGCGGTCAGACGAATACCTTTGTACGGCTCTGCGGCAATCTTTGCACCCCGCAGCGCACCGTCTATACCGAGCGCGCGATCCTCGTAGAGACTCAGGATGAGACCCGAACCGAACTGACCGTACACATCGCCCACGGTGATCTCGCCCCATGTGAAGGCTGCGGCTATGCTCAGATGACTCATTCCGTACCCGCCGAAATCACTCTCGTACCCGGGCATCGGCCATTGGGTCAGTTCCAACCGCGTCGTTGCCCGCAACTCCCGGAAAGTACTCTCCTTTCGCCCCTCGTCCATTCGCCCATAACCCTTCGCCTTTCGCCTCTCATCCCTCTGCCAATGCAGGCTGAGGTCGAGGTAACTGTTGCTGTGGTACCGCACGGGACTCCAGTCGAGCAAACCGTCATGCTGAATCCCACCGCTCACAAACACGGTGTCCCCTTCAGCCGCCTTCGCGCCCATCGCTCCAACCAGCAATAACCCTATGAAGAGATAATTTTTAATTGTAAATTGTGAATTGTGAATTGTGCATTGTGCATTATAAACGCTTCCTTATCTCCTCCTCGTCTCCCGGCGTGTAACCGGTGTGCTGATAGACGATTTTGCCTTTGCCGTCCACCACGAAGAGGTGCGGCACGTTCTGCACGTTCATCGCCCGTTTGAGGTTTCCGTTGGGGTCGAGCAGCACCTTGTACTCCCATCCGTAGCCGTTCACCAGCGGTGCCACTTTCTGCACATCCTGCCCTTGGTCAATCGACACCACGTACATCTCCACGCCCGTCTCGTCCTGCCAGTCGGCGTAAAGTTCGTCGATGGCTTTGAGTTCGCGCATGCAGGGCTTGCACCACGTAGCGAAGAACGAGATAATCACCGGTTTGCCGCTCACGCCGAGCGTCGATACATTGACCTCTTTGCCGTCCATACTGCGCAGCGTCACCTCCGGTAACGCCGCAAAACAACTCAGCACACTCAGTGCCGCTACCAGACTTATACCCAATCGTTTTTTCATAATAGAACCTTATCTTGCGTCTCCTGCAATCAGCAGAATGATCCATGTCAGTATCGGCGACACGAAGAACGACAGCAACGCCCATCCTAACGGGTCGCGGTGCCTGTTCACCGCCATGCGGTAAGCTATGTGGATGCGGAAGAAATACACCAGCAGCAGTGCCAACAGCCCGCAAAAAATACTGATCATCCCAATCGCCAGACCTGACATCCCGGCGAACAGACCTACCAACAGGTCTTCAATCGTCTGTACTAAATTTTCCATAATTCGTAATTTATTCCAGCACTTGTGCTGTGTGGTTTTTGGTATCCACTTTTTCGATGATGCGCACCAGAATGCCGTTTTCGTCAAAGATAAAAGTCTTACGCAGGGTGCCCATGGATACCTTGCCGTAGTTTTTTTTCTCGCCCCATGCGCCGAACGATTGCAGCATCTCGGTACTCGGGTCGCTCAGCAGCGGGAAGGGCAGTGCATATTTCTCCTTGAACTTGACATGCGAAGCCACGGAGTCCTTGCTGACGCCGAACACTTGGTAGCCTTGCGCCAGAAAGGCATGGTAGTTGTCGCGGATATTACAAGCCTCCGAGGTGCACCCCGGAGTGGAGTCCTTGGGGTAGAAATAAATCACGGTTTTCTTGCCGCTCAAGTCTTTCTCCGTCACTTCTTTTCCTGTCTCGTCCAGCGCCCTGAACGCCGGCATTTTGTCACCAATCTGTAACATAATTGTATCATTTTGTATTATCGGGCTGCAAATTTACTGCTTTTTTTTGACATACGCAAGCGCGCGTGCAATTTTCCTATAATAATGTGTGCTTTTTTTCATTTTTCATTTTTCATTTTTCATTTTCAATTATTTTTCGTACCTTTGCACCGGAAATTGTTGGATTTTCACACGATAATGGCTATATGAATTTATGCGTCCGCACCCGCGTCTGACACATAGCGACTACTACCGCGACAGAAGCTCCGAATCCGAACTCTGTTACGATTTCCCCGGCGATGATATTTTCATCGACGGACTACACGCTATGCAGATGCACTTCTGGAGCAACAACCGCAATATCGACATTCCCGTGGTATGCGTCATGAACGCTGCTCACTACCTCGCCGCTTATATGTTCGAGACTACCTGCTCCGGCGACCAGACGGAGTACGACGTCCTCGCATACGCCTCCGTCGGCAAAGACCGCCAACTCGCCTTCCTCGCCATCATCGTGCTCGCTGCGATGCTCAAACGAACAGACGGCTTACGCGCAAAAAGCTGCCGAAACCTTATCCTCGAAGACCGCAGTGAGGATTTTGAGGAAGGAGTGACCCTCTATGAGCGCTTCATACGTACCGCGGAAGAACGCTTTGCCGAGGAGGATTTCCTCATCGATATCCCCTCACTCGCCACACAACTCCGCGAGAAAGACGAACTCATCGCCCAACAATCCCAACAAATAGCAACACTCGAAAACACCATTACTTCTATGGAAGAGAAATACACACAAATTATCGGCACACAGTATAAGCAAGATAATAATCAAGGTACTATCTATAATGGTCCGGTAACGATCAACCAATACCCGGCATCGCCTTCGTCCGTTACGTCCGCTGATCCGGACATCCCCACCTGTGAAGAATCGCCCACAGAAAAAACATATACGCCGCCTATCCCGCGGGAAGGCGACTATAACGGCGTGCGGCTCTATATCGAGGAGCGCAAGCGATACGACGAGTCTTTCAAAGATTATTGCTCCCATCACAACCGCAAAGAACTATGCGTCCTCCTCACGAAGGAGTTCGGCTGGTTTGTGGACGACAAATCCCTCGGCAAAAACATCAGCCGGAATATCTAAGCCTGTTCCTTTTTAATAATAAACAAATACAATTATGAAAAAACTCTTTACCCTATTGCTCGCTGTAGCAGCCAGCGTAGGAACCATGTTTGCTTGGGACTATAAAAGAGTCCAAATCGGCGATTTGTATTACAACCTTGATGCCACCAACCAAACGGCTGGAGTGACGTATCAATATGGCGGCAACTACTCCGGTGACATTATTATCCCTGCTTCTGTGACCTATGATGAGATTACTTATACCGTCACCAGCATTGGAGATCATGCTTTCGATGGTTGCAGCAGTTTGACCTCTGTGACGATTCCCAATAGCGTCACAAGCATTGGAAGTAGTGCTTTCGAAGGTTGCAGCGGTTTGACCTCTGTGACGATTGGCAATAGCGTCACCAGCATTGGAGGTAGTGCTTTCTATGAATGCTACGGTTTGACCTCTGTGGAGGGACCTGCGGTATTCTTTGATCGTCAGGAAAATTACTGGCCATATTACACAAGAACATTAAACCATGTAACAGTCAATGGCGGCGAGTTAACGGAAAATGCGTTATTGTTCATCAACCGCTCTTACAAGACTCTCCAGACTTTGGATGTGTCAGGCGCAACGAACACGGAGTTTGCGGACGAGGCCTTCAAAGGTTACTATAACCTGCAACAATTGGTATTGCCGGAAGGTCTGCAAAAAGTAGGTTATATGATGGTAGCCGGTTGCAAGAACCTGCAATCCATCGACATCCCTGCTTCGGTAGAAGAAATCGAGCAATCAGCCTTTGAGGATTGCCGTAGTATCAAGTCCATCACTTTTGGTGGCTCGTCAGCCGGCGCTCCCGGACGATTCAATGCGCCTGCAGCCTCTGCCAGCCAACTCCGCCGCATCGGCAACTGGGCTTTCTATAACGCACACGAGCTCCAGAACCTCGAGATCCCCGAGGGTGTAGAAGAAATCGGCGATGGAGCTTTCTATGGCTGTACGTATCTGGAAGAGATGGTTCTGCCGTCGTCAGTACAGACTATCGGAGATAATACTTTTGCACTCTGCGCCAAACTGCAGAAGATTACTGTCAATTCCGTTACGCCTCCTTCTATTCAAGCCAAGACCTTCTTCGATGTGAAGCGCCAGATTCCGGTCTATGTGCCGGATGAGGCTGTTTCTGCTTATGAGGATGACACCTATTGGCAGGAGTTCGACATCCAAGGTCAATCTGAGGCTCCGCAAGGCATCGAAGATGTACAAGGGAACAATGTACAATGTACAAAGATTGTTCGTGACGGCCAAATCTTCATCCTCCGCGGAGAGAAGGTTTATAGCATAGACGGACGCGAAGTCCGTTAATAGGGCTACCGATGGCTAAAAAGTAAAATAAGCACTCGTCCTTCTTCACGCTACATTAAATCTTAATTCAAAAAAAGGAACAGACTCATCCAGCCTGTTCCTTTTTTGATATTAGCGACCTTTATGGCCGCTTTTTTTGCCTATTCGACAAATTCGACAACTATTCGACAAATTCGACAAAAAAATCGACATTTGTCCCTCGCAGGCGACAAAAAAACCTCTACCTTTGCACCGGATTTCGAAAGATCTGTTTAATCAGGTTAATCAGTGGATCCAAGAACACTATTTATTAACCCGCGAAAGTTTGTGTGGCTCGTACGTACAGGAGTGGCCACTCACATACAAGCCCAAGCACCAAACTTTCAAAACAATGAACAAAAACAATGACACGATGGCATGTGAGGCCATCAAAGAACTGATCGAAGTAACCAACCGTGCACGCAAGGACAAAGCCCGTGCCGCTGAGCTCCGCGAGCAAGCGAAAACCGAAGCGCTCGCACTCTACAAAGCACAGAAATGGGAAGTCGGAAAGGATATGCCCTATGAGGGCGCTACCATACGACTCTACAAGGAGAAAGTATGCCAATGGGAGAAGAACCACCAGATCAAAGACACCCTCATCGACATCTATTGCTCACAGCTGGAGCACATCGAGTGGCTCAAGAAGCAGGTCAAGAAGACCGAAGAGGAACTCAAGATGACCTCACGCAACCTCGAGTTAGCGTACCCCAACAGCGAATCCATCAAGTATGAACTCCGCTTCCAAATCCGCTAAACACCCGCGTCAATACCCGCGTCATTCCCCGCGTCCTCTCGACCCGCTCGATGAACCTCATAAGTACTATGACCCCTTCATCGAGCGGGGGGACACTGACCTCTAAATAGATGCGTACTTTAATTTTTAGCTTGTATCTTTTTTATAGCTTGTCCCCTTTATAGCTTGTATCTTTTTTATAAAAATCCAAGCAAAATAAATACAAGCTATATATTTATCTCAAACGCATTATGCGACTACTTCTTGACGAAAAATACATTGCCGGTCACAACCTCAATGCCAATGAGGCGTGTATCTTTGCCGCTATCCTCAAATGCACACGCGCAGGCAGAGGATGGTACGGCAATTACCGCGAACTCGCCGCCGCTATGCCTTTCGTCATGTCGTACAAAACGGCTAATAGAGCCGTGCAAAAATTAATAACTTTGGGGTTAATAGAGACGCGCGAGGATAAATTGTTTACCGTGGGACAAATTGTCCCGACCGATGGACAAAATGTCCCTAACGATGGACAAAATGTCCTCCCCCTTAATAATCCCCCTATAAATAATAATATGAACGAAAATCAACTATCTTCTCCCGCGCACGACGCGCGTACAGAAGAAATGAAGACGGAGGAAAATTTGGATTTTATGGATTTTTGGATCAAGTTCTCCGTGCCTAACGATATGTTAAATCGCGAGAATGCCTGCCGACGACTTTGGGAGAGTACGACTTTCTCGCGCGCAAAGAAACAAGCGATTATGAAAGAGTTAACCGACCACCAGATGAACGGAACCTTTACCGAGGAGCGAAATCCGTTCTTTTATCTCAACAATCACGAAGAACCGCAACCGGTCTTCCTCCGGGGCGATGAATCCGGCGACATTGTCCAAGTCCGCTACAACGGTGCCTACAAACTCTGCCACCGCGCCACCATGGAGCTCTTCGGACTCGAATGGGTCCGCGATTGGTAAAGGGCTGTTTACCTGCGGTGCTCTCCCTCCGCAAAAATCCACAAACGATTTTAATGTTTAATACGCGGTATACCGCATAAAATTTAATTTATTATGAAATGTACTTTAATGCCCGGAATTGAGTCCATCTCCGGCTCTATGAAACAAAAGAATGGCACTCGTATCGTCTTTAAGACCTTCAGCAAACCGTCCGTTAACCGAGGTAGCAAACCCGAGACACGCGTCTATCTAATGCGTCGACAGGAACGCTCAACCCCTCTCTCCGAAAATGAGATAGCTGCTCGTAACCGCTTCTCTGAGGCTGCAACGTATTACAAAAACCTCTCCGAGGAACAGAGGATGGCGTATTATAAGCCGTGGAAAAGCGCGAATTACTGCTATAACGGCAAGAAATACAATACCCTCCGAGGTTACGTTATCGCTCGTTTCTACGCTAACGACTTAGCCAACTAACCCCAGCGGGGTTAAAACGGACTTATTGCCTACTTATTACCTACTTATTACCTGTGACCGATTTATAAAACGAAATTTATTATGGAAATTATCTTGTCTAAACAATGCGAGTCCCTTACAGGCTCACTCGGAAGGGGCTTCGGCTACTTCATCGTAAGCCGGTGGTCTCGCAAGGACGTGAAATATCGCTACTACTCCCAGCGTTCCAGATGGGATGTACCTCCCGATGGTCACCTACGTTTCATTCTCACCTGTGCCATCCTCGCACAATCGAAACTGCACATCGCCGACATCCGTCTCTCGGCAAAAGAGTTTCGGCAGGCTCTGCGGGAAGCACGATGCACAACGCCGCTCTACGGGATGACGAAATACCCCGAGGACTACCCCGCGGTCTTCAATGCCCAACAAGTAATGAAATTCAAAGAAAGGTACAATCTATGAACAAATATGCAATTACTTTCCCCTTTCTCATCGCGCGACTTGAAAGGGCTATCCACTACCCCTGCGGGGAGAAAGGTTTTCAGACACTCATGTACGGTTGGATAAGCAAGTACGGAAAGGTGTCGCGACAACTACTGAACACCAGAAAAAAAAGCGACGGCGAATACTGGCTCACACTCGGAGAAGCCGCACATTTCTCACGCTATGCCGGCTATGATCTCCTGCACGATTAGAAAACTATGTGATTTAAAACGAAAACAGGGTGGCTCTATTGTCCACCCCGTTTTTTTGTACTACCTTTGCACTCGCGTTCGGCAAATGGATCGCAAAAACGATACCGCTCCGCTAAATCGTAGGTGCGACCATTGCCTCCGCTCTCCCCACAAATTAAAATTTGCGGGGCCCCCAACACCCCCCGACCCCCTGAAGGGGGAGAAGAAAAAAACGCAAAAGATATATGAAAGAAAACAGATACATACAACTCCTCACTGCCGCTATCCTCTCCTTGGGCGGGTTGGTTCTCCTCTTTTGCGGGGTCTTTATTGAGCCGCACGGACAGATCCACGAGTCCCTCCTCATCGGATTTGGAGAGGTTGCCACCTTTGCAGGAGCGTTGTTTGGTATCGACTATGTATATAAGTACCGCAAATGAGAAAGATTACGCTTATAAGAAACCGCCGTGAAGGCAAAGCCGTTTATGGTCAACTCACCTTTGAGATGAGAAACCGCGAATATGCATTGGAGACCTTTTCAATGCCCTCTCTTGAAAACGCCGACTACCTCATTCCGGCAGGGACATACCCCGTTGAGAGAACGTGGTCACCGCGCTTCAAAAAGTTCCTACCGCTCATCGAGAACGTGCCCGACCGCGAGGGCATCCGCATACACCGCGGAACGATACCCGAACACTCGAAAGGATGTATTCTGCTTGATTTGGCGGGTATGTCAAATATAAATATATTGTTTAACCAATTGGAAAACGAAGATGAAAAAGCACAAATCGAAATCATTGACCGTTATGCTTCTTAGCGCGGTCATCCTCGGAGCCGTAACAATCGGCGTCAGTAGTTGCAAGGCTTGGAGAACCATCTCCACCACCTCCACCTACGTGCAGCAGGACGACTCCACCAAGACGACCACCACGATTTCTACCAAAACCACCGAAGAGTACCAAGGTACTCGGAGGAAATAATGGGGCCCCCGAGGATTTTTAATCCTTGGGGAGAGCGGAGCTGCCCCGAGTATTTACTACTAAAACGGAGTTTTGGTACATATACGAGGGGGTTGCCCGCGAAGAGGAGTACCAAGGTCACAAAAAGTAAATCGCAAACGGCTCGCGATTATAAAGAAAGAGCCTGTACTTACTCACTTTTTTTTCCTCCAAGCGGTGAGGAGTTATGATCACCGCAACGAATATGGGTAAAGTTAAATACGCTACCGGTATCGACTATGTGCAGGGTAGCCTTGCTAAACCGAAAGTAAAAGACGGTCACCAATGTGGTACGTACCTGATTGGTACTCACCGCACCGCAGCGTCCGAGAATCCCGCTTGTACGCGTCTGTACGTTCGTGAAGCCGGCACCTACGACCGCACCACGCCGCTGTCTGCCCTCGAAGAGGCAGCACGTCTGCGTTTCACCGAGGTGGCACAAGCCGTCAAGCTCCGTGCCAAGGACCTCAACAAGATGACGCAGGACCAGGAGGCTTTCGCAGCGCAGAAAGATCTTGCCAACGGCAAGAAAACCATGCGCGCCTACCTCTGGAAGGTCTGCGGGCAGGAGTACGATGCAGCGCACTAAGGCTGATCGGAAGGCACCCTTCGGGGTGCTTTTTTTATGCCTGTACGTATATGGGAGTCTGTACCGTGGTACTTCTTAGCCGCAAGGGCACGATAATTTCGGACATCTGCCTGCAAGCAGATAGCACCCGTGCGCTCAACAAACTCTTTGACACTGATTTTGAAGTTATTCAAACCTGCATTATTTCTAATTGTGGCGAATTCGCCATAATTAAAATCGGGATTGTTTACTTTCTCCCATATACCGATATATTCCAATGTGTAGCTCCCAATAGGCACTCTGCGCCCTCATACACGCGATAAAATCGCTTCTTTTGCAAAAAAAATGCCTTTCCCCTTGCAGAAAAATAAATTTTTCTTCATATGCGCTTGCATATGTCGATTTTTTGTTGTACCTTTGCACGAATTTTGTGCGCGTTCAGCAGGGACACCCTGTTATATATAATAAATAAAAAAGAAAAAAAGAAAACGAGATATGAATTTTATTGAGATTATTACCAAACTGTTCGGCAACAAGGCGCAGAAAGACATGCGCGCCATACAGCCGTATGTGGACAAAGTGAAGGCGGCGTATGAGACCATCGACAAGCTCTCGCACGATGAACTGCGTGCCCGCTCGCAGGCGCTGATGGACGAGCTGCAGGAAGCTGTGGCGGGTCAAAAAGCCCGTATTGCGGAACTCAAAGCGTCGATTGAAGGTACGCCGATTGAGAAACGCGAGAAGATCTACAACGAGGTGGACAGACTCGAGAAGGAGATCAAGGATATCTACGAGGTGAAACTGACGGAGATGCTTCCGGAGGCGTTCGCCATCGTCAAATCGACCGCCCGCCGGTTCACGGAGAACGAGCGCATCGAGGTGACGGCAACCGAGCTGGACCGTAACTTAGCGGCTGACCCGCGGTTTGATTTCATCGAGATAGAGGGCGACAAAGCCGTCTATCACAACCACTGGATGGCGGGCGGCAACGAGATCACGTGGAACATGGTGCACTACGACGTGCAGCTGTTCGGCGGCGTGGTGCTCCACGGAGCCGTCAAGAACGACAAGGAGCAGCGCGGATCGATCGCCGAGATGGCTACCGGTGAGGGTAAGACCCTTGTGGCTACGCTCCCTGTCTATCTGAACGCCCTGACCCACGAGGGTGTGCACGTGGTGACCGTGAACGACTACCTCGCCAAACGTGACTCCGAGTGGAACGGACCCATATACATGTTCCTCGGTCTGACGGTCGATTGTATCGACAAGCACCGCCCGAACTCGGACGAGCGTCGTAAGGCGTATGCCTGCGATATCACGTTCGGTACGAACAATGAGTTCGGTTTTGACTACCTGCGTGACAACATGGCGATCAGTCCTCTGGACCTCGTGCAGCGCGGACATAACTTCGCCATCGTCGATGAGGTGGACTCCGTTCTGATCGACGACGCCCGTACGCCGCTCATCATCTCCGGTCCGGTGCCCCGCGGCGAGGATCAGATGTTCGATGAATACAAGGACCGAGTGGCGAACCTCGTCCGTCAGCAGACGACCTTGACCACCAAGCTCTTGGCAGAGGCGAAAGCGAAGATGGCTTCGTCCGACGAGAAAGAGAAAGAAGCCGGCGAACTGGCGCTCTTCCGTTCGTTCAAGGGTATGCCGAAATCGAAAGCCCTCATCAAATACCTCTCCGAGCCGGGCATCAAAGTGCGGCTGCAGAAAACGGAGGAGTTCTACCTCCAGGAGAACGAGAAGAACATGCACATCGCCACCGACGAACTCTATTTCGTGATCGACGAGAAGAACAAGTCCATCGAGCTGACCGACAAGGGTATAGACGCCCTGACCGGTTCGACCGACGACCCGAACTTCTTCGTTCTGCCGGACGTCGGAAGCGAGATGGCGGAGTTGGAGCACGAAGCCGGTTTGTCAGCCGAGGAGAAACAGCAGAAGAAAGACGATATTCTGACCAACTACAGTATCAAGTCCGAGCGCGTACACACCGTACACCAGCTGCTCAAAGCCTATACGCTCTTCGAGAAAGACGTCGATTACATCATCGACGGCGGCGAGGTGAAGATCGTCGATGAGCAGACGGGCCGTATCATGGAGGGCCGCCGCTGGTCGGACGGTCTGCACCAGGCTGTCGAGGCGAAGGAGAACGTGAAGGTGGAGGGCGCCACCCAGACCTTTGCGACCATCACGCTCCAGAACTACTTCCGTATGTACAACAAGCTCTCCGGTATGACCGGTACCGCAGAGACCGAGGCAGGCGAGTTCTGGAATATCTACAAACTGGACGTAGTGGTCATCCCGACCAACAAACCGATCGCCCGTATCGACATGAACGACCGTATCTATCGCACCAAGCGCGAGAAATACAACGCTGTGATAGACGAGATCGTAAACATGGTGAACCAGGGTCGTCCGGTGCTCGTGGGTACAACCTCTGTCGAGATATCCGAGCTCCTGAGCCGCATGCTGACGCTCCGTAAGATCAAGCATAATGTGCTTAACGCGAAGCTGCATCAGCAAGAGGCGCAGATAGTCGCCGAGGCAGGTCGTACGGGCGTCGTGACCATCGCCACCAACATGGCAGGTCGTGGTACGGATATCAAACTGACGGACGAGGTGAAAGCAGCCGGCGGTCTGGCGATTATCGGTACCGAGCGTCACGAGAGCCGGCGTGTGGACAGGCAGCTCCGCGGACGTGCCGGACGTCAGGGCGACCCGGGTAGCTCCGTGTTCTACGTATCGCTGGAGGACGACCTGATGCGTATGTTCGGCTCCGAGCGGATAGCTTCCGTGATGGACAAGATGGGATTCGAGGAAGGCGAGATGATCGAGCACTCCATGATCTCCTCGTCCATCGAGCGGGCGCAGAAGAAAGTGGAGGAGAACAACTTCGGTATCCGTAAGCGCCTCATCGAGTACGACGACGTGATGAACCAGCAGCGTAATCTCATCTACGCCAAACGCCGCCACGCGCTCATGGGAGAGCGTATCGGCGTGGATATCACGAACATGATCTACGAGACCGCGGAGAATATCCTCAATGACGCCAAGTCCGCCAACGACTACGAGGGACTCAAGTTCGACGTGATGCAGGTGTTCGCCATCGAGATGCCGTTCGACGAAGAAGCGTTCAACCGCGGTCGTCGTGCCGAGTTGAGCGAGCAGCTGGCTGAGGCGGCTCTGGAGAGCTTCAAACGCCGTATGGACAAACTGACGCAGATAGCCGATCCGCAGATCCAATATATCTATGAGACGAAAGGACAGATGTACGAGAATATCCTCATGCCGCTGACCGACGGCAAGAAGGTCTATAACATCGCCGTCAACCTCAAAGCGGCGGCAGAGAGCCACTGCAAAGAGGTGGTGAAGGAGTTCGAGAAACGAATGTTGCTCTACGTCATCGACGATGAGTGGAAAGAGCACCTCCGTCAGTTGGACGACCTCAAGCAGAGCGTCCAGAACGCTTCGTACGAGCAGAAAGACCCGCTGTTGATCTACAAGCTGGAGTCGTTCAATATCTTCAAGGCAATGCTGGACAACCTCAACCGCCGTGCTATCTCTATCCTGCTCCGCGGCCAGATTCATATGACCGAACCGGACCACGTGCAGCAGGCACAGCAGCAACGCCGCATGGATTACAGCCGTTACCGCACGCAGAAAGACGCGGTACAGCAGGCGGCTCAGGCTTCCGGCGCAGCGCAAGCGGCAGGTCGCGACACCCGTGAGAACGCCCGTCCCGAGCCGATTCATGTGGACAAGAAACCGAGGCCGAACGATCCTTGTCCCTGCGGAAGCGGCAAGAAATACAAACAGTGCCACGGACGTGCCGGCGTAGCAGGGATTTGATAATTTGAAGAAGTTATTGACTATACTGTTATTTGTATGCGCCGCCATGAATTTGACGGCGCAACAATTATATACCGACACCTTCAAACTCGCTGACCAGCAACGGACGGTCGAGATGGACGGGGTGTTGCTTGATCTTGTGTCCCGGCAGAGCCAGGCAATCCATGCCAACGACACAACCGATACGCTGACCCTCGCGGAGTTGATGCGGCTCGACTCGCTCCAACGCGAGAAAGCGGAGATCGATTCGCTCAGGCTGGCTAACGCCGAACTGACGGTTCAGTCGATTGAGAAAGTGCCGGCTATCTCCATCGAAAAATCGTGGGTGAAAGATGAGGTGGAGGACCGCAACGATGTGCTGGAAGCCATCCGGGCAATGAAGTCGCCTTGGCGGCGCGAGGCGACACTCATGGCGCAAATCACCCAGAACTACGTGACCGACAACTGGTACCAGGGCGGCTCGTCGTCCTTCGCGGCATTGGGTATCGCCAAAGGACAAGCCAGTTATATCACCGACCGGTTTACATGGGAGAACTTCGGCGAATGGCGCATTGGCGGCTCGACCGTCTCCGCCGACAGTCTGCACAAGATGAACACAACGGACGACCTCTTCCGTATTTATTCGAAAGCCAACCTGCGGATCATCCCCACGCTCTTTACCTCCGTCTCCGCGGAGATAGAGACGCGCCTCTTCCCGACCTATAAATCCAACTCGATGGAACTGAAGGCGGCGCCGTTCTCACCTTTCCGTTTCAATGCCGGAGTGGGTATAGACTACAAGCCGGTGAAAGGCCTGTCCGTCTCCGTCTCGCCGGTTTCGTACAAGGTGATTCATATCGCAGATACCGCAAAGGTAAAGAGTACGGATTATGGTCTGGAAGCAGGGCAACGGACGCAGCATAACATCGGTTCGTCCGTGCGCGTGGAATATCTATGGAAACCCGTGCGCGAGGTGCAGTTGGAGACCAAGTTTTATATGTACACCAACTACCGCCATGTGGAGTTGGATCTGGAGGTGAACTGCGACTTCATCATCAACCGCTGGCTCTCCGCCCGTGTGATGCTACACCCGCGGTACGACACCTCAGTCATAAAGGACGGCGAAACCAAACCGCGGATACAGTTCCGCGAACTGATCTCCATCGGATTTAACCACAGATTCAGGTAGAACTTAGTTACAGAGTTTCTCCAACTCCAGCCAGCGCAGGTAGCCCTCGTGGCCGTATTTCCAGATGTTGTATTTGATTTTGTCCAACGACACCTCTTCGCCGAGGTGGCTTTTGGAATAGAACTTGTCGGCGTAGCAGATGATTTTCTCCTCAAGGCTCTGGGGACAATAATCGCGTTCGGGAATGGGCAGTTCTTCGCGCTCGATCTGCTCAATGGTAATGCCGGTACCGGTGTGCCGCTCGGCTACCAAGGCATGTTTGGGGAGCCCCTCGGAACGCAACAACTCCGCGCCCAGATAGCCGTGCTCAATGTACTTATGCGGACCGTTGCAATAAATTTTCGGCGCGGAGCAGAAGATGATTCCTATATCGTGCAGCATTGCCGCCTCCTCTACAAACTCGCGGTCCACCAACCCTTGCTTCGTCCACTGGGGATGGGCATCCACAATCTGCAGGGCACGGTCGGCTACCTGCCGGCTATGGGTAACCAGCACGTGTCTTAACTCCGGCGAATCGCCGTAATACTTGTCTATCAGCCCTAAATAATCAATCATCCGTGTAAACCATTGAGAAAAGATTTGATATCCATGCGTTTCTTACCGGGAACCTGAAGTTCCAAAATCTGCACTGCTCCTTCCCGACAAGGGATAACAATCTCCTTTGTACTTTGTACATTGTCCCTTTGTACCTTTACTTGGTAGATCTTCACGTTCTCAAACCGCTGTCCGTGAATCGTGAGGTTCGCCCATGCGGCAGGGTAGGGACTCAGACCGCGGACGAAATTATGGACCTCTTCGGCGGTCTTTTCGGCAAACCGGATTTCGCAATCCTCTTTGAAGATCTTGGGAGCAGGACGCATCTCCGCCAACTCGGGTTGCGGCGTGGTTGGAAGGGCGATGCCTTTGTTCTCGCAATCGATGATGAGATCCACCGTACGGGTGACCATGGAGGCTCCTAACGCCATGAGCCGGTCGTGTACCGAACCTACGTTTTCGTCCTCGCCGATCGGTATGCGCTCCTGGAGTATCATGTTACCGGTGTCTATCTCGTGCTTGAGCAGGAAGGTGGTGGCTCCCGTCTCTTTATCGCCGTTCATGACCGCCCAATTGATCGGCGCTGCACCGCGGTATTGGGGTAATAGCGAGGCGTGCAGATTGAACGTGCCCAGCCGCGGCATTGCCCAAACGACCTCCGGCAACATACGGAACGCCACGACAATCTGCAAGTCAGCATGGTACGAACGCAGTTCCTCGAGGAATGCTTCGTCCTTCAGTTTCTCCGGCTGGAGAATAGGCAGACCGGCTTCCAACGCATATTTCTTTACGTCGGAATATTGCAGCTGGTGTCCTCGCCCTGCCGGCTTATCCGGCATCGTAACCACAGCTACTACGTTATAGCCGCCTTCTACCAACGCCCGAAGACTCTCCGCCGCAAATTCCGGCGTACCTAAATAGACTATTCTAAGATCTTTCTTTGTCATTTGTTTTGGTATTTGGGGTCCAGACTCTTGGGCTGTTTCTCTATGACCGGGCTGAGCGGTCTCCTGTACGCGCGGATAATAAGGTACGCGCCTAAGAGGATAAACGGAATACTGAGCAGTTGACCCATGTTGAGAAGGTGTCCTGCCTCAAAAGCCTCCTGATCGTTCTTGATAAACTCCAGCATGAAGCGCGTGAAGAAAACGATTTCGAGGAACACGCCGAGCAATAATCCTTCGCGCCGCCGTGCGTCCGTGTACCAGTACATCGGCCATGTGACAAGCAGGGCTACGAAGCAATAGAGCATCTCGTAAATCTGAGTCGGGTGGCAGGGAACGGTCTGTCCGTCACGGACGAAGATAAAACCCCATGGCAGGTCAGTCGGACCGCCGTAGATCTCACTGTTGAAGAGGTTGCCCAGACGGATGAGCATCGCCGTGAAGCAGACACCGACGCAGAGCCGGTCGAGAATCCAGAGCCACGAGGTGCCGAACTGCGGGTACCGGCTGAACTTGTATTTGTTGAGCAGAACAGCGGCGGTGATCAGTCCTATTGCTCCACCGTGACTGCTCAGTCCGCCCTCCCAAATCTTGAGAAGCCGGAGCGGGTTCTCTATATACGGATTGCGGTATGTGAACTCCCATCCGAAGAGATGCCACGGCTCACCGTATTGGTGCCATTCATAGAACCAGCAATGCCCTAACCGTGCACCGATAATAACGCCTGCCGCCATCCAGAAAAAGAGTTGGTCCGCCCATTCGGCAGGGCAATTCTCTTTCTTGTACATCCGCTCGTTTACCGCCCAGCAGATATACAGGCCGATAGCCCACAAGAGACCGTACCACCGTATTCCTCCGTCTCCGAAATGAATCAGAATCGGGTCCACATCCCAAACGATATAATTAAATAGCATTTGACAATTTGAAAATTTGAAGATTATATACCCCAATTTAATTTGGTCCGCAAACTCTTGAGGAAACTGTTATCACCTATTTGTACGACCTTCACGGTGTACGGTGCGCGCTCGATATGCAGGCTCATGTCGGTGCTCAAACTCTGACTACGCCCGTCAACAGAAACCATGTACGCATCGTAACGGCTGCTAACCCGGATGTCAAACTTCCAATCGTCCGGCATGACAATCGGGCGTACCGTCAGGCTGTGCGGTGCAATAGGTGTGAGGATGATTCCGCGGCTCTGCGGTACTACAATAGGTCCTCCGATAGAGAGGTTGTACGCCGTACTGCCCGTCGGCGTAGCGATGATCAGGCCGTCGGAGTGGTAGGTGTGCAGCAACTCGCCATTAACCTTCGTCTCAATGGTTAGCATGTTCGTCAAACCTTGTTTGAGGATGGCGATTTCGTTGAGCGCATTGGGCGCCATCACCAAATCGTCGCGTTTGTTACCTTCCTTGTCCAAGATAGTAAGGGAAAGCAGGTGGCGGCGCTCAATGGTGTATTCGCCGGCGACCAGTTGTTGTAGTATCTCATCTACATTTTGGGTCTGCACTTCCGCCAAGAAGCCCAGGTGACCGCAGTTAACGCCCAAGATCGGGATATTCTTGTTACCGATAGCAGCTGCGCTGGTAAGGAACGTGCCGTCACCTCCTACGGAAAGCGCGAAATCAATAGGCTCCCCATAGACATTCTCGGGCTGCCGCTCGCCGTCCCAATTCTCCGGAAAACCGGGGTACTCACGCAGGTCCAACTCTTGCCTCAACTCCTGGGAGAGCAACACGTGAATGCCCTTCTCGGTCATAAACTGCAATATATGCCGTACCTCAACCAAGGTATCCGGCTTCATTGCGTTTCCAAAAATAGCTATTGTCATAGTATTCAAACCTTTGCGAGTGCAAAGGTAATACTATTTTTTGATGTGCGCAAATAAAAGATACTTTTTTTAATAAAATTTATTAAAAACTTGCGTATGTGCAAAAAATGTAGTATCTTTGCACACTAATTTGCATATATACGCATAATTTAACCAAATCAATAGTATGAAGGAGTACAATTTGACAGCCAAAATGCGTGCCTATAAATGGGACGAATTAACGGACGAACAGCGTGCTGTTCTGACAATTGCCAAAGAGCAGGTGAACCGCAGTTATTGTCCGTACAGTCATTTCCACGTGGGGGCAGGTCTGTTGCTGGCAAACGGAGAGATTATCCGCGGATGCAATCAGGAGAACGCCGCTTATCCGAGCGGTTTGTGTGCCGAGCGCGCAGCCTTGTTCGCTGCGGGAGCGCAGTATCCTGAGGTGCCGGTAAAGAAATTGGGAATCGCTTGTTTCACGGGAGGGCATTTCACGAAAGAGCCCGGTGCGCCCTGCGGAGGGTGCCGCCAAGTGATGCTTGAGAGCGAACATAGATACGGCGGTAAGATGGAGGTGCTGTTATACGGAGAGGAGGAGACATATGTCTTTGAGTCTGCAGCCGACTTGTTGCCGCTGACATTTGTGAAGGAAAACTTAATAGGTAATTGAAGATAATCAAGAAAATAGACATTTATCTGCTTCGGAATTTTCTGGGGCTGTTTCTGGCTACTTTCTTTATAGCGATCTTTATCTTGTTGATGCAGTTCATGTGGATGCACGTGAACGATTTGGTCGGAAAGGGTATAGGGCTGAGCGTATTGGCGGAGTTCTTCCTCTACGCTGCTGCTTCGGTTGTACCGCTGGCTTTGCCGTTGGCTATTCTGCTCAGTTCGCTTATCTCGTTCGGCAATCTGGCGGAGAAATTTGAACTGACGGCAATGAAGGCGGCGGGCATATCGCTCTTCCGAATCCTGCGCCCTCTGACAATAGCGGTTGCGTTTCTTAGCGTCGGAGCATTCTTCTTTAGTAATAATGTGTTGCCGAAATCGCAGATGAAACTATGGGCGCTTATCTTCTCCCTACGCCAGAAAAGTCCGGAACTACAGATCCCCGTAGGGGAATTCTATGACGAGATAAGCGGTTACCATATTTATGTGCGGAACAAGGATAAGAACTCGCTGCTGAATATTATGATATATGATTATTCGGAGGGATTTGAGAATGCTACGGTCATGGTAGCGGACACCGGGCGGCTGACGGCATCGGCGGACAAACGATTCCTGATGCTCGATCTGATTAACGGGGAGTCATTTGAAAACCTGAATAAGAAACAGCAGCGAGCCACAGGCACCACCAAAAATATTCCGTACCGGCGTGAGACTTTTTCGCATAAGCGGATTGTCATAGATTTCGCTACGGATTTCAACCGCTATGACGAGTCCATCCTGGAAGATCAGCACGTGAGCAAGAATGTAGCCCAGTTGGTACAATCAATCGATTCGGTAAAAGGCGTTTCGCGCGAACGATGTGCAGAGCAAAGTACGCAGTTGCTGGACGAGCGGTATTTCAGCAGAGAGAATACGCGGAATGTAGTAATTCCTACAACTCTCACCCTCGAAGAAAGGCAGACCTACTCATTGGACTCGTTGTGGAGTACCATCTCTCCCAACCAATACGTACGGATACTTTCCATGGCGAGGGAGCGGGCGCAGAACTACCGAGACCAGATTGATTATAATGCCATTATGCTGGAGGATGCAGACCGGTATATCCGCAAGCATGAGATAGAGCTCTACAGGAAGTTCACACTGGCTTTTGCGTGCCTGGTGTTCTTCTTCATCGGAGCGCCGCTCGGTACCATCATCCGCAAGGGCGGCTTGGGAGCACCGGTAGTGATTTCTGTAATCCTGTTTATCATCTATTACATCATTGATAATACGGGATACAAGATGGCTCGCGAGGCACTTTGGCCCTGCTGGGCAGGAATGTGGCTCAGTTCGTTCATCTTGCTGCCTATCGGTATCTTCCTGACATACAAGGCTGCTACCGACTCGCCGCTTTTTAACCCGGAAGCATGGACCATCAAGGCAAAAAGGTTCTTTTACAAAGTGAAGAATTATGAAAATCAATACAATACAAGAAGCTTTAGACGACTTCAAAAAAGGTAAGTTCGTCATAGTAGTGGATGACGAGGATCGTGAGAACGAAGGCGATTTCATCATCGCTGCGGAGAAAATCACACCTGAGAAGGTGAATTTTATGCTGCAACATGGTCGCGGCGTGTTATGCTGTCCGATCACGGAACAACGTTGCGTTGAATTGGACCTCATGCATCAGGTAGCGAATAACACCTCGATGTTAGGTACGCCGTTTACCGTAACGGTTGATAAGTTAGAGGGCTGTACGACAGGTGTCTCTGCGGCAGACCGCGCGGCTACCATCCGTGCGTTGGCAAATCCTGCATCGAAACCGCAGACCTTCGGTCGCCCCGGACATATTAATCCGCTCTATGCGAAAGCAGGCGGAGTACTCCAACGAGCCGGACATACGGAGGCGGGGGTTGATTTGGCGCGCTTGGCCGGGCTGTACCCTGCAGCTGCGCTGATAGAAATCATGAACGAGGATGGGACCATGGCGCGTATGCCGCAACTGCAAGAAGTGGCGCGTGAGTTTGGCCTCAAGATCATTACTATCAAGGATCTGATTGCGTATCGGTTGGAGCACGAGAAACCAATCCCGGCTGTAACAACAGCGCTGGTAGAGAAAGGGGAAACGGTCTTTCTGCCGACGAAGGATGGTGAGTTTATGCTTACGCCTTTCCGTGACCTGACAACCGGTTTGGAACATGTGGTACTCACCAAGGGCGAGTGGGCGGCTGATGAACCGATCCTCTGCCGTGTACATTCCAGTTGTGTGACCGGCGATATATTCGGTTCGCAGCGGTGCGAATGCGGCGAGCAGTTGACGAAAGCCATGCAGATGATCGAGAAAGAAGGCAAGGGTATCATCGTCTATATGAATCAGGAGGGCCGCGGTATAGGACTTATGAACAAGATCCGTGCCTATAAACTGCAGGAACAGGGGGATGATACCGTGGAGGCGAATATACATCTTGGGTTCCGTCCGGACGAACGGGACTATGGCGTAGGAGCGCAGATCTTACGGGAAATGGGAGCGTGCAAGTTGAGGCTCATGACCAATAATCCGGTGAAACGTGTAGGTCTGGAGAGTTATGGCATAGAGATCGTGGAGAATGTCCCGATTGAGATAGCCCCTAACCGTTGGAATGAGCGATATATGCGTACCAAAAAAGAAAAAATGCACCATGACCTCAAACTGGTGTGAGTGTTTGGCACGGAATTTGAAGAATGAGAATATCGGAATGCCGGTATATCGTAATACCGATATTTCGAGAACAATTTAAAACCATTACTATTATGAAAAAATTAACTACACTTCTGATGGCGTTGATGCTGATGAGCACGGCGTTATGGGCAGATGAGACAGTAACGGTCTCCGCTAAGAGTACGGACATCTCGGAAGGACTCGATCTGAAGGTTGTAGCTAAACTGTTCGCAGAGGCTAAGAACCTGGAAGAGTTCGAGACGATGCTTAACAACCCGGACAGCGCGTTCTGTAACCTGGATCTGAACGGCGACGGACAGGTGGACTACCTGCGCGTAGTAGAGACAGGTGAGGGGAACAAGCGACTCATCGTATTGCAGGCTATCCTCGCGAAGGACATATTCCAAGATGTAGCCTCCATATACGTGGAGAAAGACGCGAAAGACGAGGTAAAAGTACAGATCGTCGGTGATGAATATGTCTATGGTACGAACTACGTAATAGAACCTGTATTTGTCTATCGGCCCGTTATATACGATTGGTTCTGGTGCGATGGATGGTACGCATGGAACAGCCCTTGGTACTGGGGATATTATCCCGGTTGGTGGTATAGTCACAGTTGTTGGGCACACGATTGGTATTGGCATCACTGCTATGCATTCCATCATCATCATTGTTGCTGCACTTTCCACCACGCTCCTGTAGTATGCACCGGTTATTATGAGTTACAGCGTCGTGTTTCACGCAGAGAGTATGCTTCCGCTAACCCCGATCGCTCGTTTGTCAGACGCAACGCAGGTTTAACCAACGCTCGTGAGATACGTAGTACAAGTGCCATCCGCACACGTAGCGCTGCCGGTGGAGTAGGAGACCGCAGATCTATCGGCGGTGAGCAGCGGACGGCAAGTGCTCAACGGACAGCCAATACTCAGCGGTCAGCCGGTTCGGCAGAGCGCACAGCCCGTAACACGTTCGGCAGTACGACGCGTACCAGCGCTTCCCGCTCTACGGCGAGCGCAGCGACAACAGCCCGTTCATCGGTTCGTACTACCAGAGACGTATCCAGCCGCTCTACGGCGAGCACAACCGCATCAACCCGCTCCACCGCGAGCGCAGCGACTACTGTTCGCTCGTCCGGATCAAGCTCTCGCTCAACGGCATCCGTGGGGACCGCGACCCGAACGGCGTCCAGGAGTACCAGCAACGTAGGTAGCAGTACCTATAGCGGATCCCGATCCAGTGCTACACGTACCAGTGTAGGCAGTAGTAGCACGTACGGCGGTACGCGTTCAAGCAACTCTTACAGAGGCGGTTCTTATGGAGGAAGCAGCTACGGAGGTAGTCGAAGCAGTGGAGGTGGATTCTCCGGCGGAGGCGGCAGTCGAAGTAGCGGAGGCGGATTCTCCGGTGGCGGAGGCGGAGGAAGCAGACATAGATAAAAAATACATCGCGCATCGCGCGATGTATTTTTTTAATGTGCTGCCAGCATATTACGGGGGTCGAGAAGTTTGTCCAATTGCTCTTTGCTCAATAACTGGTGCTCAAGTACAAGGTCGTACACTCCCTTGCCCGTCTCCAGTGCCTCTTTGGCAATTTTAGTGGAGGCCTTGTAACCGATAACAGGATTGAGTGCGGTGACGATACCGATAGAGTGCTTGACGGTAGCCGCGTTGTGCTCTGTATTAATGGTAATTCCGTCGATACATTTTTTGCGTAAGATCTTCATCACATTACGCAACCATGTGATAGACTCGAAGATGCATTCTGTGATGATCGGCTCCATTACGTTGAGTTGGAGTTGTCCTGCCTCGGCTGCAAAAGTAATGGCAGTGTCGTTGCCGATAACTTTGAAGCATACTTGGTTCGTTACCTCTGGTATAACAGGATTTACTTTACCCGGCATGATGGAGCTACCCGGTGCCATCGGCGGGAGGTTGATCTCATGCAGACCACAGCGCGGACCGGAAGCCATGAGGCGGAGATCATTACAAGTCTTACTAAGTTTGACAGCCAGACGCTTGAGTGCGGCAGAATAGCTGACATACGCACCGGTGTCGGGAGTTGCCTCCACCAAATCGCTTGCCAACTCGAATGGTTCGCCCGTCAGTTCGCACATTTTCTTAATGCATAACTCTGCATAACCTGCCGTTGCGTTCAGACCGGTACCAATGGCGGTACCACCCATGTTGATCTCGTAGAGTAGTTTTACGTTGCGGCCTAAGTTGGCAATCTCTTCCTCCAAGTTGTTGGCAAAGGCGTGAAATTCCTGACCGCTTGTCATCGGAACGGCGTCCTGAAGCTGGGTGCGCCCCATCTTAATGGAGGTATTATACTCATCGCCTTTCCTACGAAGCGACTCAATGAGTAGTTGTAGTTCGGATACCAACCCTTTGTTCATGCGGATGAACGCGTAACGAAACGCGGAGGGGTAGGCATCATTTGTACTTTGTGCGCAGTTCACATGATCGTTCGGAGAGCAGTACTGATACTCGCCACGCTGGTGTCCCATGATCTCCAACGCACGGTTGGCAATCACCTCATTGGCGTTCATGTTCACGGTTGTGCCTGCGCCGCCTTGCACCAGATCGGTCGGGAACTGATCATGCATCTTACCATCTATAATCTCGTGACACGCCTGTGCAATCGCTGCATATATCTCGTCGTTGATAACTCCTAACTCATGGTTCGCCTCTACGGCCGCCAACTTGATATAAGCAATCGCGATAATATACTCAGGAAAATCGGACATCTTGTGATTAGATATCTGATAATTGTTAATACCACGCTGCGTCTGTACACCGTAGTATGCCTCTGCGGGAACTTGGAGTTCGCCAAGCAAATCGGATTCAATACGATATTTTTCCATGTTTTTAGATTAGTTAATGTTTCCTAAGAGTGACTTTACAAACTCCACACGGTTGAATACCTGCAGGTCTGTCATTTGTTCGCCGAGCCCTATATACCGCACGGGGATCTTGAACTGATCGGAGATGCCGATCACTACACCGCCTTTGGCTGTGCCGTCCAGTTTGGTGATAGCCAGAGAAGTGACCTGTGTCGCAGCGGTGAATTGCCGAGCCTGCTCAAAGGCGTTCTGACCCGTAGAACCGTCCAGAACGAGCATCACATCGTGCGGAGCGTCCGGCACTACCTTCTGCATTACGTTCTTGATTTTGGTCAGCTCGTTCATGAGGTTGATCTTGTTATGCAGTCGTCCGGCTGTGTCAATGAGTACGACGTCGGCATCGTTCGCCTTGGCGGATTGGAGTGTGTCGAAGGCTACGGAGGCGGGGTCGGAGCCCTGTTGCTGTTTGATAACAGGTACACCTACGCGCTCGCCCCATATACAGAGTTGCTCCACGGCAGCAGCGCGAAACGTATCGGCGGCACCGAGGTACACTTTTTTGCCGGCTGCTTTGTATTGGTGAGCCAGTTTGCCGATGGTGGTCGTCTTGCCTACGCCGTTCACGCCTACCACCATGATCACGTAGGGCTTGGCGGGTAGCGATGCCTCGAAATCCGGAACATCGGCTACGTTGTTCTCTTGCAGCAGTGAGGAGATTTCATCTACCAACAGGCGGTTCAACTCTTCTGTACCGATATACTTGTCGCGTTTGACACGCTCTTGAACCCGCTCTATGATGCGCAGCGTAGTTTCCACACCCACATCCGAGGTAATCAGTGCTTCCTCCAGGTTATCTAATACGTCATCGTCAATAGTCGATTTACCGGCTATTGCGCGACCGATTTTGGAGAGCACAGACTCTTTGCTCTTCTCCAGACCCTTGTCGAGAGTCTCTTTTTTCTCTTTGCTAAAAAAACTGAAAAATCCCATATTATTTGTAATTCTTTCTCATTTGTTTGTAATCTCTCCGTGCTTCAAAGACAGCCTTGGCAGAACCCGGTTTGCCGATAATAGCGAACATCGCTGCTGCGGCATAGTCCAGTATCCATCGTAATGCCAATACAGCCCAAGGCCAACGCCTGTTCTTGTAAATCATAAGCAGGTTGTTGCGGAAATTGAGGTAGGTCTTGCGTGGGTTGTCGTAACTCAGTGAACCTCCTCCGAGGTGGAAGACTGTACTTTGTGGTACGCAGGCGAGTTTCCAACCGTTGTTCCTCATCCGCCAGCAGAGGTCTATCTCCTCCATGTGGGCGAAAAATGCAGCGTCCAAACCTCCGCACTCCTTATAAACATTTGTGCGCACGCACATACAGGCGCCTGTCGTCCAGTCGATGTTCACAATGTTGTCGTATTGTCCCTCGTCTTTCTCCACGCGTCCGAACCGCCTGCCGCGGCAGTACGGATAGCCGAGCCGACTGAGGTATCCTCCGGCAGCACCGGCATGCTCGAAGAATTCACGCTTTCGGTCGCTGCGAATCTTAGGTTGTACGGCGGCTACCTCCGGGTGCGCATCAAGATAAGCGAGTAGGGGAGTCAGCCAATGAACCGTGACCTCAACATCGGAATTTAGCAGCACGACGTACTCGCTCTCCACCTGCTCAATCGCGCGGTTGTAGCCTTCTGCAAACCCATAGTTCTTATCCAGTATAATGGTCTTGACGGACGGAAATTCGCGCGCCATGACCGCCATGCTCTCATCGGTCGAACCATTGTCCGCGACAATCACTTCACAACCCTCATCCATTGTGTGCTCAACGACTGACGGCAGATACCGGCGTAGCATCTCCGCGCCGTTCCAGTTCAATATGATTACGCTGCACTTCATTAATTTCTCTTCCATTTCCATCGGTTGTGTGTCCATAGCCAGAGTGCCGGCTGTTCCTGGATATTCTGTTCCAGAATCTTGGCGTACGCCGTAGTGATCTCGCCTTCCGTGGTCTCTTTGGGGCGTGAAGCCAGTGTTTTCATGGAAACGTGATAATAGCCTCTTCGCTCTTTTGTAATATAGAGATAGAACACAGGATACCCGAATTTCTTGCTTAACACCTCTCCTCCGTCCAGAAAACCTGTCTCCTGATTCAGAAACGTCACCCACGTACGCGTTACTTCGGGGCGGGGTTTCTGGTCGCTGAGCAGTCCTACGGTCACCGGTTTCTTCTCCGCCCGGTAACGTACCATTTCTCTCAGTACACGCTGTTTCTCCACACATACACCTCCACGCTTGGCGCGAATCGCGAGCATGAGTTTGTCCATCGTTGCACTCTTGAGCTTGCGGTATATGTTCATCTCCGTCACACCCGGTGATACCCATTGCTGGATAGACGCCATCCACTCCCAGTTGCCGAAATGCGCGAGCATGAAGATGCCTCCACCGGCTTCGTCAATCAGTTTGTTCACGTCCTCCATTCCCTCAAACACCACGCGTTGCCTCATCTCCTCGTCTGTCATTCGATAGCCGTAAACGGTTTCTACCATCGTGTTGCAGAACTGGTGATAGAAATCCTTCGCTATTTGTCGTCGTTCTGCTTCACTTTTTTCGGGGAAAGCCATTAGCAGATTCTTTGCTACTATCCGTCGCCGATACCGCACTATATACGCCATTATCGGGTAGAGCAGCCAATCCGCAAAGAAATAATGTACGCTTAGAGGCAGCCGGGATAATATGTTCACTATCGCTTTTAGCACAAGATCAGCATTGCTACGTATATCAGTACAACAGGTGCTGCCAGCAGTATAGAGTCAAAACGGTCAAGGACACCCCCGTGCCCCGGCAGGAACTTGCCGCTGTCCTTCACGCCTATCGTCCGTTTGAAAAGGCTCTCCATAAGGTCTCCAAGTGTGCCGAAACCGCTGACAATAAACGCAAAACCGCAGGCAATGAGTAACTCATTCCCCTCTTTGGTAATAGCATTGAACCATCCGAAACGGTTCAGAATAAATGCCGCTCCGATGGTAAAGACAAATCCGCCTATCAGTCCCTCCCAACTTTTCTTGGGACTTACGCGGGGGAACATTTTATGGTTACCGCCCGGGAGTTTGGAGGTCAGCATTCCTACGCAGTAAGCGCCCGAGTCGTTCACCCAGATCAGCACAAAGACCGCTAACAGCAAGTACGGATCTATGTGGCAAAGAACATTCATTAGCGCAAAAGGCAACGCAATCATGATTTGCCCTACGAGGAAATGCCCCCATTGGATAATCGGATTGTTGTTCTTGTCCCACAACTCAGCGATTAGTACGCCGAGCGGCAGGAATAGCGTGAGCAGTGTCCAAGGGTTAAAATGCCCGAACCATACGGTCACCAGCGGGAAGACGCAGAGCACGGCACTCATTTCGCTGAAAAAGTCCATGGTACAACGCGGATGGGTCAAACTATTGTATTCACGCAGGGCTAAAAAGGCAAGCGTAATAGAAAGGGCTAAGAAAATAATCTCGTTATACAGAATACTGCCTACTACTACACCCACATATACAGCCCCACTAAGGGTACGTTTCCAAAATTCACTCATAAATCTCTTAATTTTTGCTACAAAATTACTACATTTTTTGCACATGTGCAAATATTTTCGTATCTTTGCATCGTTTTTTTGAGAATATATGGAAAATAACACAATTGAAATGGCTCTCTTGGAGCCGGAAGAGCGTGAGTTGGTGGATTTTATCTACGGTGCCATTCCCACGGAAGATCGCGGTGCATTGACCGCCGATGATATTTTGTTTGTCCTCGATGCAATGGACGATTACCTGGAGGAACAGGGGCTTGTGCGTGTCGATGAGGAAACGGGGGATATGGAGTACCTCGATGGTGAGGTGGATGAGACGGAACAACTGAATTATGTCCTTGCTGCCGCAAAGGAAGACCATCGTGCAATCACCGGTGTGCAGATCCAATTGATTCAGGACGCAGAACTCCAGTTCGGTATTCAAAAAGGCTACTACGCGGAGGAGTAAAAAGGTGGGAAAGATAGCTACTATCGGTTTTTTCGATGGAGTCCATAAGGGCCATCGGTATCTCTTTGAGCAGTTACGTAAAGCAGCAGACGAACGAGGCCTACAACCGCTTATTGTCACTTTTCGTGAACACCCGAGGGCGGTGCTGCAATCGGATTATATTCCCCATTTACTGACTTCCGTACCGGAACGCGAGGCACTGCTGAGTCGTTTTGGCGAGGTAATCATGTTGCCATTTGCGGACTTCCAATCACTTACTGCTGCTGAGTTTATGACTTATCTGCGTGACCGGTATGAGGTAACAACCCTTCTCATGGGATACGACCATCGGTTTGGATCCGATCGCCTCAAACACCCGCAGGAGTACCGCCGTGCCGGTGAGCAATGCGGCATAGAGGTATTGACATCAGGAGAATATATAGATAGCGAGTGGCATGTTTCTTCCACGGAAATCCGCACGGCGTTGGAGGAAGGGAATATTGTTTTGGCTAACGAACTGCTCGGTCGTCCTTATGCCATTCTTGGGGAGGTAGTTCACGGCAAGGGAATAGGACACACGATCGGTTTCCCGACGGCTAATATCCGTCCCGTTGCGCCGGAGAAGATTACACCTAAAAGCGGAGTTTATATGGTGAAGGTCAATACGCCTTTCAACGACGATACGTCCGCTTTTGCCAATATCGATGCAAACGGACTGATAGAGGTGCATATCCCCACTTATAAAGGCGGAGATCTCTATGGTGCGCAACTCAAAATCCGTTTCATCCGTTTTATTCGGGAAGAGAAACATTTTGAGTCGCTGGAAGAACTGAAAGCGCAGATTAAGGAAGATATTGATAGCATCCAGCGTCTGGCTTAGTCCCGGCGCGTGAGACGCCGTTTCTATCCAGCGGGTATGGGAGAGCTGCTATCGAATCGCCTATACCGCGCAGCGGAGAGAGAGAGTCCGGACGGAAGTCATAATAGACGTATTCCTTGTATTTATAGAAATCCTTGATAAAGACGGCAGTGGTATCTGCCGTCTTTTCGTAATAGACATTCTTCTCTGCATGCGGCATCCGCAGGGTGTCGGTCTTGAGGTAATTGCCTTTGAAGACGCCCGGGTAGTACTGGTCAAAAGGCGTGGCTACCACTATCTGGTTGGAGGTATAGCCCGTGACAACGGAGTTGTAGAACGAGGTCACGGTCTGAGGTACCGTCTTGCTCAGATTATTGATATACACTGCCGCGGTGTTCTCTTTGGTGGCAGACTGGATACGGATATTCGTATAGCCGAAATAAGAGGCGACCGTGGAGTGTATGAACTTATGCTCGCCGCCTTCGCAATATACGCAGTAGGAGGCACAGTTGCTGATCTCCGTATTGGTCACGAGGGCGTCCACGTGGCTCAAAACGAGCCCGTAGAGGTTGTGGTTGTGTATCCGGCAACCGTCCAGCCGTAGGGTAGGCAGGGGGGCGGTACAGGTGCTGGTACATGCCAAACCGACTGTACCGGAGAGTATATCCGTGTAACTTAACCGGTAGCTGCGCGGCGTCTCGCTTTGCAGGTACACGCCGCCCCAGGAACCTCCAGCGTAGAGGTACGGCACGGAATCAAAGAGATAATCCAAACGATCACCGCGGATGAGAATAGGCGCTTCCCGTGTGCCCTGTGCATGGAAATCGCCTGAGACATAAAGGCTTGCACCCCGGTGCATGTATATCCGCGCACCGGCGTCAATGGTCAGGTTACCGCCGACGAGGAGCGTGTCGAAAACGATATACGGCTTCTCTGCGGTGAACCTATAGTCTCCGGCTATCTCCGTACGCTGACAACCGCGTCTGCCGATACGAGTGGCGTCTTGTCCGTAAGCTTCCAGAACGACTGTCTGCGAGTGGTCGGAAGCAAGATGGAAGTGTATTTTGTCCGAAACAAGAATGGGACTGTTGCTGTTCAGCGCTTCCGGGCGGATTCGTATGAAAACCAGCATACTATCTCCGCCGTAGATTATCAGATCCTTGAGCCGTGTAAGGTCTGCCTCTCCGTCCACATTCACGCGGAAAGCCTCGCCGTCCTCCAACCATACGCGATCTATCACCACGGCGTTTGCGTTCGGGTTATAAACCATCAGCTGCATCGTAGCGCTGCCTTGTTCTGTGAAAACGGTGTCAAAACATACAGTATCCTCTGAGAACGCCAATCGCAGTGACGGATCGTGGCTCACCTGGTACTCGCGGCAACCTGATAGGAAAAGCACAATAGATAGTGGAAACAAGACAAAAATGATTTGTCTGAGTGTAAGCCGTCTTTTGTCTTTCAGTGAAGCGGTCTTTTGTCTTTCAGCGAAGCGGTCTTTTTTCATTACTCGAAATTAAAAGTCAGACATACGCAGTGGTTCGTCAAACGCGAGATAGCATCCGTGTAGAACGCATCTTGCGGAGAGAGTTCCATACGCCCGGCAGAGGGACTCAACTGGTTGGCAAATCCAATCCGATACGTGATCTCCGGACAGAACTTGAACCACCTGAAATATAAATCTACTCCGAATCCTACTTCGCAGAAATAGTCCGTCACGTTCAGCAAGACGGGTTTGTCTCGGTCCCGGCTCACATTGAATGATGCTCCGCCGCCGGCAATCACGTAAGGCCGGTAGTTGCCTTCTCGGGCAGCGGAGAACTTGAGGTATAGAGGCAGATATACAGGCATTGCCAATACATCGATATTCGGTCCGGTTTTTCCCGGCGTGCCCATTACGCGCTTACCGCTCTCGCTCTTGTAACTGAGCGTACGGCTCGTGAACTGCATGCCCGGGCAGAAACGCAGGTTCAAGTATTTCGCCAGACGCAGGTCTGTGATGAAACCCACATGGAAGCCGGGCAATATACTGCTCACACGCGCATGGTAAATATCCACCTCACCTGTGAGTGGGTTGGTAATCGGCAACTCGCTGTCTGTCACACCAAACGACGCAAAATTAACGCCTAACTGAAAACCGAAATGAATAATCTTGTCATCCACATACGGCCTGTTCTGCGCCTTTTGGGCGTAGCAAACTGAAAACTGAAAACTGAAAATTGAAAGGACTATTGTCAACCCTACCAATTTTTTATATATCATCTTTTCATCTTTCATTTTTCATCTTTCATCTTTCATCCTAATAGTCGCTGTTGCTGTTTCCGCTATCATCGTAATCGTCTCCTCCGCCGTTCAGGTCTCCGCCCTCTTTGCCGCGGCGTTTGCCTTGCTGGTTGCCGAAATTATAGGTCACGGTGAAACTGATGGAGCGGCTGTGCCATCTGTTCTCGGAGAACTGCCAGAAGCCGTCGCCCCACGTGGTGTTACGCCTTGCGCGGCTGTCAAGCAAGTCGCGTACGTTGAGCGCCAGCGCCAGCTGTTTGTTGAGGAAGGTGTGTCTCAGACCAATATCAATCGAGTAACTGTGACTGGTCGTTCCCTGCGCTACTACGCGCGGAGAGCGGTAGTTGGCGGAGATCTGTCCGCTGAAATTCTTGGTGAATAGGAACTGCGCGTTGACACGTACCGAGCCGGCAAAGATATTCTGCTGCGGCAGGTTAACCGGGATCTCTATACCCTGATACATGATTTTCTGATCGACTTTGGATACATTGTTCCAGTAGAAATTGGCGGAGGTAGTGAGTTGCAGCAGCTCGCCGAAGAGCCGGTTTTTCGCCACTACCTCAATACCCAATTCCTGCCTTGTGGCTATATTGAGGTAGGTGTTTTTCATGACCTCCCCGTCCATGTATTTCACGTTCTGCACGGCACCCTCGCGGTATTTCCAGAACACGCCGGCAGAGAGCGTGTGCCGCTCCCAGGTCTTGAGGTAATTGAGCTCCAGATTATTGGAATAGGCGGGCAGCAGATCAACATTACCAAAGCTGATATTCGTGCTATCTGAGAAGTCCATACGCGGGTTGATCTGGTGTCCGCGCGGACGGTTCACACGCCGCGTGTAGTTGAGTTGCAACTCATGCCCGTTGCCGAAATCATAACTGATATACGCGCTTGGGAAAAGTTGGAAATAAGCGGTGTCCTTCTTGTTGGGGAACGCCGCATAGGAGTCCTGCACGTTGCCGCTCGCGTCCTTATAGTACGACTCCAGATGGCGCATGTAATACTCGCCGCGGAGACCGACTTGGATTGAAAGCTTGTCCCAGAACCGGTTGCCGTAGGTTATATAGAGCGCGTGATTTTGCGTCAGACCCTGGAAATCCGCATAATAGGCAGGGAGTTCGGTACTCACGCCTTTGTTCGTGTTATGGGCGTTGGCAAGGCTGTTGTTCCACGATCTCGTGTAGTCGTAGCCCGCTTCCAGACGGCTCTGTTGGGTCGGTTTCCATTCGTAATCGGCTTTGACCTCTATACTCTGGTCTTTGCTCAGGCTATTCTGGTCCTGGTACGTAGTGTCAAACCGGTCGAAATCGAGGTTGTGGTCAATCTGGGTGTAGTCGGTGTACTGGTTGAAGCCGAAGTTGTTATACGTACCGCTGACGTACAGTTTGTGGTTGTCCATCTCGAAGGTATAATCGAGTGTCGCATTGCCGCCGGGGTGGGAACCGTTGCCGCTCTGGTCCCTCGTGTAGTCTCGGAGCATGGTGCCGTCCGGTGCGGTCAGTAGGTAGAGACGATGGTTGGTGTTGCTCATCTTGAAGACTTTCGGATCGCTTACCATGCCAAATCCCGACACACCGATTGTGTGGCCTTCCGCTACATGGAAATTGAATCCCGCGCGGGCGAACATACCTCCCCCGCGGTGGGTCTGTTGGCCCTCCTGGTTCAGGTGGCTGACGATCAGCGACGAGTCCAACTTCTGGCTTCCCGTGCCGGAGAGGTTGTAGCGGTCGGTCTTACTGCCGCCGTTACTGATATGGTAACGGTAACCTACATTGAAATACCCGTCCACGGGACCGGCATTGAAATTGATATTAAAGCCCACGTTGGCTCCTGGTGGTACGTTCCACGGTGCAGCTAAGGAATAGTCGATACCCGCTTGTACCGAACCGTAATAACCGGCTGAGCGGTCTTTCTTCATGACGAGATTAATGATACCCGAAGTGCCCTCCGGAGAGTATTTGGCGGAAGGGTTGGTGATAATCTCTATCTTCTCAATTGTACCGGCAGGCATCTGTTGGAGCACTTGGCCGCGGTTCTCGGAGTTGAGCCCCGCAGGCTTGCCGTTGATCCAGATCTCCACATCCTCGCTGTTACGGAGCGAGATAGTTCCTTCTTGATCCACGTCCACGGACGGGATATTCTCTAAAATGTCAGTCACGGAAGCACCGGCGGAAGCGATGTTCTGATCGACGGTAAAGACTTTCTTGTCCAGCTCAAACCGCATGGACGAGCCTTGCCCAACCACCTCAACGTCTTGCAGTACCTGTGTATCTTCTTTGAGGAATATACGCCCTACGTCGAGCGGCTTCCCGGCTACGGTGATCTCCTTGCGGTTCTCCGTATAGCCCATGAACGAAACGACCAGCGTATAAGTACCGTCTTTAAGGTCCAGAGTGAAGCCTCCTTTCTCGTCGGTAATCGTACCGGTCACCAATTCTTCTGATGGCTGACGGCCGACAGCAGACGGCTTCACGACACTGACATTCGCATAGTCGATGGCCTGCTTTGTACCAAAGTCCACCACCTTTCCGGTAACCTGCGCAGCGTACGTGCTTACAGCCATCACCAGGAGCGAAATAATTATACTTAGTCGTTTCATAAACGATTATAACGTCACGTCTGTGACCCTATTAACTTTTTAACTCTTTAATTCTTTCACTCTTTCACTCTTTCACTCTTTAACTCTTTAACGTCTCGAGTAACCACTCGACACCGAGCAGGTAGCCGTCTGTTCCTTTTCCTATTATACTATGCGCGCACACGTCCGTGAGCAGACTCACTCTTCGGAATGGCTCACGGCTGTGTATGTCGCTTATATGGACCTCTACGACGGGCACCTCGCTCTCCTCCACCGCGTCGCGCAGCGCCACGCTCGTGTGACTGTATCCACCGGCGTTGAGCACGATACCTTTTATGGGTTCCGAATGGCCGGCTTGCTCCGGTTCTAAACCGGCCTGTATCCAGTCAATCAGGTCTCCCTCGTGGTTGCTCTGCCGGTAGATAAAATGCACGTCAGGCCATTTTCGCTGGATCTCCAGCAAAATCTGTGCCATCGTCTTTGAACCGTATATCTCGGGCTTGCGCAGCCCCAAGCGGTTCAAGTTCGGTCCGTTGAGAATTAAAATTTTCACCTTTCACCTTTCATCTTTCATCTTTCATCTTTCATCTTTCACCTTTCACCTCGCCCCGTTAACAGCCAAGAGGAATTCGTCATTGTCCTCCGTGCGTTCCATGTAGCTCTTGAGCTTCTCCATCGCCTCCTGACCGCTCATGTCGCTCAGCATCTTACGGATCTGCCACATGCGGCTCAGTACGTCTGCCGGCAACAACAGGTCGTCGCGACGGGTGCTGGACGCAGGAATATCAACTGCAGGGAAGATGCGTTTGTTGGCTAACTTGCGGTCCAGTTGCAGCTCCATGTTACCCGTCCCCTTGAACTCCTCGAAAATCAGGTCGTCCATCTTGCTTCCTGTCTCTGTCAGGGCCGTAGCGATGATAGTCAGCGAACCGCCGTTCTCTATGTTACGGGCGGCTCCGAAGAAGCGTTTGGGTTTGTGCAGCGCTTGTGCCTCCACACCGCCGGAGAGTACTTTGCCGCTCGACGGAGCTACCGTGTTGTACGCGCGTGCCAGACGGGTGATAGAGTCGAGCAGGATCACTACGTCGTGACCGCTCTCTACCAGCCTCTTGGCTTTCTCGTGAACGATATTCGCTACGCGTACGTGATTGTCTGCCGGTTCATCGAAGGTCGAGGCAATCACCTCGGCGTCCACGCTGCGCTGCATGTCGGTTACCTCCTCCGGGCGCTCGTCGATGAGTAGAATGATCATATAGACCTCGGGGTTGTTCTTCAGAATAGCATTCGCAAGCTCCTTGAGCAGCACGGTTTTACCGGTTTTCGGTTGTGCGACAATCAGTCCGCGCTGACCTTTGCCTATCGGTGAGAAGAGGTCTATCATACGTACGCTTAACGAGTCGTTATGCCCTGTGCAGAGTTTGAATTTCTGATCGGGAAAGAGTGGGGTGAGGTTTTCGAACGCCACGCGTCTCTTCGCCATCTCCGGCTCCAGACCATTGATGCGGATCACCTTGTCCATCGGGAAAAACTTATCCGGCTGCGGGTTGACGCGGATGGTGCACTCTACGGTATCGCCCGGTTTGAGACCGTACTGGCGAACCTGGTCTTTGCTTACATACACGTCGTCCGGACTCGGCAGATAGTTATAATCGGCGGAACGCAGAAAACCGTAACCGTCCGGCGCGCACTCCAACGTACCCATGGCCAGCACATGCTCACCCAGATCCGGCAGTACATACACCGGAGCTTCGGCATTGGTGTCGGCTTCGGTAGCTGCTTCGTTTGTATCATTTCCGGTCTTTGTTCCCTGCTCTGGGCTCTCCTCCTCCTTCTTTCTTCCGCGTGTCTTCTTCTCTACGGTCTTCGGTGCTTCCTCCTTCGCCTCTTCGTTTGTATCATTTCCGGTCTTTGTTCCTTGCTCTTGGAGCGTAGCGGTCTTTGTGCCTTCCTCTTGGCTCTCCTCTTTCTTCTTCCTACCGCGTTTCTTCTTCTCTACGGTCTTCGGTGCCTCCTCTTTCGCCTCTTCGTTTGTATCATTTCCGGTCTTTGTTCCTTGCTCTTGGAGCGTAGCGGTCTTTGTGCTATCCGCCAGCGGGTTCACGGCCTGAACGGTTTTATTAGGCTTGTGGTTGTTGGCGTCGAGCTGCTCCTGCATCTGGTCCAGCTGCTCTTTCTCCGTGCCTACTGTGGCCACTACGTGCTCGGATTTCATGTTGGATGTGTCAATCTTCTTTGCCGTGGCTTTCACACCGCGTTTGCGCTCGCGCTTGGTGGGAACACCCGCTTCGGCACGGGCGTCTTCCCGGGCTTGAACCACCGCCGCACGCTGGTCCGCCTGGGCGTCCAAAATAGCATAACTGATCTCGCGGATAGACTGACTGCGACGAGGATGAAGCCCCATCTCCGTGGCTATCTCGCGCACTTGGTCGAGCGTCATGCGCTCGAGTTTCTGTAATTCGTATTGCATAAACTTAAATAAGATATTTTCGTGGAGATATTTGATGAAAAAGACTATTTCCACCAAATTCGCTGCAAAGGTACAACTTTTTTTTAACATATGCAAGCGTACGTGTACTTTTTTATAAAAAATGGGTATTTTCTGTTAATTTTGAATTGTGAATTGTAAATTGTGAATTATTTTTCGTATCTTTGCACCGCATTTAATACCAAACACATCTTGTAGATGAAAAACAACGCGATTGTTCGATTTTGCGGAGACTCGGGCGACGGTATGCAGCTGACGGGGAATATGTTTGCCCAATTGGCTGCGGAGATGGGAAACGAGATCTCTACGCTACCGGATTTTCCGGCAGAGATACGTGCGCCGCAAGGCACCTTAGGCGGCGTGAGTGCTTTCCAAGTGGAGTTAGGACAGGAGGTCTATACCTCCGGCGACAAAGCGGATGTGGTCGTAGCGATGAACGCCGCCGCGCTGAAGGTCTGTACCTTAGGCTCGCATTTCAACCATCCGCAGGCGCATTTTGATGATGACTTCGCGCTGTATCATCGTCACGCGATTGTGATTGTCGATACCGACTCGCTGACCGACAAAGACCTTGAGAAAGCGCAGTACCACACGGATAATCCGTTCACGGAATTAGGTATCCCCGAGAGCGTACAGATCGTTCCTGTAGCCCTGACTACGCTGACCAAGGAGGCGCTGAAGGACTCCGGCATGGACAACAAGTCCGTGCTCAAATGCAGGAACATGTTCGCGTTAGGTCTGATTTACTGGCTGTTCGACGAACCGATGGAGAAAGCAATCCATCTTCTCGAAGAGAAATTCAAGAAGAAACCGGCGCTCGTAGCTCCGAACACCAAAGTCATGGTGGACGGCTACAACTACGGTCAGAACCTCGCCCTCTCCATCAATCAGATTCATCTTACAGGCGCAGCCGGTCTTTCTACTTTGAGCGATAGCGGTCTTTCTACTTTGAGCGGAGCGGTCTCTCTCTCCTACACTTCCATCGCCGGTAACAAAGCGACGGCATGGGGACTGATAGCGGCGGCTCAGAAAGCAGGCAAACGGCTCTTCCTCGGTTCGTATCCTATCACGCCGGCGACGGATATACTGCATGAGCTGGCGGCACGCAAAGACATGAACGTCATGGCTGTTCAGGCGGAGGACGAGATAGCGGGTGTATGCACCGCCATCGGTGCGGCGTTCGCAGGCGATTTGGCATGTACGAGCACGAGCGGTCCCGGGCTGAGTCTGAAGAGCGAGGCAATCGGTCTGGCGGTGATGGCGGAGCTGCCGTTGGTAGTGATTGACGTGCAGCGCGGCGGTCCGAGTACGGGTCTGCCGACGAAGACCGAACAGACAGACCTCCTCCAAGCCCTTTACGGCCGCAACGGGGAGTGCCCGGCGGTAGTGATAGCGGCTTCGACCAGCGCCAACTGCTTCGACTACGCCTACGAGGCTTGCAGGATAGCTCTGGAGAACATGACGCCGGTGATTCTGATGACCGATACGTATCTGGCGAACGGCACGGCGCTCTGGCGGATCCCGAAGTTAGCCGAACTGCCGGAAATAAATCCGCAAACAGTGCCCGAGGAACTGAAAGGACATTATAATCCCGCGTTACGCGACGAGCGCGGCGTGCGTTATTGGGCGTACCCGGGCATGGAGGGCTACGAGCACCGCAATATAGGTCTCGAGCGGGACGCCGAGAAGGGTACAATCTCCACCAACCCCGAGAACCATGAACAGATGGTCCTCGCCCGCAAACACAAGATAGAGCAGATCGCCAATTCCATTCCTGACCTGAAAGTGATTAAATCACAAATCATAAATCATAAATCACAAATGAGCGGAACGCTCCTCGTGGGTTGGGGTAGTACCGAAGGACATCTGCATGCAGCTGCGAATGAGTTGGGATGTGACCTCGCGCATTTTAACTATATATGTCCGCTTCCGAAGAATACGCACGAAGTACTGAGCCGGTACAAACGCATCATCGTTTGCGAGTTGAACACAGGACAGTTCGCCGCCTATCTGCGTGCGCACTTCCCCGATCTCCACATCGAGCAATACAACGAGATCCAAGGACAGCCGTTTGCCGTAGAGCGAATTGTGCACTACGTGCAAAATATTCATTAATCATTTTTCTTAGCCACAAGGGCACGATTAATTTCATTTTTCATCTTTCATTTTTCATTTTTCATTATTATGAACTTTAGTGAATTTAAGTCCGACCAATATGTACGTTTCTGTCCGGGTTGCGGCGACCACGCTATCTGCATGGCACTCCAAAAAGCCATGGCGCAGATAGGTGTCCCGACCCACCAGGTGGCAGTCATTTCCGGTATCGGCTGTTCCAGCCGCATGCCGCACTATCTCAACACCTACGGCTTCAATACCATCCACGGCCGCGGCGGCGCGATCGCTACGGGCGTGAAGACAAGCCATCCCGAGCTCACCGTCTGGCAGATGTCCGGCGATGGCGACTGTCTCGCTATCGGAGGCAATCATTTCATCCATGAGATACGCCGCAATGTGGACCTCAATGTGTGCCTCTTCAACAACCGCATCTACGGGCTCACCAAAGGTCAGTACTCGCCTACCAGCCCCAAGGGCTTTGTCAGCAAGAGCAGTCCGTTCGGGACGGTAGAGAGACCTTTTGTGCCGGCGGAGTTGGTGCTCGGCGCAAGAGGAACGTTCTTCGCCCGCACGCTGGATGTGGATCTGCCGACGACGGTCGATTGTCTCGTAGCCGCGCACCGGCACAAAGGGTGCTCCATCGTGGAGTGCCTCGTCAACTGCGTGATTTTCAATAACGGTACCCACGCGTGGATAGCCGACCGTGAACTGCGCGCCGAACATTCCATCATCCTCCGCCACGGCGAGAAAATGCTCTTCGGAAAGAACAACGACAAGGGTCTGGCACTGAAAATAAATGACCAAATGGTAAATGACCAAATGGTAAATGAGCAGCCGCTACTATCTTTGATGGTAGTGGATGCGTCTGACCCGCGTGTGCTCGTTCACGATGCGCACCAGCAAGATCCGACGCTCCATCGGCTCCTTGCCCTCATGGGACAGGAGAGAAACCTCAATCTCTCCCCCTCTATGGGGGAGACGGAGGGGGCTTTGCCGATTGCGCTTGGTGTTATCCGCGATGTAGAGGCAGAGACATATGACAAGGCAGTGAATGAGCAGATACAAAAAGTGCGCGCCTCGTCTAAGGCACACACTTTTGATGAACTGACTGCTACTTTAGAGCAGTGGAGTTAGGCTTCTACGGCTGCTTCTACAGCCTCGTATTCGGCTTTCACGTCCTCATAGAAATGCGCCAAACTGGTTGTTATATACGGCTCTAACCAGAGGAAGCCGATGAAACATGTGAAGATGCAGAGAAGGGCCCAACCGATGAAGGTGAGTTGAAGCACGAACATTTCCCATTTGTGTCCGCGCATCATCAGACGGCTCTTGCGGAGTGCTTCACGCGCACTGAGTTCCGGATTATCGCGGATAACAAAAGGAACGATAGTATATGCCAGACCGAGGATGATAGTACCGATCATCAAGGTCGGAATGAGTATGGCTACTAAAACCAGGGTCATTAGCAGACCGGTAAGGACGTATTTGCTCCAGTTAGCAGCGAAATCTTTGAAGCAAAAAGAGATATAACTGCCCTCTAATTCCTCGCTACGCGCATAGCGCAGAAGCAGATTGTAGAACGCAAACTGCAATGGAACTGCGATAAGGAGCGACAGTACAAGTTGTGTACACGAGCCGAAAATGGAATTGTCTTCTAAACCACTTGTCAACATAGCTGGAGAGGAGCATACCATACCAAAGGCAAACACAATCAAGGCGACTAATGCCATTTCGTTCCAACGACCTTTCAAGGTCTCTCGCGCCTGAGCGCGATACTCAGAATACATTTTCATAAAAGTGAAATTTAAATTGTTTGTTATTAGGTCTTTATCTGTATTTGCTTTCTGAGCAGTCACCGAGAATGGAGAGGTACGACTCATACCGGCTCAGGGCTATCTCCCCGTGCTCCACCGCCTCTATCACAGCGCAGCCCGGTTCGTTGGTGTGCGTGCAGTTACCGAACCGGCATTCCGCACTCGCTCGGAAGATCTCGGGGAAAAAATGCCCCACTTCCTCCCGCTCGAAATCAATCGTACCGAACCCCTTGATCCCGGGTGTGTCGATGATCCGTCCACGGAGATCTTCCAGAAAGTACATCTCGCTGAACGTCGTCGTGTGCATCCCTTTGTCATGGGCATCGGAGATCTTGCCTGTCCTCGTCATCTCACGCCCGAAGAGCGCATTCAGGAGCGTGCTCTTGCCGACTCCCGAATTGCCGGAGAGTAGGGTCGTCTTACCCGCCAGAAGAGGTAAAATATCGGAGGGCTGAATGCGGATTGCCGACATCTCGAATGTCTCGTACCCGATGGACTCGTACAGCGCACGCAGTTCCTTCAGACGCGCCAACTCTTCCTCATGGAGCAGGTCTATCTTATTGAATATAAGGATCGCGCGCACGCGATAAGCCTCGCAGGTCGCCAGAAAACGGTCTATGAAAGTAGTGGAGGTCACCGGGTGGTTGACCGTCACGATAAGCGCCACTTGGTCGATGTTGGCTGCCAGAATGTGACTCTCTTTGCTCAGGTTGGTCGATCGCCGGATAATATAGTTCCGCCGCTCCTCCACATCGGTTATCCAATAGACGCTATGCCCGATTTCCTTCGTACATCGTACATCGCTCCTTTGTACTTCCACCCGGTCTCCTACTGCAACAGGGTTGGTACTGCGGATGCCACGAATGCGGAAATTGCCTTTTATATGGCATTCCACACTCGTACCATCGTCCAGCCGGACGATGTAACTGCTACCCGTTGACTTAATGACTAAACCCCTCATTCAATGAATAATTAATAATGTATAATGAATATCTCGTAAGGCGATCCGGTTAGTAAGCATCCCGCTGCTAAAAATATTCATTATTCATTATTCATTAATCACTATACAGTCATGATCTCTTTTTCCTTGGCGGCGTAGAGCGCCTCGACCTTGGCGACGTACTTGTCGTGGGTCTTCTGCATCTCCTCCTCGGCGTCTTTCTCAACGTCCTCGCTCAGACCGTTCTTGACGAGTTTCTTGAACTCCTCAATAGCGTCGCGGCGGGCGTTGCGGATCGACATCTTAGCGGTCTCTGTCTCGGCTTTGCACTGCTTGCACAGCTCGCGGCGGCGTTCCTCGGTCAGCGGAGGAAGGATCAGACGGATCGTCTCGCCGTTGTTCGACGGAGCCAGACCGATGTTCGAGTTGATGATGGCGCGCTCGATCTCGCTGATGAGTTTCTTCTCCCACGGAGTGATGGCGATGGTACGGGCGTCCGGGGTGGTCACCGTCGCGCAAGAACTCAGCGGCGACAGGGTGCCGTAGTACTCGATCTTGATCGGATCCAGAATGCGCGGGTTGGCTTTACCGGCACGAATGTGCTGAAGGGTGTCGTCTAAGTGAGCGACTGCGTTCTGCATCTGCTCTTCGGCTGCAGACTCAAATAATTCTAATTCGTCATTCATACAATTATCAATTGTCAATTATCAAAATTTGACTTGTCAAATAATCGTGCCCCTTTGGGGCTAAGAACTATCAATTGTCAATTATCAATTATCAATTATCAATTGTCACGGAGTGACCAGTGTTCCAATCTGTTCACCGTCAATGACTTTCTGTAGATTGCCCGGGACATCCATGTTAAAGACGTAGATCGGCATGCCGTTCTCTTTGCACATCACGGTTGCCGTCTGGTCCATGACCTTCAGCCCGCGGCGGATAACCTCGTCGTAGGTGATCTCGGTGAACTTGGTTGCCGTCGGATCTTTCTCGGGGTCGGCGGTGTAGATGCCGTCCACGCGCGTGCCTTTGAGCATCACGTCGGCTTTGATCTCCAACGCGCGCAGCGACGAACCGGTGTCCGTCGTGAAATACGGGTTTCCCGTACCGCCGGCGAGAATGACTACATTGCCTTTCTCCAACAGGCGGATCGCTTTGGCAGGGCTGTAGAAATCGCCGACAGGCTCCATGCGGATTGAGGTCAGCACGCGTACCGGCTGACCGATAGCCTCCAATGCCGACGCCAAAGCCAAGGCATTGATAACGGTAGCTAACATACCCATCTGGTCGCCTTTCACGCGGTCGAAACCTTTCTGGGCACCGCTCAACCCGCGGAAGATGTTTCCTCCGCCGATGACGATGCCGATCTGCACGCCTTTCCCGGCAATCGCTTTGACCTGCTCGGCGTATTCCGCCAGGTGCTGGGTATCAATACCTTGTTTGTTGACGCCTGCCAGACTTTCGCCTGACAATTTCAGTAATATTCGCTTAAACATAATTTTAATAATGAATAATTAACAATGAATAATGAATATTGCGCGGTTGTAATTAGTTGATTGACAACGAAAGGATATTTCTGCTGGTAGTACGACCTCTTAACGGAATATTCATTATTCATTAATCATTAATCTTTATTCTTTGTACCAACTTGCGTACATGGCGTAGTTGTTGGCGATGGTTTTGTTGATTTCTTCGGTCTGCGCGGGGTCGGCTTTCTTGATGAACTTAGCCGGCACGCCGCCCCAGATCTCATGAGGACCGATCTGTGTGCCCTTGAGCACCAACGCTCCCGCTGCCACAATCGCACCTTCGCCCACATGCGCGCCGTCGAGTAGGGTGGAACCCATGCCGATGAGCGCGTAGTCATCCACGTCCGCTCCGTGAATCGTGACGTTGTGTCCTACGGACACGTAGTCGCCCAGCGTGATGGTGGATTTCTTGTAGAGCGTGTGCAGCACTGCGCCATCCTGGATGTTGCAATGCTTGCCGATGGTGATGGTGTTCACGTCGCCGCGCAGCACAGAGTTGAACCACAGACTCGTTCCCTCGCCCACCGTTACATCGCCGACAACCGTGGCGTTCTCCGCCATGAACACGTCGTCGGCAATGCGCGGTACTAACAATTCACCATTACGGTTAATAGATTTAACTAATGCCATTTAGTCTTTTATCTTTTAGCGTAAGCGGTCTTTTGTCTTTTAGCGCAGCGGTCTATTAGCGTGCTGCAATGATGGCGAGGAATTTCTCTGCTACGAGAGCGGCACCGCCGATCAGACCGCCGTCGATATCCGGGCATGCGAACAGCTCGGCTGCGTTCTTCTCGTTGCAGCTTCCGCCGTAGAGGATAGTCGTGTCCTCGGCTGCCTCTTTGCCGTATTTCTCGGCTACCAGCGAACGGATGTATGCGTGGATCTCCTCTGCCTGTGCCGGAGTAGCGGTCAGGCCGGTACCGATAGCCCAAACCGGTTCGTAAGCGAGGGTGATCTGCTTCCACTCCTCTGCGCTCAGACCGAAGACGGAACCTTCCAACTGTGCTTTAACCACCTCGTTCTGCTTGCCTGCCTCGCGCTCCTCTTTCACCTCGCCGATGCAGAAGATGACTTTCAGACCGTTAGCCAGAGCCAGACGAACTTTCTCTGCCAGCATCTCGTAGCTCTCTGCGTAGTACTGACGACGCTCCGAGTGACCGAGGATGACATATTCAGCGCCGGTCGATTTAACCATCTCTGCGCTCACCTCACCGGTGTACGCACCTTTCTCATGGTCTGCGCAGTTCTCGGCTGCCACTTTGATCGGCGAACCCTTGAGCAGCTCTGCCACGGTAGCCAGATGAATGAACGGCGTACCAATCACCACTGCGCATGAGGGGTTCTTTACTGCTTCTTTCAACTCGGTAGCCAGTGCTACACCTTCCTGCAGGTTCTTGTTCATTTTCCAGTTACCTGCAACCATTTTTGTTCTCATAATCGTATATGTTTTTAAATGTTTATATCAATCTTTCGTATATCCGTCCTTCGTACTTTATTTTATCTTCTGTCCGAGGACGGTATATTTTTCATTGCCGCGAAGAATGACAATCTGTCCGTTCTCTACGGTCTTCTCCGCTTTTGGCGCCAATTCCGTATTCTCGATTGCGGTTTCCTCGCAGCCGCAAGCAGTGGTGTAGTTGCTATGGGAAACAACTCCTCCTGCAACTACCGAGATGGAACTGACATACGCGCGCTTGGTCGTAGCAAGAGTAATCGTATTAGTCTCCACCGGCGTGGAAGCAGCGTACTCCAGATTGGAGGCAGGGCTCTTGGAGCCTAACACCTGACTGCCTGCACTCACTTGCAGTGTGCCGGTGTCTGTGCCGAACTGCGATGCATTGACCACCACTTTTGTGACACTCACTGTGTTGGTAAGTGTCAGGGTAAGAGAGCCGGCAGCCTTGCTGGCACCCATCTTCAGACCCTGTTTCCCTTTAAACAATTTTGTGCCGCTATAAGCGCTGATACCTTCGTCCGTATTGACTAATTTTGCTTTGATGTCGTCGGAGTTATCCATGTTGCTGTCAGACGACGCCGATTGGAAGGTAACGTGTGCGACCTCTGCAGGTGTAGCGCCTTCGGTTGTTTCCTCTGCATAGACGGCGTAGTAGGTCTTGTTCGAGGAGAGGGTGGTGGAGGGGGCTGTAGTGAAGAGGTCAGCCGGTTTCTGCCCGTTTTCAATGCTGCTCTGTGCGCTCCAGCCTACGAATACTTTTCCGCACTCGCAGTCTGTCGGCTTGATACCCGGCAGAACGACCTTGCCGTCCGCTGCTATGTTGGAGGCGAACTCATTGCCGTTTGCCATCCATGTTACCTCAATGGGAGTGCCGTCGCCTACATTGTCCTCCAGGTCTATTGGGGACTCGGATTCGTCTTTGCCGCAGAGCTCCAGCGTGACATTCAGGGCATATTCCGCCTCGTCATTGGCTACAAACGTAGCTTGTATGGTATAGGTGTTGCAACCGGAGGCACCATTGTCCTTGCCTACGCATGTTATTACCATTTGACCGGAGGTGGAAGCAAGATAAGCATCTGCATCATTCGGATCGTTCCACATATAGATGTTGTCCCCCTGGATATTATACGCGCCGGCTATCTTATTGCTGCCTGTTTTTTCCGTATAGAATTGTACCCAGGGAATTCCTGTTGAATTGTCATAAAGGGCGATAACCCACCCGCCATCGGATTCGTTATACTCAGCGTAGCCATAATCTACTACCAGTTCTGTAGGGAGAGCAACCTCGTTGGTGACTGTTATCAGGCATGTGGAGGTGTAATTCCCGTCATTCGTCTTAACGGTAATGGTAGCTGTACCGGCGGAGATGCCCACCACAGCGCCGCCTTCCGTCACTTTGGCTACTGCCTCGTTGGAAGATGACCATGAGAGAGCCTTGTTGGAGGCATTGGCAGGGCTGACGGTAGGTGTCAGTTCGTAGCGTTCTTTGATCTTGATGGTTGCCGTAGCAGGGCTCAGTGTTACGCCTGTTACACTAACCGGATTCCTGTCCGGCTCGATACCGATCACGCAGTCGATGTCGTGGCTGTAACCGTTACCCGAACTGGCAGCGCCGGTGCCTTCGTCCTCCGGATCGAGTGAACTGAGCGCGAAATAGCCGTTGCTCATTCCGCCCCAACCCCAGTTGATGTGGAAAAGACCGTTGGCGTCAACGCCGTCGCACACGAACTCGTGTCCCTCGGCATCGTAGCTGTCGCTATCCGCTCCGCCTAAAAGGATAGGACGGTTGGCTGCAAGTTCTGTCAGGAACAACGATGTCAGTTGGGAGGTTGTCTTGTCTCGGATAAACTGCGCCGAGTTTTTGTACCGGAAATAATTCACAAACCCGTTGCGCATGTCGTTCGTCAAGGCGCCGCTGCCTTTCGGGTCATACTCCATTTTACATGCTACTCCTACGTGGTACATCAGTGTAGCGACGGCGTCTGCCTGCGTGGTGTTGTACCCGGAGGTGTATTTATCGAGCATGTTGCCCCAATCGTAAGTCGTGTTGCCGAAGTTGGCTGACAAGGACTGCCCGCTGACCGTATAGCTGTATGAGCCCTGACCTTGAGCAGGCCATTCCCAGAACTTCATGATCTGTGCCGCTGCGGTTGCCACACAGCCGGTCGGACACCTTTTTCCTTGGATGGTGGGGCACTTTTTATTGTAAGGGTTATCCTGATCCCATTGTATGCCGCCTAAGAGGGGCTGAACGGCAGTCGTTTGTGCAGCAGTGCGGACGGCAGGGGCTTTTGCCCGGGTGCCCGGCTGAGCCGACGCAATCCGCTCTGCGTAATAGTCCAACCAGAACTGTACATTACCCGGTATATAGGTGCTGTCAAATGCGCCTTCATCCGAATAACCCAGGATCGTCACGGCGTTATCATCTGCCGAAACAATCACAAAACCGCCGTCATTAGGTTTGTTGAATACGTACAACGCCGGCTCTGCCGACTGGGGCTTGTTGGTCCGGTGCGCCAACCGGAACTCCCCTGCCGCACGGGGGGCACGGAAAGATGAGGATTGCCCGTTGGTAAACTGCGCAGCGATGACTGCTGCTTCTTCCGCTGTTCGTGTCGCCGCTAAAAGGGTCGCGGAAATCAATAAAGCGATAATGCTTGCATATATTTTTCTCATGATAATAGATTATTTAAGTTGTCTTCCCATTAAGTCATATTTTTTCCCGTCACGGATGATGACGACCTGATTGCCGTCAAAGACCTTGCTCGCAGGAACCGTAACTTCGTTATTCTCCAGAGCTTCTGTGTCTTCTCGCTGGGGCTCTTCCGGCCGGTCCGGCTCGATACCGATGATGACGTCCTGATCCTCGGAGAACTGATAGCTGCCGCCTCCGGCGCCGCCGGCTCCCGGATTGAGAGCAGAGAGCAGGAAATAACCGTCAGCTTCACCTGACCATCCCCAGTTGAAATGGAAATAGCCCTCCTTATCGTAGCCGTCACAGATGAAACTGTGTCCGCCTGTACTGTTGCCATTCTCGTCATACCCGCCTCCGCTGTATAGGATCGGGTGTTTCTTGTCCAACTCCGCTTTAAGCATCGCCGTCCAGTCCTCATCGGTCCAACTGTCGTAAATGTAAACAGTCTGGCGGTGGATTTTCTCGCTATAACCGTCGCGCATATAAGCGGTAATCGATTTCTTATACCGGAAATAGTACCATAGGGCATTCTGTGCACAACCTCCTGACATTTCTGAATCCGGGGTGCCCCAAGTCCAATCCTGCAAATTATTCGTGTAGGTTCCTGACCCGCCGTCTTTATTGTTGCCGTACATCATTTCGGTGGCAACGCCGCAGTGGTACATCAGCGTAGCTACTGCCGTCTTGGCTGCGCTGGCACCGATCATGATTGAACTGTATGTCTTGCGCATGGCTGACCAGTTGTAGGTGGTATTCTCGAAATCCGCAGAGAGTGAATCGGTATAGCGTGAGGAGTAATTCGGCCGGTTCCAAATGTCGTATGGATTGTTCGGGTCGAGCGGTCGGTAAGATTTCTTGCCCATACCTTTCTCCGGCCACTGCCAGTAGTTCATTACTTGTGCCATGGCGGTTGCCACACAGCCTGTGTAGGCTTTGTCGTTGCCGGTTCCGGGACAGAGGTTGTTGTACGGCGCGCCTTGATCCCATTGCGTTTGGATCAGCGGACCGACGACCGGCGTATGAGTAACCGTTGCACGCGGACTCTTGCGTAGCGCGTTCCATTGCGATTCAGTCTCCTCACCTGCGGTTATGCTGTCCTCCTCCAGACGCGTAATGTAATGGTCATACTTGACCATCCATTTGCGGAGATTGGAGGGCATGTTTTCCGTGTTGAAATGTCCTGTCTCCGAATACGCCAGCACGGGGCGGACTACATCGTTTGCCGCAATGATCACCCATCCTTCGCCATCGGCGTTTTCATACACATAGTATCGGCTCTCATTCTCCACCTTCGTACTCTTACGTACCATCCGTCTGCCCGGAGCCGCGGTCCGCACTCCTGCCGCGGACGAAGACGGGCGGACATTCATGAAGTTGTTCGCCACGAGCGCTGCATCTTCCTCACTCACGCGCTCTGCCCACAGCGTCATCGTCGACGCCAGTAAGGCAATCATTCCTACTAAAATCTTTCTCATTTTACTTCCCCTTTTCACTTTTCATCTTTCATTTTTCATTTTTCACTTTTCACTTTTCATTTTATCTGTTTCTCACATTGTACTTATCAATAATCGTGCCGTTCTGTACAACGAACACACCCGGGTTGGCGCGGACAATCGTCTTGAGTGTCACGGGGTCGATGGTACAGAACACTTTTTCTACCGTCTCTTCGTCCATGCCGGTCTCCTCGCCGAAATCAAATATCTCCTCCTCGCCCGAGCCGGTCAGGAAGTAGCACTGCTCGCCGCGCAAAAGGCACTCGGTATAAATACGCAACACCTTGTCCATCTGCTTGCGGTCGGTTTTTTGGAGGTCATACATCGCTACGAGCGTTACCGGCTCTTCGGACTCCAAGATGTCATACGTAATGTCCTCGAACTCCATCGTCAGTATTTCGAAATCGTGGATAGGCGGCTCGTAACCTTTCTTGACGAGCACGGATTTCTGATCCACGAACTGCCACTCGGGATCGCCCTTCGGGTAGTTCTCCAAGGTGAACTCCTGCTGCACGCCGTCCTTCTCATAGATAAGCGTCGTCTCATACAAATCCGGCTCGGCGTCGTCGGGAATCTCCATCAGCTCGGGAATGTTGTTGCCGATCTTGTACGGACGGAAATCCATGACAGGCAAATGCAAGTAGGTATATTCCATGAGTCCGAATCCGGCAAAGAATGTGATGAGAGCGATACCTAACTCCGCCTGCCATGTGAAGGTCTGCGGGATAGCTTTGCGGCAAACGAGCAGCACAACCACCAGCGAGAGCAGCACTACGTTCTTCCAGAAGGTCTGCCAGTTGGTCAGCACCAACGCATCGCCGAAACAGCCGCAGTCGGATACCGGGTTCGTCAGCGCAATCCAGAGTGTCAGCGGCGTCATTACCAGATAGAACACTAACGAGAGCCAGCTCGTCCATTGCGTGCGTACGTTCAATAATAAACACACGCCCAAGATCAGCTCCACGGAGATCAAGCAGATAGCACCGAACTCTGCTAACGGCAGCAAGTCCGTGAAGAACCCGCCGAAGGCCTTCAGGTAGTCCTCGATCTTGTAAACGGTGCCCAGCGGGTCAACCGCTTTCACAAAACCCGAGAAGATGAACGTCACCGCCAGCAGCGTGCGGGCTGTGCTTCCAATAATATGTTTAGTCTTCTTCATAATGAATCAAATCGAATATGGCATAATTGATAATGTCGAAATAATTGCCCTCCACGCCTTCGGACGCGATTGTCTTGCCACCGTTGTCGAGAATGGTCTTGATACGGATGATTTTCGCCAGGATCATGTCGATGATACCTTCTTTCGACATCTCGCGCCACGCCTCGCCGTAGTCGTGGTTCTTGCGCATCATCAGCTCCTTGGACTCATGCAAAATCTCGTCGTAGAGCTCGGTAGCACGCTCGCGCGTCATATCGATGGAGTCCGCGTAGCCGTGACGCGACTGAATAATGGCGGTAATGCCGTAATTGACTATGGCGCGCAGGTTGCCCTCAATGTCGTCGCCCACAAGGCTCACACCCGTCGTCTGCACCTGGCGTATGTTGCACACCTTGATATAAAGCTGGTCGGTAATGCCGTGCAGACGGAAAATCCGCCACGACGGACCGTAGTCCTGCATCTTCTCTACGAAGATCGCACGGCACTTGGCGGTCACTCTGTCAAAATCTGTATTCGTATCTGCCATAACAATTTAACAGTTTAACTCTTTAACGCCTTAACGAGCTCCCCGAGCTCCATCAACTGCTGCTCTCCGGTAGCCATGTTCTTAAGCATTACTTTGCCTTGCGCCATTTCGTTGCCGCCTACGATTGCTACGAACGGAATCTGCTTGCTGTCCGCGTAACCCATCTGTTTCTTCATCTTCGTCGGTTCGGGGTACACCTCTACCGCTACGCCCTGTGCGCGTAACTCTTTCGCCCAAGTGAGCGCGTACCGCAACTCCTCTTTGCCGAAGGTCGCAAAGAGCACCTGTGTCGTCGATTGTAACTCTTTCGGGAAGAGGTCGAGCTCCGTCAGTACGTCGTAGATGCGGTCCGCACCGAAGGAGATACCTACGCCCGACACACCCGGCAGACCGAAGATGCCCGTCAGGTTGTCGTATCGGCCGCCACCGGTGATGGAACCGATCTGCGCGTCCAATGCTTTCACCTCGAAGATGGCACCCGTGTAGTAGTTCAGTCCGCGTGCCAGACAAAGGTCTAACTCAATGGATAATTGACAATTGACAATTGACAATTCCTCAAAGATCTCCTCCATCTCCGCGATTCCTTTGAGACCGGTCTCGCTGCCCGCCAGATACGTTCGCAGTTCAGCCAGTTGTTCCTTTGTACTTTGTACTTTGTCCCCTTGTCCCTTCAAAATGGGCTGCAACGCCTCTACTTGTTCCTCGCTCAGTCCGCGCTCGCGCAGTTCGTCGTTCACCGCCTCCACGCCGATCTTGTCCAGCTTGTCGATGGCTACCGTGATATCCACGATCTTATCCGGCGCACCGATCACCTCGGCGATGCCGGCAAGGATCTTACGGTTGTTGATGTGCAGGCACACGTTGATGCCCAACCGCTTGTAAACCTCCTCCACAATCTGAATCAGCTCCAGTTCGCCGAGCAGACTGTCGCTGCCGATCACGTCCACGTCGCACTGGTAGAACTCGCGGTAACGCCCTTTCTGCGGGCGGTCCGCACGCCACACCGGTTGGATCTGGAACCGCTTGAACGGAAAACTCAGTTCCTCGCGGTGTTGTACCACGTAGCGCGCAAAAGGAACGGTCAGGTCGTATCTGAGGCCCTTCTCCGGAGCCAATGCCGCTTTCTCGCCGCTGTTCTGAATACGGAAGAGCAGCTTGTCGCCCTCCTCGCCGTACTTGCCCATCAGGGTACCTATATTCTCCATCGCAGGCGTCTCAATCTGCTGGAATCCGTACAGCGAGAACACACCTTTGATGGTGTCGAAGATATAATTCCGCCGCGCCATTTCTACTTGACCGAAGTCGCGCGTGCCTTTGGGTATGCTTGGTTTTTGTGCCATAATCAATACTAAATTACGAATTACAAATTACGAATTACAAATTACGAATGACCGAATAGGTCTTGATAGATTTTCTCTGTTGCCCCGAGTTCGCTCTGTACATATTCCGATGCCTTGCTGCCCAACTCCGCATGGTGGTCGAGTGCGTAATCCAGCGCTTCGGCTAACTCGCGGTAGTTCTTCACGCTCTTTCCGGCTCCTGCGTCGATCAGCCCTTGCGCCTCGCGGAAATGGTGGTAGTTAGGACCGAACACCACCGGTCTGCCGAAAGCCGCCGGCTCAATCGTATTGTGTATCCCTTCTCCGAAACCGCCGCCTACGTATGCCACATGCCCGAACCGGTAGATCGAATTAAGCAGTCCCATGGCATCGACAACCAGTACATCGGCGTGGATCAGTGCGGTCTCCGTGGCGCGTGTGTAGCGTACGAAACGACCCTTGAACAGATTGAAGATGAAATGCAGATGCGCCTCGTCGATCTCGTGCGGCACGAGAATCAGCTTGGTAACTTGGTCTGTACTCTGTACTCTGTATTCTGTACTCTTCATATAAGCTTCCAGCAGCTTCTCGTCCTCCGGCCACGTACTGCCGGCTACCACCACGCGCTCGCAACCCTCCACGAATCGCTCAATCAACCCCAGTTCCTCCGTAAATTGTGCATTGTGCATTGTGCATTGTGAATTGTGCGCCACTCTGTCAAACCGTGTATCGCCCGCTACCGAGCAGTCTTTGATGCCGTGGCTCTCCAGCAACTGCCGCGAACGCTCGTCCTGCACGTAGATATGCGTGAAACATTTTAACAACTTACGCGACGCACCGCCGTACCATTGGAAGAACCGCTGCTTCGGACGGAAGATAGCGGAGATACAATAGGCGGGGATACTCCTTTTCTTGAGTTCCTTCAGGTATGCCGGCCAGAACTCGTACTTCACGAAAACCGCCATGGACGGACGCAATGCCTCAATGAACTGTTTCGCGTTACGACTCGTAGCAAAGGGCAGGTAGAATATGCCGTCCGCCGGATTGTAGTTCTTGCGCATCTCGTAGCCCGAGGGAGAGAAGAACGTGACGACGATCTTCTTCTCCGGGTGCTCGTTCTTGAGCCGCTCTATCATCGGCCTCGCCTGCTCGAACTCGCCTACCGAGGCGGCGTGAAACCACACGCATCCGCGGAGCGCGTTCAACTCTTTCGTCCGCTGCTTGAGGGTTTCGCTCTGTCCCTGTATTAACAACTGCGCCTTCTTATGCCCGCACAGCGCCGCGATCCTTATCAATAGAAAATAAAAAAACATGATCTATTTTTCCAAAAAGCGCGCAAAGTTACTATTTTTTTTTCATATACGCAAGCGCGCACGCTTTTTTTTGCCAAATAGTGTGCTTTTTGTGCAATTTTGAATTGTGAATTGTGAATTGTGAATTATTTTTTGTAATTTTGCAGCTGATTTGAATAAAATGAACGTTATTTTAGCTATAGAGTCGAGCTGCGACGATACTTCGTCGGCAGTCATCGTAGATGGTATTCTGCGCAGCAATGTGATTGCGAGCCAGAAGGTGCATGAGGAGTACGGAGGCGTGGTGCCGGAGTTGGCGAGCCGTGCGCACCAGCAGAATATTCTGCCGGTGGTGGATACTGCGCTCAAACGCGCCGGAGTAACCAAGGAGCAGATATCTGCGATTGCTTTTACCCGCGGTCCGGGATTATTGGGATCCCTGCTGGTCGGTACTTCGTTTGCCAAAGGTCTTGCGCTCGCGCTCGGTGTGCCGCTCATTGACGTGAACCACCTCCAGGGACACGTGCTGGCGCATTTCGTGGAACCGTCGGCGGAGCTGATTGCTCAGACGCCGAGTCTGCAAGGGGCGGAGATCAAACACCCCTCTTTCCCCTTCCTTTGTCTGCTCGTCTCGGGTGGTAACAGCCAGATTGTGCTCGTCAAGGCGTACAATAACATGGAGATCATCGGTCAGACCATTGATGACGCCGCCGGAGAGGCGTTCGACAAGTGCGCCAAGGTGCTCGGACTGCCGTACCCAGGCGGACCCTGGATAGACAAACTGGCCAAACTCGGCGATCCCGCCAAATACCCGTTCGCTAAACCCAATATATCGGGTTATGACTACTCGTTTTCGGGGCTCAAGACTTCGTTCCTTTATACCCTTCGCGACCTGCTGAAGGAGTACGGAGTGGAGACGATTGACGAACTGGCAGAGAAGATCCCGAACCTGCGCGAAGACATGTGCGCCTCGCTACAGGCTACGGTTGTGGACATCCTCATGCGCAAACTCAAGAAAGCGGCTTCCGACCTCAAGATCAACCAAGTGGCGGTAGCCGGCGGTGTGTCGGCGAACAGCGCCCTTAGGCAGGCTTTTGTTGATTACGGCAAGAAGTACCGCTGGTCGGTTTTCATTCCGCCTTTCTCTTTCACGACGGACAATGCCGCTATGGTCTGCCAGGCGGGCTATTTCAAGTACCTCGACCGCGATTTCTGTGCCATCGACGAGGTGCCTTTCGCTAAGACGCAAATATAATGGATCGTCAAATCTCAAATATCAAACCCTACAGGGACGTCATCATCTTCGTCATCACTCTCTTTGCAGCGAATTTCTTCTGGAAATGGACCATGAACGGAGATGAGGACGGAGAGGTCGTTACGTGGTTCGGGTTGGACGTCACGGTGCCCTTTGAGTTCATGTCCGCCCACATAGCGCGGGTGGTGTACGAACTGGTGTCGCTCTTCCGCGACACCGTATATATGTACGGGGAACATGTGATTCGTTTCGAGTCCGGTTCGGGCTCTTCCATTATCTGGGGCTGCACGGGGCTCAAGCAGGCGTTTATATGGTTCTGGCTCATCGCTACCGTCCGTCCGTGGATAGTTCGCTTTTCACCTTTCACCTTTCACCTTTCACCTTTCACCTTAGCGAAGCTCTGGTACATCCCTTTGGGATGGATATGCTGCTACGCCTTTAATATCCTGCGTATTTTCATCATTACGCTATGCGTCGAGCACCACCCTGACTGGTTCCCGATCCTGCATGATTACATCTTCAAATACCTGTTCTACGGAATGATGTTCGGCTTATGGGTCATCTTTGTTGAAAAGATAAGATCCTCTGTTTCAGCCGACTGACGATTTTCCACGTCTTGCTTGCCTGCGGTGTGTCGCCGGAGAGAATGTCCGGCGTGTCTGCACCTGTCTCCTGCTCGGGGTAAACGACCATGTAGCTGTGGTCTGCAAAGAACTTGCCTAACATCTCCGGCACCTGCTCGAACAGCGGGTTGTAGGAGGGGGTGGAGGGGCGTGCGTTGATGAAGACAATCAGGTCGTCCGGTCCCATCTGTTTGGCTACCATCAGCGAGTCCTCCCAGTCCTCCATCTCCCGGTAGGATGCCCGCAGGTACTTGCCCTTGCGGCGGCAGAAAGCCTGCAGCACGCGTTGCGTGTCCTCGTTGGTGAAGAACACCACCTTGGCGCCGATCTGGCTGCTCAACCGGCGGATCAGACCGAAGCACGTGATAAAATCGTGCTCTTTCTCCGCGTAGCGCGGCACGGCTACCAGGAGCCTGGAGATGGTATTGATCGGTTGCACGGGGTGGTAGATGATAGACGCGCGGCGCTGTTTGTTGATCAGTTGGGTTGCCTCGCTCCAATCCTCCTCGCTCGCGAACTCCGTCTCATGCAGTTCCGCCAACTCGCTCAGTTCCTTCAACTCGAAATGCCGGTTCTCGCCTACGGTTATCAGCTGCCAGCTGTTGTCCGTTTTCTCCGCCTCCGGCCGCGCCTCTTCCCGGAGCGCCAACTGCTTGGCGGCGTACTCGGTCATGAACGAAGCCGTCGTACACAGCACCAGGATCATCACCACCGCGGCGTTGAGGATTTCCGCATCGAAGATACCTGTCTCATAACCGATCGTCACGATGGCTAACGTACCGGCGGCGGTGGCGTGCGTCAGACCGAACATCAACTGCCGCTCCACGCCCTGTAACCCGAAACTCCGTTGCGCCAGCCACGCCGCACACCATTTGCCGGCTAACTTCGTACCGATCATCGTGACCGCGACAATAACCGTTGCCCAGCCTGCCCACAGCAGCGATACGTCAATCATCATTCCCACGCCGATCAGGAACAGCGGCACGAAGATCGTGTTTCCTACGAAATTGATCCGTCCCATGACGGGGCTCCGGTTCGGTACCAACTTGTTGAGCGCCACGCCGCACATGAACGCACCCAAGATCCCTTCCAACCCTGCCCAGTCGGCTAACAGCGCAGACAGAACCATCATCGTCATTACGACCAGAAAACCGCTCGTCGGGTCGGTGCGGCGCTTGAAGAAACGTTTGGCGATCCACGGGAACGCAAACAGAACAACCCCGAATGTCAGCACAATCCGTCCGATCAGTCCCCATGCACTCAGTTGGTCCGTATAGACATGATTGCTGCGTAGAAAAGCCAGTACTAACAGCGAGAGCGTGATCGTCAGCATGGTCCCGCCGATGGCGATGTTCGCCGCCGCATTCTTCTGCACGCCGTAACGGCTCACAATAGGGTAGGTCATCAGCGTGTGGCTGCCGTACATGGCGCCGAGCAGCGCACTCGTCACCCATCCGTAACCCAACAACCGGCTCGTCGCCAGACCTAACAGGAATGGCAGCAGAAAAGAGTATATACCGAAAATGACTGCGTGCGTGCGTTGCTGCCTGAAATCATTAACGTCCACCTCGATACCCGCCTGCAGCATGATATAGAGCATTCCGATCTTACCCAGACTCTGAATAGTACTGCCGCTGCTGATGATGTCCAGCCCGTAAGGACCGACCAGCACACCCACCAAGATGAACCCGACGATACTCGGTATCCGTATCTTGCGGCACACCATCGGCACTACCAGTATGGCACCCGACACCAATGCTATGATTCCTAAACTATTCATCACCTTTCGCCTTTCACCTTTCACCTTTCACCTTTCACCTTTCACCTTTCGCCTCGCGAGTACTCGCATCCGCAGTAAGTCTGGTTATAGAACCCGTATTCTTTGAGCAGCTCGTTCCTCCGTTCCTGCAGCCCGTCTTTCCGCCAGTTCTGCGCCCAGAACCGGGTTTCCGTCATTCGTAATTCGTAATTCGTCATTCGTAATTCGTCATTCGTAATTCGTAATTCGTCATTCGTAATTCGTAATTCGTAATTCGTAATTCGTAATTCGTCATTCGTAATTCGTAATTTCTCCTCCGCCTCTCGCCCGGCGGCATTGATCTGCTCCAGGTTCTTCCACCGCGACGAAGCCAAGGTCGTTGCGAAGAACGGTATCCCCAACTCCTCTGCCTTTCGTGCCGTCGCCTGCAGCCGGTGGCGGAAACATGCCGCGCAGCGTTTGCCTCGTTCCGGCTCGTTCTCCAATCCCTTCACCGCCTCCAGCCATTTACCATGCGCCAATTCGTAATTCGTCATTCGTAATTCGTCATTCGTCATTCGTAATTCGTAATTCGTCATTCGTAATTCGTCATTCGTCATTCGTAATTCGTCATTCGTAATTCGTAATTCGTCATTCGTCATTCGTAATTCGTCATTCCCCTCAATCCATCGGATCCCTAGGCTCTCCGCATGCCGTTTGCTCTCATTCTTGCGTTTCTCGTATTCCTCGAAGGGGTAGATATTGGGGTTGTAGTAGTAGATCACCGGCTCCACGCCGTGCGCCAACAACCACTCGACGATCGCACTCGAGCACGGCGCACAGCACGCATGCAGCAGCACGCGCTCACATCCCTCGGGTATCACTATCGCCGGTTGTTTGGACATAACAGCTTAACAATTTAACGGTTTAACAGCTTAACGCTTTAACGCTTTAACGGTTTTGCGCTGCAAAATTACTGCTTTTTTCCGACATACGCAAGCGCGCACGCATTTTTCCTTATTTTTTATCCTTTGGGGCTCTTGCGGAAATCCTTCGGTGAGAAGCCGGTTTGGCGTTTGAAGAACGTGCCGAAATGGCTCTGGTTACGGAACCCCAGTTGGTCGGCAATCTCCTGAACAGAGAGGGTAGTGGTGTAGAGCAGTGTCTGCGCCCGTTGGGTGATGGCACGCTCGATACAGGAGCTGGCGGTCATACCGATGGTCTCTTTGACGGTATTGGCAACATAACGCGTAGTGAGACATAGCTGATCGGCGTACCAGTCGAGGTTGTGGTGTTGCTCGCAATGTTCGTCCACCAGTTGCATAAAATGGCCTGTGAGTTCTTCATTGCGGGACATGGTAGAGAGGTTCTGTTGCGGGAAATGGTTCAGTTCGGGTTCCGCCAGATAATAGAAGAACGAACGCACCAAGTGAATAGCCGCTTTGCGGTCTTTGTCGTTGAGCACTTCGCGCATCAGATGGAAATACTGCTCCAAGCGTTCCATCCTTTTCGGGCTGATATTCCACACCGGATGGACGTAGATAAACGCGGTCGCAGCAAGCGGGAACTCCAGATTCAGCTCTTGTATGAACTCACGCGAAGCAGACAAAACCAACATGTCCACATAGTTATCCAAACTCTGCGGTTTCTCGATCAGCAGTTCCGGCGTAACCAGGCAGCCTTGGCTTGTGGTCAGTTCATAGCCCGTGTTGTTGATGTTTATCTTGAGACAGCCGCCTTTGACGATTTGGATACAATAGGTGGGTGTGAAGTATTGGTCAGGGAGAATAAACCGGCTGAAGCGCTCTTGCGTGGTAGCGATTTCCATGACCGCTATATCGTCCAGAGAGTGCTTCCCCGGAATAAAACTCATCCACTTGAAACCCGAGTAATCGGTCATTATTTCGTTCTGGTCAAAGGTTGTTTTTGCCATGATTGTACGGATTTGAATATACGAATTAAAACAATTTGGGTGCAAAGGTACAACAATTTTTTGATATATGCAAGTATTTTCATAGAATTAGAACAATTTTTGCACGGATTAGAAGAACGGTAATTGCTTAAAAAGCAGTACTTTTGCACCCGCTTTTGAAAAATTAACTCACACAAACGAGAACATTTATGAAAATCTTATTTGTAATTGACAGTTTTTATACCACCAATAACGGTACCTCTATCTCCGCGCAGCGGTTTGCCGGAGAATTGCGCAAGAGAGGACACAAAGTGCGCGTGCTTTGTTGGGACACTCCGACGGACAAAGAGAATAATCTGACGGACGGGGATTTCACCACTTCCAAATTCCACTTGCCGATCTTCCAACCCCTCTGCGACAAGCACGATTTCAGCTTCGCATATACGGATAAGAACATTATTCACGCCGCTTGCGACTGGGCGGATATAGTACATGTTTTTGTGCCGTTTGGTATCTCCATGGAGGCAATCAATTATTGTCACTCCATCGGCAAACCGGTTACGGCAGCGTTCCATATCCAACCGGAGAACATGACTTCCTCTGTCAGCATGGGAAAAGTCAAATGGTTCAACGAACTCTTCTACCGCTCGTTCCGTTGGGGTATTTACAATCGCGTGCGTCACGTGCACGTACCTTCTGTTTTTATGGGGAACATGATTGTAGCCCGTGGCTATACCGCCAAGATTCATCCCATCTCCAACGGCATTCAGGACGCATTCATGGAGGCAGGGGAGAGAAAGTCTTACAGTCCGCAGGACGGTCTGTTCAAAATTATGATGATCGGGCGGTTGAGTCAGGAGAAGCGGCAAGACGTCATCATCAACGCCGTGCAGTACAGCAAGTACGCCGACCGTATTCAGTTGGTTTTCGCCGGACGCGGACCCGAGTACGACAAATATGTGGAACTCGGCAAGAACCTGAAGCACTGGCCGCAGTTTGTCTATGTCAACCGCGATGAACTGATAGAACACCTCTTGACCACCGATCTGTACGTGCATGCCTCGGACATGGAGAGCGAAGCAATCTCCTGCATCGAGGCGTTCGCCACAGGCTTGGTGCCGGTCATTGCCAACAGCCCTGTTTCCGCCACGCCGCAGTTTGCCTTGGACGGCAGAAGTCTCTTCACCCCCGGTGACCCGAAAGACTTGGCGCGCGCCATCGACTATTGGTTGGATTATCCCGAGGAGCGCCATGAGATGGAGGAGCGCTATCGCCTCGCCGGACGTAAATACAGCCTTGCCGCTTCCGTCACGCAGTTTGAACAGATGTTAAACGAAGAAATACAAGATAATAATGAAGCACTTGCTCACGCTGCTGTTCATCGCCTTGAGCCTAAACGCCTTGGCCGCAGAATGCGTCGCGTCGCCGCACTTTGGTAAAACGGACAAAGGGCTGTTCGGTGGACCTGTAGGCAGAGGACGGATGTATTTCGACATAGCGCTCCCTGCCATGAGTCCCAACCTGATGATTGACGTGGGCATGATCATGTCGCGCATGCCGGGAGTGGTAGCCATGGCGCCTCGATGGTTTACCATGTTCAGCCCGACGGCGTGTCCGTCCGTGGAGTACCTCGCGGGTCCGAAGATTGACACAGCGGTGTGGATTACCTTTAGAACGTATTTTTAAAACAGATTATGAAGAACGAAAATAAATTTTTAATCGGCGTACTCATCGCCGGTATTATTTTTACGCTCCTGTTTGTGGCGCTTCGTGCCGATGCGCAGGAACGCGTCGAGTTGCTGCCTTTCGGGGATTTCGAGCATTGGACGGAGCAACAGATCAAAGAGTCAGCTCTCATCGGCGGGCAGACCAAAACGCTCTATCGGATTGGCGGTTCGTGGAGCTCCAGCAACGCTCATGCAAGAGCGTTTGGCGTGGACAAAGTGACGGTCAACGTGACGCCCGAGAAACGCGGTGACGGTACCTGCTGCCGCATGCAGAGTACATTGGAGGAAGTGTGCGCGGTAGGGATTGATTTCAAAGCCCTCGCTACCGGCTCTATCTATACCGGCAAACTGATGGAGGTCGTGGGTATCCAACAGAGTTCCGACCCGAACTCCGCCATCGACATGGGAGTGCCTTTTACCGGTCGCCCGACCGCACTGCTCTTGGATTACAAGGCGGAGATACAGAACAAAACGGCGGTCTATGCACCCGCCAAAACAAAAGTCCAAGAGGTTGCAGGACACGATGCCGGACAAATAATCCTCATCCTCCAACATCGGTGGGAGGAGAACGGACATGTCTATGCCTACCGCGTGGGAACGGCGGTCAAACGCATTGACAGCACTACTGACTGGCAGAACGACTACCGTTTGCCGGTGATCTATGGCAAAGCCGGTGCAACGGAAAAAGAGCTCTCCGCCAACCGCCATAAGACCCATAACAGCAAAGGACAAATGGTGTACATCGAGGAGATTGGTTTTCGTGAGGATGTGGAACCCACCCATATAATCGTTCAGGTCTCCGCCGGTTCCATGCCGCCTTTCACCGGCTGCCCCGGTAACACCGTCTGGTGCGACAATCTCCGCCTCGCATACCCTCAAGCCCCCCCCCTCTCCAACTTCGCCCAGGGCCTGAAGGGTAAATGAAGGTATGATGCTTACTGCGGAGAGGAAGAGACAGAGAGCGGGAGGCGGAGACCATCAACGTAGTAGCGGGAGAAATCAGCACGCGGGGGCGAGGGATGCGGAAGAGAAAGATGCTCGCGCAATGATGCGCGAGAAATGCAAGATGACTCGCTAAGGCG
>CAMOGT010000004.1 GCA_946614295.1 uncultured Bacteroidales bacterium
CCACAGACGGTATCGTCCTCAAAGTAAACAACTTAGCCCAACAGGAAGAACTCGGATATACCGCCAAGACGCCGCGCTGGGCGATTGCCTATAAGTTCCCTGCCGAGAAGCAGCTGACGCTCCTCAAGGAAATTACCTACCAGGTAGGACGCACCGGTGTTGTCACACCCGTTGCGAACCTCGAACCCATACAACTCTCCGGCACGATAGTACAGCGCGCCACCCTTCATAACGAAGATTTTATCAAGTCTCTGGATATCCGTCCGGGCGACCGCGTATGGGTGGAGAAAGGCGGAGAAATCATACCGAAGATCGTCGGTCGTGCCGACCGCGAAGAAACTAGTGACCCTAGGATTCCTAGGACGCCTAGTTTTCCTAGTTGTTGTCCCGAGTGCGGGACTCCACTCATTCGCGTGGAAGGTGAAGCGGCTTGGCGGTGCCCGAACGAGGCAGGCTGCCCGCCGCAGATAAAAGGCAAGATAGAGCATTTCGTTTCCCGCAAGGCGATGAATATTGACGGTCTGGGAGAAGAGACCATCGACCTTTTCTACCAGAAAGGGCTACTGCATAACATAGCAGACATCTACGACCTCAAAGCAGAAGACATCGCCGCGCAGGAGCGCCTTGGCGACAAATCCGCGCAGAATATCCTTGCCGGTATAGAAGCGTCCAAGAGTGTACCATGGGCACGGGTGCTTTTCGCGCTCGGTATCCGTATGGTCGGAGAAACAACGGCGAAGAAGATTGCACGCGTCTATACCTCCATCGACACCCTCCAATGGGCGGACATCGAGCATTTATGTGCGATTGAGGACGTAGGTCCGCAGATAGCGGAGAACATCGTCAAATACTTTGAGGACCTCCGCAATCTGGAGATTCTGGACCGTCTCCGCAAAGCAGGACTGCAAATGGAAGGAGAGAGCCTTCAGCCATCAGCCATCAGCCATCAGTTAGACGGCATGTCAATTGTGATAAGTGGTACGTTTGCTCATCACAGCCGCGATGAGTACAAAGCAATGATAGAGGTGCACGGCGGCAAGAATGTGGGGTCGGTCAGCAAAAAGACCTCTTTCATCCTCGCCGGCGAGAACATGGGACCCGAGAAACTGAAAAAAGCCGAATCGCTGGGAATAAAACTGATGAGCGAAGCAGACTTTCTCCAACTAATCAGCGACTAAACGATAGATATACGTTAGATATACGTTAGATATACGTTACATATACGTTACATAACAATCATATCAAGCCTATATGAAACTAAGACAATACATCTTTGATTACTTGCGCAAGCGGATGCCGGAGCGTTTGGCGCTTTTTCCGCATCTGGATAGGCCGATAAAGCTCATGCTAATCTATGAGAGCGACATGCTGGAGCGCAACGATGCTATCAAAGCCATCCGTCAGGATCTGCTCAAACGGCAGATAGATGTCACTATGTGGGGATATGTAGCCAAGAAAGAGATTCAGACGCTCATTCTGCCACAGAGCCGTATTTTAGGGCTCGCGGATTTTAACTGGTTAGGCAAACTAAAAAGCGAAGTGAAGGACGATCTTAGAGCTGAGCACTACGACCTGCTGATCGATCTCACGACCAAACCTATCCTGCCGCTCCGGTACCTGACGCTCTACACGGACGCCGATTTCAAAGTGGGACTCAACTTGGGCGAAGGCCTCCATGATATGCTCATCTCCATGCCGATTGTGGCGAGCGCAGAAGGTGAGAGCGACGAAGAGCCGCATGTAGATGTGACGCAACTATACAACGAAATTATGAAATACCTCACCACCATCAAGTCTAACGATTAACGAGTGAAGGAGTGAACGAATGAACAAATTAAAAGGATTAGGAACAGCGCTTATCACGCCGTTCAAGGCAGACGGGAGCGTGGATTACGAAGCATTGGCACGCCTGTTGGACACCCAATTAACCGGTTTTGTGGACTATATTGTGGTCCTCGGTACGACAGGCGAGGCCGCCACGATGACGGACAAGGAACGCGCAGAAGTGCGTTCTTTCGTACGGAGTTACGTCAATGGGCGGTTGCCTCTGGTCTTGGGACTTGGCGGTAATTGCACGGCGGCAGTTTGTGAGGCATTGCGAAACACCGACTTGTCCGGCTTTTGCGCGATCCTTTCCGTTTGTCCGTACTACAACAAGCCCAACCAGGAAGGGCTATACCAACATTTCTGCGCCGTGGCAGAGGCAAGCCCGATACCCGTTATATTATATAACGTACCCGGGCGCACGAGCGTAAACCTCCTGCCCGAAACGGTCATGCGCATCTATAACGCCCGTCCTGACAAGATTGCAGGCATCAAAGAAGCCTCCGGCAACGTAGAGCAAATCAAGAGGTTAATCAGTCTTTCTACTTTGAGCGACAGCGGTCTTTCTACTTTGAGTCCGAAGGACGGTCTATTAGTCATCTCCGGCGACGACGGCATTGCCTGCGAACTGATGGAAGCAGGAGCTGCAGGGTTAATAAGCGTAGCCAGCAACGCCTTCCCGGAAGACTTTTGGCACATCGTGCATGACAAAGACGCCGCCCTGCAAGCCAAATACGCCGACATGATCCGCCTTCTTTTCGCCGAAGGCAATCCGGTAGGCATCAAAGCCGTCCTGGCGCAGAAAGGTATTATTGAAAACCAACTGCGCCTACCTTTAGTCCCCGCCTCTGAACAATTACAAGAACAGATAAGACAATCAGGACTATAATGAATATACAGGAAACAGAACATGCCATTAAGTTGGTAAAAGATACTTTTCAGCTCCAGCTGTCCGCCATGCTGCGCCTGCGGCGCGTAACGGCACCGCTCTTTGTGGAGTCGGGTACCGGACTGAACGATGACCTGACGGGAGTGGAACAGCCGGTGCGGTTCTACGTCCCCGCACTCGGCAAGCATTGCGAAATCGTACATTCCCTTGCCAAATGGAAGCGGATGAAACTATGGCACATGAACGCCCCTGCCGGTTACGGGATTTATACGGACATGAACGCCTTGCGGACCTTTGAGACGCCCGATGACATACACAGCCTGTACGTGGACCAATGGGACTGGGAGAAAGTGCTGACCCGTTCCGACAGAACGCCGGAATACCTCTACACGACGGTGCGTCAGATATACAACGTGCTGCTCAACACCGAGTTCATCGTGTGCGAGCACTATGCCGGGCTCAAGCCGTTCCTGCCCAAAGCGATTCATTTCGTCACCTCGGAGGAACTGGTACAGCGCTATCCGGGCAAGACAGCCAAAGAGCGGGAAGAAGCCGTCTGCCGCGAATACGGAGCAGTCTTTATCCACGGCATCGGCGCGCCGCTATCGGATGGCAAACCGCATGACAGCCGTGCCTCGGACTACGACGACTGGACGCTGAACGGAGATATTCTGGTCTGGTACCCGGTGCTGGACAAACCCATAGAACTCTCGTCCATGGGAATCCGTGTCGATGCACAGTCCATGCGGCACCAGCTGGAGCAGGCGGGACATTCCGGCTGGGCGGAGTTGGAATACCATTCACTGGTTCTCAATAACACCTTGCCGCTGACCATCGGAGGAGGTATCGGTCAGTCAAGGCTCTGTATGGTTCTGCTGCACAAACGTCATATTGGAGAGGTGCAGGTCAGCGAATGGTCCGACGAGACTGTAGCGCAATGCCGGAAAGAAGAAATTTTACTGTTGCAATAAGATATGAGAGTTGTAGTACAGCGTTGCTCGCGCGCGGAGGTCCGCATAGACGGCGTAACCGTCGGACAGATAGGGAAGGGCTTCGTGCTGCTGGTAGGCATCACAGACGGCGACACAGAGGCACAAGCAGACCTCCTTGCCAAGAAAGTGGCGCAGATGCGGGTCTTTGAAGACACCGAGGGGAAGATGAACTTGGCGCTGAAGGATATGGACGGCGATGTTCTCAGTATTTCCCAGTTCACGCTGTATGCCGATTGCAAGAAAGGCAACCGCCCTTCATTCATCCGTGCTGCACGTCCGGAAACGGCTTCTCCATTGTACGATTACTTCAATGCACGCCTGCGTTCGGAATATGGTCTGAAGGTAGAGACAGGGCGTTTCGGAGCCGACATGAAAGTCGATTTCATCAACGACGGTCCTGTAACCATCCTCCTTGACACCGCCGAGTTGTAGTTCTGCCCGTCTGACACACATACACAAAAAGAGCTCGCAGTCCTGCGAGCCTTTTTGTTGTAAGAACGAATCCGCCAAACTTGGCGGATACATGCAGCGCAATTACTTCGCAGCTTTCTTCGCCTGGTCAACAACTGCTTTGAAAGCAGCGGGTTGGTTCATGGCGAGGTCAGCGAGCGCCTTGCGGTTGATAACGATTCCTGCTTTCTTGAGCAGACCCATCAACTGGCTGTAGCTCAGTCCTTCGAGGCGAGCGGCAGCGTTGATACGCTGGATCCAGAGAGCACGGAACGTGCGTTTTTTGTTCTTACGGTCGCGGTAAGCATACTGCAAACCTTTCTCCCATGTGTTCTTTGCTACGGTCCATACATTAGCACGACCACCAAAGTTACCACGGGTGAGCGACATGATCTTCTTGCGACGGTTGCGCGAAGCAACGTGATTTACTGATCTTGGCATTTCTCTTGTCCTTTCACTTTAATGGTTAGTACTTAACGAAGCAACAGCATTTCGCGAACGGAACGCAGGTTCGTCTGATCAACGAGCGCAACATGGGTCAAGTTGCGTTTTTGCTTTTTAGTCTTCTTCGTCAGAATGTGACTTTTGTAAGCGTGCTTACGCTTGATTTTACCGGTTCCGGTAAGCGTGAAACGCTTTTTAGCACCGGAGTTCGTTTTTACCTTTGGCATTTTGTAATAAATATTAAATTGTTAATAATTCATCCGTCAGGCAGCCATGCGCACACGGCGCAAAAGTAAAGGTAAGCCTACGGACGTTTCTATTTTACAGCATCTTACAGGTGATTTCTTAAAATCACGGGATATATACATAGTATATATAGGGTGTGGTAGGATACGATATTAGTCCGACTTGAGTCAGATATTAGTCCGATATTAGTCCGATATTCCCCTTGATTACTCTTTAGGGGATCACTTTTGGCTCTTGGGGCTGACGAACATGATCATTCGTTTTCCCTCGAGGTTCGGTACGTTATCCGCCTTGCCGTATTCCTCCAGATCGGCTGCGAAGCGCGCGAGGAGCAGTTCGCCCTGCTCCTTGAAGACGATGGATCGTCCGCGGAAGAAGACGTAGGCCTTCACTTTGTTGCCCTCCTTGAGGAACTCCTGGGCGTGCTTGAGCTTGAAGTTGTAGTCGTGGTCGTCAGTCTGGGGACCGAAACGGATCTCCTTGACTTCCTGCTTCTTCTGGTTCGCTTTCGCTTCCTTTTGCTTTTTCTTCTGGGCGTAAAGGAACTTCTGATAATCTACGACGCGGCAAACAGGAGGATTAGCCGTTGCAGCGATCTCTACAAGATCGAGGTTCTGTTCATCGGCAATACGCATTGCCTGTTGGAAGGTGTAGATACCGGGCTCCACATTGTCGCCGACCAGGCGAACTTGCGCCACACCTTTGATCTTCTCGTTAATACGATTCGGATCTTCTTTGATAACACGACCACCGCGTGGTCTGGGAGTAATAGTTGCTATTGTTTCAACTGTTAATGGTTAATAATAATACCTTCTCGCGCGGGCACAATATACCCTACCTTCGAAAAAGCGCACAAAATTACAACAAATTTCTGACATACACAAGAAAATCGTATTTTTTTTCAATTTTTTCTATAAATATTTGCGCGCGTGAAATATTTTTTGTAATTTTGTACGCTTTTTTGAGAAATTAAGGAATAAAAGCACACACCTTATAATCTGATATAATAAAAAAACGAATATGAAGAAGCAAATTTTAATGTGGGCAGCAGCGCTGACGCTGGTAATGGTAAGTTGCAAAGAGAATCCGTACATGCCGAGTCCCGGCTCTACGGAGCAGGTACCTGATTCGATACCGGAGTTGAAGTATCCGGACCCTACCCCTGCACCGGACACTATTGATATTCCGGATGGTGCAATAACGGTATATGAGGCCCGTAAGATATGCAAGAAACTGCCTTCCGGCGCAAGCACGGATAAGAAATACTATGTGAAGGGTTGGGTATTCCGTCTGGATCCCCAACACGCGGACGGCGTAGCGAGCTATGGTAACGGCACGTTCTATATCGCAGCCACGAACGACGGCAAGACGGACAGATATCCGTTTGAAGCATATCAGGTTTACGGAAATGGAGGCCGTAAGCTGACGAGCGCAGACCAGGTAGCCGCAGGCGATTTCGTAGTGATCTACGGTAAGATCATGAATTACAGCGGTACCGCTGAGACCGAGGGCAAAGGCGCTGCGCAGATTTACGCATCGAGCAACCCGAAGTTCAATGCCGCATTCCCGCCGATTGTCACGATTCATGCGACCTGTGCGGAGGCCAAGGCAGCCGCGTTGGCATTGCCGGGCAATAACGTACCGAGCAATGAGATCTATGTGGTCGAAGGTTACGTACAGAGCGGGGGCTACAAAGCGGAAATCAGCCGCGGTCAGCAGATATTCTGGATTGCAGACACCCCGACAGGCGGCCAGGTATTTGAGGCGTATTATTGCAATGTACCGAACGGACAAGCCGTTCAGATAGGTCAGAAAGTCCGCCTGACCGGAAACATCATGAAGTACAACACGACCGCCGAGATGAAGAACGGCGACGTGGAAGTAATTGAATAAGGAAACAAATAAAATAAATTACAATAACAAAAAATGGCAAGTTTACAAAAAATTAGAAATCATGGCGCATTGTTGATCACGATTGTGGGTCTCGCCATGTTGGCATTTATCCTCGGAGACTTTTTGAACTCCGGTAGCAGTTTCTTCAACCGTAGCCGCGAGAACGTGGGCGTAGTAGAGGGTCAGAAGATTCACTACACGGAGTACGAGGCAGCAAAAGACCAATTGACAGAAGTGTACAAGATTGAGTCCGGCCGTTCGGATTTCGACGAAGACATGCACGCTCAGATCCGTAACCAGGTATGGAACATGTTTGTAATGGACTATACTCTCCGCGCGCAGGCAAAGAAGATAGGTATGGACGTGACGGCAGACGAGTTGACGGAGTTGTGTGTAGGTGAGCACGTTCACCAGATTCTGCGCAGCCGCCGTGCGTTCATGGACGAGAACGGTCAGTACAGCCGCGAGAGCGTGAAGAACCTGATCTCCGCCATCAACGAGGGCAGCGAGGACGCAGAGCAGAACGCTAACCTGCAGCAGGCTAAGACCTATTGGCTGTACTGGGAGAAAGCCGTACGTATCAGCTACATGCAGGAGAAATACACCTCCCTGCTCCAGCACCTGCTCAAGGCTAACTCGCTGGACGCGGAGTACGCCTTCAACGGCCGCCAGAACGGTTTCAGCGCAGAGTACGCCATGAAGCCGTACTACAGCGTAGCCGACAGCCTGGTCAAAGTAAGCGAGGGTGACATCAAGAAACTCTACAACCAGCACAAGGAGCAATACAAACAGACTCCGAACCGCGCCATCAAATATATCGCGTTCGACATCGTGCCGAGCGAGGAGGATTTCAAGGCAGCTCAGGAGCTGATGACCCGTCTGCAGGAGGAGTTCAAAACCGCAGAGGACGTAAGCCTCGTGGTAAACACCAATTCGGACATTATGTACGACGGCCGTGATTTCTCGGAAGAGACCGTTCCGGCACAATTCAAGGACTTTGCGTTCGCCAAGGGTGCAAAAGCCGGCGACTGCACGGAGATCCTCTTTGAGAACAACACCTACGCCATGGCTCGTATCATGCAGGCCGGTTACTCCATGCCGGACTCCGTAGAGCTGAAAGCTATCGTGGAAGGCGGTGAGGATCAGGAGTTAGGTTGGTTCAAGGCGGCTGATCTGCCGAAGAACATTGCAGAGAAAGCGTTGGTAGGCAAACGTGGCGACAAGTTCACCGTAGCAGTGGGCATGGGCGAACAGACCTATGAGATCATGGAGATCGGCAAACCGACACCGAAAGTAAAACTGGCTATTTTAGCCCGTGAGGTCACTCCGTCAAGCAAGACCTATTCTGCAATCTACAACAACGCAAAGCAGTTCATCGTCAACAATAACAACGCAGAGGCACTGGAGAAAGCCGCTCAAGAGGCGGGAATGACTGTTATCCCGCAGTACAACCTGACAGAGACGACCGACAAAGTAGGTCAGTTGAAGAGCAGCCGTCCAATCGTTCGCTGGGCATTCGAGGCGAAAGAAGGCGCTGTAAGTGATGTCTTCGAGTGCGGCCAGCAGTTCATCGTAGCAGCTCTGACCGAGGTGAACGACGGCGAATATCGTCCGTTGGAGGCAGTACGTGCGGAACTGACTTATGAGGCAACCAATAACGCCAAGGCGGAGTACATCAAGAAAGAGCTGAAGGGCGCAGAGAGCCTGGAGGCAGCTGCCAAGATCATGGGTCAGCCGGTGCAAAGCGTAGAGCGCGTAGCGCTGAGCGACAGCCGTTTCGGCAACGCAGGCATGGAGCCGGCAGTGATCGGTGCAGCCATAGCACAAGGTGCTAACGCACTGAGCGAACCTATCCAGGGTAACATGGGTGTATTCGTGGTTAAGACCGGAGCAGCCAATAATCTGGACGGCGCATTCAATGCAGCCACAGAGAAAGCTCAGCTGGCAAGCCGCTATGCATACCTGCCTTATCAGGCCATGCAGCTGGTAGAGGACAAAGCAGACATCAAAGACAACCGCGCTAACTTCCAATAACGCGCGCGTGCGTATTATTAATAAGGAGAAAGCACATATTTCACCATGGGTATGGGTCCCCTCGCTTTACTTGGCTGAGGGTATCCCATACTTTTTGGTTACCAGCATAAGCGTTACGCTCTTTGCCCAGCTCGGTGTGCCCAACAGTGAGATGGCGTTATTCACCTCGCTGATTACTTTTCCGTGGGTGTTCAAACCGCTCTGGAGTCCGTTTGTGGATGTACTGAAAACGAAACGGTGGTGGGTACTGACGATGCAGGTACTGATGGCGGTTGCCGCAGGCTTATTGGCATGGTTGGCGCCACAAGGGCATTTCACCATAGCACTGATCCTATTTACCGTCACCGCGTTCTGCTCCGCGACGCACGACATAGCCGCTGACGGCTATTACATGCTGGCGCTGAACGAGCATGACCAGGCGGCGTACGTAGGTCTCCGCTCCACCTTCTATAGGATAGCAAACATCTTCTGCCAATCGGTATTGTTGATGTTAGTCGGGTGGTTGCAGAAACGTACGGATGTACCGACCTCCTGGACCTACGCCTTATTGCTATGCAGCGGTATCTTAGCTGTTATTGCCGTTTGGCATGTATGGCAGATGCCAAGCGTGGAGGCGAAAGGTGAAAGGCCGAAGGCGAAAGGTATTCTGCGTGAAGTAGGCTTGGTATGGGCAGAGTTCTTCCGCAAACCGGGTATCGTGTTAGCCCTGTGTTTCATGCTCATCTACCGTCTTCCTGAGGCATTGCTGCTCAAGCTATGCAATCCTTTCTTCCTTGCCGCACGCGAGCAAGGGGGCTTGGGCATCACAGTAGATACCATCGGTGAGATCACGGGAATAGGCGTCATTCTGATGCTTCTGGGCGGAATAGGCGGCGGTATATGGGCGAGCCGGACTGGCCTCAAGAAAGCCATTATCCCGATGGCGTTGTGTCTCACCCTACCCTGCATCGTCTATGTCTATTTCGCACAATTCCAACCTACTGCGTTCTGGGTTCTGGCGCTCTGCGTAGGGCTGGAACAGATGGGCTACGGTTTGGGGTACACGGCGTGCATGCTGTATATGATCCATGTAGCGGACGGGGCACACAAGACCGCGCATTTCTCCATCTGCACGGCGTTTATGTTCCTGGGCTTAATGTTACCGGGCATGATAGCCGGTTACATACAGGAGGCTACAGGATATTTGGGCTTTTTCTGGATAGTAATGGCTTGTTGCGTGCCGTCGATAATTGTTACTTATTTGGTGTATAGAAAATTATGAGAAAACGAATCATACCCGATGCCATAACTTGCTGCAATCTGCTTTGCGGCAGTATAGCCGTGTTCTTGGCTACTCAGGGTGCTTTTATCTGGGCGTTTGTGTTCATTTTAGGCGGTGCATTCTTCGATTTCTTCGACGGATTGAGTGCCCGTCTGCTGAAGGCTCCGAGTCCCATCGGAATACAGTTAGACTCGCTGGCAGATGATATTACCTTTGGTCTGGCTCCTTCCATGATGCTTTTCTGCTATCTGCGTCCGGTATTGGGGTGGTGGGCAGGTCTTGCGTTACTGATGGCGGCTTTCTCGGCACTACGGTTAGCCAAATTCAATGTGGATGAACGCCAGCACGAGTCGTTTATCGGTCTGGCTACCCCGCCCAACGCAATTTTCTGGGGCGGTATCTGCTGCCTGCCCATCTCTATTATTGCGTACGACTGGATGGGCTGGTGCCTGATCGGTCTGTCGCTGATCAGCTGCTACCTAATGAATGCCGAGATACCGTTTATCAGTTTCAAGGCATGGAAGAAGGACAGAACCACAATCATCTGTTTCCTCATCGGCTGCGTGATTATTATAGGTTTCTGCGTAGCAAAGGCGTTCGAAGCCAGACATGCAGAATTCGCGCTATTCAGCGGAACGGGTTGCGTACTATGGTACGTCATGCTGAACTTGCTCCTGTTTTTGGTCCCGAAAAAGAAATAATGTACAGCATAAGACTCCGATATAATACCGATAAAGTGTGGAAAACCATGAAAAAGACATTTTCTATATTAGTTGCGCTTCTGCTGACCGCAGGCGCTATGGCAGAGAAATACACCATCGTGTTCAACAGCAGTAACGCGGACGCCACGAACACCCCTCAGGAGTTGACCAGTTTTGTACTGAGCGCGACCAATAACTGCGTGGACCGTTTGGTACATTCCGAGAAAGTAAACCGCGCCAAAGAAGGATTCGGCATCAAAGGTGGCACGGGTTCAGCGAAAGGCATACTGACACTCGGTCTGGACGACACGTATAATATTACCTTGATGACCGTTTATGCCGCCACTTATCCGCACGCAAAAGATACCGCTGCGGGCAAGGGCTTCGTTGTTTACAACCAGACTATCACATGGGAAGCCGGGCATCGAACGGAGATCCGTCCCTACACGATTACGGTCAATGCCAACGTTGATTCCATCTACATATCTTCCGGGGGCGCGTCCTACAACCGCTGGTATGTGCAGAAGATTGAGTTTGAGGCGGAGAACCCGCATCCCCAACGGGGTATCGTAGAGATGCAGTACCCCAAGATGGATTTCGGAGGGGTCAAATGGGTGAGTGCAGACGAAATAATGGAAGACGTCCTGAACCTCAATATCACCGGCAAGAACATCATCGGGAATATCTCTCTTTCGCTTCAAAAAGGCACTCAATTCACTTTGACGGAGACCTCCCTGCCGGCAGAAGGAGGAGAAGTAGGCATCTTCTATAGCCTCACGATGAATGAAGTGACCAAGCCAATCCCGCTGGAAGATGTATTGGTGGCTAAGGCGAAGGGCAGTGACAACATAGAGCGTACACGCGAACTGCCCATCGTATTAACCATAGTACCTCCCGGTTCAGGCGCCGGCACATTCAATCTGGATACGATGCGTATGACAGTCGGCGCCATGCCCGGCAATTACTACCAATACGCACAAGGCACTGCCGATTCAACTCTCAAGAACCACCTCGGCTATATTATCTGTTGCGGGAAAAGGTACCGGTACGGCAGCGGCAGCAAGAAGACCTGGGATGCGTTCTTCTATACCGACCGCGATACCACGGACAACCGCGTGCTGGATATGTATTCCAACACCGTACGGTATTTCGATCCGGCGCACCCGACAGCAAGTGTATCGGGATTTGACATCGAGCACATGCTTCCCAAGAGCTGGTGGGGCGGAGACGTTAATCCTGCGTATTGCGATTTGTACCATTTGGTGCCGGGCGATTATTCCGCCAACCGCAGCAAGTCGAACCACGCCCCGGGTATTCCGGCAGACAGTTCGTTCAATAACGGTTCTTTCGTCACAGGCAGCGGCACATCGTATGGTCTGACGAGGGTGTTCTGTCCTGCGAACGAATACAAAGGTGATTTCGCGCGGGCATATTTCTATATCGCAGCCTGTTACGGGGACTCGCTGGTATGGATTGGCAGCGGTGAACCGGGAGTAGCGATGACCAACGACGGCTGGCAGGAGTTCAGACCATGGCTGCGCGATCTGTTGGTCGAATGGCACAGGATGGATCCCGTGAGCGAGAAAGAGAAAGCACGGGCAGTTGAGGTCAATAAGATCCAAGGAAACCGCAATCCGTTCATAGACTATCCGGAGTTAGTGGAGTATATCTGGGGTAACAAACAGGGACAGAATGTGGATTTTCATACTCTTGTTCAGAGTTACGGAGACACATACGATGATGCCCCGGAAGCCATCCCGGTGCTTGACTGCGAAGAGGCTGCGGCACGGAAGGAGATCCGCGACGGGCAGATTGTGATTATACGAAATTCGGCAGTTTATAGCCCATTAGGGCAGGTTTTGCGATAAGTGTGTCAATTTTTACACATTTTTCGCGAATAACTGCACGCGCGCGAAACGAAAAAGCAGTAACTTTGCACCCGAATTACAACGCATTCATTTAACAACACAACTAATATGAAAAAACAACTTTTAAACGCACTACTCTTCTGCCTGTTGGTAGTGCCGGCGATGAGCACTCGAGCAGCCGTCGTAGATGAAGGTCAATCGACTGAAGGTAAAGACTTCTGGGTCACATTCTTACAAGCGGATCAGGGATCAAACTCGTTGATTCTGCAATTATCCATTTCAGCCCGGGAGGATTGCCAAGTTGTAATCAGCAACCCGTACACCCAATACAATGAGACCGTGAATGTGGTAGCCAATGAAATGAAATTGGTTGAGGTATACCGCGGTAGCAGTCCGATAGCGAATACCGTTCGCTCTGAAATGACTACGAGCGGAAAAATCTGCTACTCTGTCAACTCGGAGCAAGTAGATACCTGTGCACTGCATGTGACCTCAAACAAGAACATCTCATTGTTTGCCACAAACTACAAATATGCTACTTTTGATGCAACGAACGTGCTACCTACTCCATCTCTGCGAGATCAATACATAGTACAGACATATACTCCTTCTGACCACGACGGAGTAAGCGATTCACAAGGTTCGCATTTTGCCATCATTGCCGCGGAGGACAACACCATTGTGGATTATGTTCCGACCGAATATACAAAAAAATACAAGGAGGTCTTTGACAAAGCGGCTACCGGCTATATGGTACTGACACCGGCGGACTCTGCTTTGTTGGATTACAAGCTCCGTCAGGATACACTTCATTCGCCGGTATTGCAAAAAGGTCAGGTATGGTATGTATGGACCGGCAAGAGAGACGGCGCGACGGGAGACCTCTCCGGAACGTATGTAAAGGCACGCGACGGCAAGAAGATTGCGGTATTCCAGGGCTGCCCTCATACCAATATCCCGTATCAGGTAAAGCAACGTGACCATATTTTCTCACAGGCAATGCCTATTCAATACTGGGGTAACACATTCGTCCTTACCTCTTCCAAGAACCGTGCTGCAGATGTTATCCGTATCTTGGCGCTTAACGATGGAACAACCGTTTATGTCAACGGAGATTCTGTTTATACCTTCAATTTTGCTACGAATCCCAAGCAATTCTGGGAGTTTAATATCGGTGCACAAGGTGATTATGGGAAAGACAGTAGTTGTGTCGTAACAACCTCATGCCCTTGTGCTGTTCACTTGTTTATTGCATCGCAGGTTTATAAGGACAGCAAGAACAAGAACGGCGACCCGTCCATGATTTGGATTAACCCTATTGAGCAACAGATCGACCAAGTAACTTTCGCTACTTACCAGAGTTTAGGTAAAGAGGGTACCGGTACTAGCCGAACCACGTATCACTATACCAACATCGTTACAGACCAGCCGGATCTAATGACTCTGGATGGCCAACCGATTGCAAGCGATTTCAAGCCGGTAAGCGGTTCTACCAAATACTATTATGCACAAAAATCGCTGGGCAACGAAGCTCAGTCGCACACGCTGAGGAGCAATGGTTCCAACTTTATCGCTCACGTATATGGATTTACGGAGAACGAGTCGTATGGATACTCCGCCGGTGGTGCGACCGTTCCCCTTTCCCAATCCATCTTTATCAACGGCATTGAGTTCTCGCCGGACAAAGAGAACAACCTCTGCGGAACGGATACCGTACACTTTGAGTGCAAACCAGACTTCATGCCGGATAGCGTAATATGGCATTTCGGCGATGGAGCTCCCGATGTAACGGTATATGATACAACGACTATTGTAAAGCACTACTATAACGGTACTCAGGACTACAATGCTACATGCTCCATCTATCGCAATAGCAGCAATGTATGTGTGGGTCAATCGGCAGTAAGTGTGGTTAAGATCAAAGTGACCGTAGGCCGCTATTCCTTCTCTATCGGTCAAGCTGACATTCCTTGTCCGGTAAACGGCGTACAAGCTCCGGGTAAGATTCCTTATACCAGTTCCGTTGACCTGACAGGCAACCAAGTAACGGTAGATTTCGACGATGCCGCCAAAGCAGCAGGTTTCAAGAAGAGCGACCTGACAATCAGACCGGGTTTCTTTGAACTCAACTTACCGGCAACTGCAGAAGCAGGCGTGAAATACGGTATTACAATTGATATTGATTCCGATTGCGGTGACACCACTGCTGTTCTGCCGTTCCAGTTACCGGTTGGAAACGATGTAGTGACCCAGCGTTATTCGAATGTATTGGGTCTGCTGAAAGACCACCCGCAGCTCAAGGGGCTGACGCTGAGCGACTACCAGTGGTACCGCGTGGCTAACAACGACACCACGAAGGTGGAAGGGCAGATATCCTCGAACTTGAACATGTACGACCTGCCGAAGGATAACTACAAGGATGCTACTTTCTATGTATGTTATTGGATTAACAAAGGTCAATCGGACGAGCGCTACACCTGCGCTTGCGCGAAAGGCTTCGGCGATGATGCTACACAACATGAGTTCGAGAGCGATCCGGACAAAGTAATCATCTCCGCTAACTACGACCTGAAGGACGACAAGATCTTCGTCAACGCCAACTGGGGCGGAAAGACGGATATCGAGTGCTATGCACAATGGATCAATGCCAGCGGAAGAATCTATAACAACCTCAAATTCAATATTCCGGACGGCGGTTGCGCTATTCCGACACCTAATGAGAACGGTTTGTACCTGCTGCGCGTAGTAACAGCCGGCAAGGCACGTAGTTTCAAATTTATTATTAACAAGTAAATCTAATAGGAGAACACGGATATGAAAAACGTATTTAGAAACTTACTGATTGTCAGTGTTATTCTGAGTTTGTGCTGCGCGCCAATCGTTGCCTACGCAATGCCGGAGCCTGTGCCTGCCGCACAAAACGACAAGGCAAAAGCCGCTGCGCAGAAGAAGAAAGAAGCCGAGAAACGCAAGAAAGCGGCTGCAAAAGCGAAAGCTCAAAAAGAAAAGCAGAAAGCGGCTGCAGACAAGAAGAAAGAGGCGGACAAGAAGAAAGCCGCCGCTGCCAAGGAGACTGCGAAGAAACAAGCCGAGCGCGAAAAAGCGGCTGCCGAACGCGCTAAGGCTGCGGAAGAACGCGCAGAAGCTCAAGCCAAGAAAGAGGCGGAAGCCAAAGCCAAGGAAGAAAAGGCTATTCGCGATTATGAGAAATACCAGGAGAATCTGGCTAACCCCAAGACAGAGGCTATCTCCTATTTCAACCTCGGCATGCGCGCAGGTTACGCCGCCATGATGGATAAGATCAATGGCAGTTACATGGGTGCCGGTACGCTCAACCAGAGCAATGCACTCCAGCAACTCAAAGGAGGTCCCGGTGTAGGTATTGACCTTACCTACAACCTCGAGTATGGCCATTTCCTCTTTGAGGTAGGTCTGGATGCCCGCTTCCTGAACTCCACCTCGGCATACGGATTCAATGCCAAGCGTATTGACAAGACCTATCCCGGTACAACCTACGATTATTATTTCGACAACCTGCGCGAGATGCGTAACATGCTGGAGGTCGGTGTTCCGTTGATGTTCGGTGCGCAGTTCAGCCGTTACTATTTCCTCGTTGGCGCCAAAGTACATTACGGTCTGCCGATGGGTTACAGCCAGAAAGGCAAGTACGATATCGTTGTCAACGACCCTGCTTTGATTGATCCTTACGGAATGGGTATCTATGACCTCAACGGCGTGACGAAACAGAAAATGGTATTCAACCAACCGGATGTCAGCGTAGCTGCCGAGATCGGTTTGGACCTCGATGAGTGGTTGCAGAAACAGCCGGATCCGAAGGCAAAGAAAGCCAAAGTAAAACCGGGTCAGCGTCTGCCCTTCGGCCGCCAGAATATCCACTACCGCGTAGCGCTGTTTGCAGAATACGGTGTGCTGAACACCAACGCTACGCCGAAAGCCGCTCCGGTGGAGTTTACAGCAAGCAATGTACAGGTAGAGAACACCAACACCCTGCTGGCGATGAACGGAGATACCAAACTCAACAACCTCTTCGTGGGTGCCAAGTTCACCGTTCAGTTTGAGGTACCGGGTAAGAAAGAGCGCCCCGTTCCGCCTCCCCCTGCATATGCTATCTACAGCGTTGTTAACGCCAATACCAACCAGCCTCTGGAGAAGGCTTTCGTGGAGACACGTGGCACCGAGAGCGGCAAGATTGCCATGCGTGAGAAACAGATCGGTCCGAAAGGTTTCCGTCAGAAACACGCGCTGGGTAAATTTACCGTGGATGTCAAGGCGGATAATTTCTACCCTGCTACGCAGGAGTTTGAGATAGAGAAAGTGGGTACGACCGAATATGTTACCATCGCATTGCGTCCCCGTCCCGTCTTGCGCGTACGCGTAACTAATAAGGAGACAGGACTCGCCGTTCCGGCTGTTGTACAACTTCTCCGCAGCGATGTAGCCGAACCGGCTTACAGCCTGGCTACCGACTCCGCTACCGGCGCTACAAGCAAGATGCTGGAGGAAGGTCCGCAGTACCGCATCCACATTGCGCAGATGGGTTACGACACACTCGATATGCCGTTGGCTAATATCGGCGACTCCCTCAATATCCAGCTCGTTCCGGTTAAGAAGGGTGAGGTATTCATCGTCAAGAACCTGTTCTTCGCTACCAACAAGACGCGTATTCTCTCTCGCTCGGAAGAGGCACTCAACGACCTGTATATGTACTTGGCGCGTAACCCGAAAGTACGTATCAAGATTGTGGGTCACACCGATAACGTAGGTAAGGATGCCGCTAACCAGAAGTTGTCTGACGGTCGTGCTAACGAGGTAATGAAAGACCTGATCGAGCGTGGTATCGCTCCGGAGCGTATCGAGGCGGAAGGTCGCGGCGAGAGCCAGCCGATCGACACCAACGATACCGAAGAAGGCCGTCAGAATAACCGCCGTGTCGAGATCGAGATACTTTAGTATCGAGAACCGCTTTTAAGCAGATCGAGATTCTTTAATAGGAATCTACGGTTTAGAACAGGACCATCACGGGACCATGTCCCGAGGAGAACCTAAAGAAAGTACAATTAGAACAAAACAGATCATATGAAACGATTATTAAAATCGCTGACACTGGTTGCCCTCTTTGCCGGAATGACCGTTCCGGCATGGGGACAAGCCAGTCCTTCTACCGAAGGTAAGGATTTCTGGGTAACCTTCCTGCGGGCTGCCGATGATGACCCGACGGAGTTGAAACTCACGATCTCATCGTTGAAAGCCTGCATGGTGACCATACAGAATCCCAACACAAATCTTAACCAGCAATTAAACGTGCCGGCTAATAGTAGTTTGGAGTTGGTCATGAACAGAGCGGATTGCTATAGTTCAACGAACGAGCAAGCCACTTATACTGCGCTGCACGTGACTTCAACAGAAGACATCTCTTTGTTCGCAGGTAACTACCGTGACAAGTCGTTCGATGCAACGAACGTGCTTCCTACGACAGCTCTATTGGACGACTACCTCATTCAAACCTACCCTGCCTCCGACCACGAGAACAAACCGCAAGGTACCCATTTCGCCATCGTTGCCGTGGAGGATAACACGATCGTGGATTACAACCTGACTGCACGGACGACCGGAGGTAAGACCGGAGCGCAGAGTACTCCGGTGCTCAGCAAAGGACAAGTCTGGTACGTTTGGACCGGAAAGACAGAGGGAGATGCATCTGACCTGAGTGGTACAACCGTCAAAGCTCGTAATGGCAAGAAGATTGCGGTTTTCCAGGGTTGTCCTCACACCAATATCCCTTATTCGGTACGTGACCGTGACCACATTGTGTCACAAGCCATGCCTACTGCCTATTGGGGTTCCGAGTTCGGTATCACAGCCTCCCGCAAGCACCGCCGCGATATCGTGGCAGTTATGGCGCTCAACGATGGGACCGAGGTTTATATCAATAACGAAGACGGCGATCCTATTCTGGTGCACACCTTCGATTTTAGTGTCGATAAAAAGCACTACTGGACATTTGAGATCGGTGAAGAGTTAGCCTACTGTGCGGATAAGGAAGGTGAATCGCCTTCCCACGGACAGCTTCCGTCTCCGCTGGTAATAGACTCGTCTTGTTATTTAACCACCTCCTGTCCGGCAGGTGTACACCTCTTCATGGTGTCTAACCGCTACGACAATCTGACGCCTACCGTCAAATCTGATACGCTTGTAAGCGACCCTGCCATGCTGTGGGTAAGTCCTATTGAGCAGGTAATCAAGGAGATTAACTTCGCCACCTACCATACGCAGCAGGCCAAATTCCACTTCATGAACATCTTGACAACCACGGCGGATGTACCGAACATGAAATGGAATAACAATAGTATTGCGCAGTACTTCCATCCTTTGCACGGAAATAGCGACTACTCATACGCACGCATCCAGATTCCGGAAGGTCAACACCACTTGCAGAGTTCTATCGGCTTCCTGGCACACGTATATGGCTATGGCGAGCGAGAGTCTTACGCCTATTCTTGCGGTTCTTCGACCATTCAGAGAAGCGTCACCTTCAACGGTTCACCGCTCATGATCGATAGTGTCTATCATGGTCTGTTCTGCGTGGACAACCCGATTGAAATGAAACTCAATATCGGTAACAACGACTACGAGAGCATTGAGTGGAACTACGGCGATGGTATCACGTATGCCGCACCTCCGACCCTATCCAATAACGAGAAGAAGGTATCAACCCATACATACTCGGCTCCGGGATGGTACGATTTGACTGTTTCTGCAGTCTATGTGAACCATTGTACCAACCAGCGCCACGATGAGGATATGCACTTCTCCTTCCGGGTTGTACGTCCGGATACCATCATAGTAGCGCCTAAAGACAGTTGTTTGACGCTCCAACAACAAAAAGATATCATTGCGAAAGAAGGCCAAGCACACCTCGATAGCCTCGTGGCCTATGGAGAGAGAACTATTCTCAATCCCGAAGCACCTTGCTACGAAGATAAGCAGTTAGCCCTCGTTATTTACAATCTGGAAACCGAAGAGACGCTTCCGGACAAGGTTGGCAAAGACATAGCACAAGGATACGACGGTAAGTGGTACGATGTATCAACCGATGTAACGGATACTATCTACAATACCTTCAACTGTCTTCACATCCGACATTATCATGTAGAGGTTCTCACCTGTTTGGGACTGACCTTCCCAAATGATGAAAAGAAACCGGAGATGTGTCCGGGAGATGGGCTGGTAGTGAACTATGAGTTCAAGAAAGGTAAAATCCGTAGTATCGATGATGAAGGCAACAATGCCATTCTCCGCATACCGGGAATGGAGGATCTGAAATTCGAAATCCCGAACAAGGCAACGAATGGCGTAGAACTCATCAAACTGCCGACGGAGGCTCTCACCAAACCGGGTAGATACTCCGCAACCATAGTGGTAGAAGACGAGTACTGCGAACAAACGCTGTATTTCCCCTTGGCATTTGATGTGAACTATCCGACAGACATTATGAAGTATAAGTTCAACAACGTAATGGCTATCTACAAACCCGGTCATGGAGGCAATGACAACTACGAGTTCTCGAACTACGAGTGGCACTTGGTCCGCAATGGTCAAGACACCATTCTGGCTTCCGGACCGGAATTATCGGTACTCTATTTAGGCTATGGAAACACCTTTGAGTTACGTGATCAGGTATATGTCGTGCTGACGGATAAGAGCGGAGTGATAGGTCCGCTTCGTTCCTGCGAGTACGAGATACGGGATGTTCCTCCATACGGAGAGCAGACGAACCAAGCGCCACCGGCTACGAAGAAACTCGTTAACCGCCAGATCATCATCAACAAAGGCGAGAAGTCCTATAACATCTATGGTCAAGTGGTACAATAACACCTTTATCGGTCTAAGCCTGATACTCATAGCGGTATTGGGCTTAGCCCTTCTTTATGTACCAAAAGGCGAGTTGCACCTGCTGTTGTGCGACAGGCACACACCCGCGCGCGACATATTCTACAGGTATTATACCCAAGTAGCAGAGTGGTTCCCGTATGTTCTATGCGTTGTCTTGCTGCTTTTCAGCCGGATTGGCGACGGTGTTTTAGCCACAGCGGGATTGGCGCTCTCAGCGCTCACAACGCAGTTTTTCAAGCACCTCATCAATGCCCCCCGCCCCGTTACTTGGTTTGCAGAACACATGCCGGACGTACAACTGCCGCTGGTGGAGGGCGTTAAAATGAACTACTGGTTCTCTTTCCCGAGCGGACATACTACCAGTTTCTTTGCGTTGTTTTATGCACTGAGTATTATCTGTACTTACCATCTAACAGCGAAGCGGCCGTACAGCACGTTTGCGTGCGGTCTGCTGCAAGCCGCCCTTTGGACACTTGCTGCACTTGGCGGATACAGCAGAATCTACCTGAGCCAGCATTTCGCTGCGGATGTTTTTGCAGGAATGATTGTAGGAATCGGAATAACTATTGTTTGTTACTCCGTTTTGCACCGCTTTGAGGACAAAAAGTGGTACAATTACCGCGTTTTTGGTCCAAAAAAGCAGTAAAATACAAAAAAATGACCCCTAAAGTGCATTTTTTTGCAAAAATATTTGGTCATATCAAAAAAAAGCAGTACCTTTGCACTCGCTTTTGAAAAAGAGCTCTAAAGTCGGTAAAACGACGGGCGTTTAGCTCAGCTGGTTTAGAGCATCTGCCTTACAAGCAGAGGGTCTGCGGTTCGAATCCGTAAACGCCCACAAAAAGGAAAGGTCACCAAATGGTGGCCTTTTGCTTTTTGAAGGCGCTACGGCCTTCTCCCGCAGTCCGGTCTGGGTTCTTATCTCGCTTCGCTCGAACGATTATTGCAGAGCAATTTTCTCCGCCGCTTCGCTCTGTCGATTATTGCAGATAACTGCAATTTTCGAATCCGTAAACGCCCACAAAATTTCTTTTTTACTTGCATATGTCAAAAAAAAGCAGTACCTTTGCAGCCTAATTGTAAATTAGGCTTGGTATGATTACATTTATTGTAGCTCTTATTGTTCTGGTTGTAGGTTTCTTTACCTACGGTACGTTGGTTGAGAAGATTTTCGGTATTGAGCCGGAGCGCAAGACACCGGCGCTGACCAAGACGGACGGCGTGGACTTTGTGCCGATGGCACCGTGGCGGATCTTCCTGGTACAGTTTCTGAACATCGCAGGTCTCGGTCCTATTTTCGGTGCCATTATGGGTATTTTCTATGGTCCGGCGGCGTTCCTTTGGATTGTTTTCGGAACCATCTTCGCCGGAGGCGTGCATGATTACCTGAGCGGAATGCTCTCCATCCGCAAGGGCGGTGCGTCGCTGCCGGATATTATCGGAGACGAGTTGGGCGAGGGTACCAAGGCCTTTATGCGCGTGCTGAGTCTGGTACTGCTGATTCTGCTGACCACGACCTTTTTGAGCGGTCCGGCTACCTTGCTGCAAGGCTTGGCAGGATTAGGCACCATGCAGTTCAGCGGAAGAATGATTCCCATTGTCTGGGTGCTCATCATCTTCGGTTATTACGCCTTGGCGACCGTTTTGCCGGTGGACAAACTGATCGGGCGTTTCTACCCTATTTTCGGCGGTATATTGCTATTCATGGGTCTGGGTATCATGGTAGTGATGTTAGGGTGGCATGCAGACGAGATGCCGGAGGTGTTTGACGGTCTGCAGAACAGACAGCATAACGGTCTGCCATTGTTTCCGATGATGTTCGTTAGTATCGCTTGCGGTGCCATTTCCGGTTTCCACGGCACACAGAGTCCTATCATGGCGCGGTGCTGCACCAACGAGCGTCAGGGACGTTGGATATTCTACGGGGCGATGGTAGCCGAGGGTATATTGGCGTTGATCTGGGCTGCCGCAGCCGGTACGTTCTTCGCCGACCCGGAGAAAGGTCTGTACGGTATTGACGGCCTGCAGGCGTTTGCAGCGCAACACCCGGGTGAGAATATTGCTGCACTGGTGATAGACAAAGTGAGCCGCAGCTGGTTAGGTACGGTAGGAGGTATCTTAGCCATCATCGGCGTGATTGCGGCGCCAATCACCAGCGGCGACACGGCATTGCGTTCGGCGCGGCTGATCGTAGCGGATTTTCTGAAATGGGACCAGCGTCCGATACCAAAGCGTCTGATAATCGCCGTGCCGCTGTTCCTCTGCGTGTTCGGCATGGTGTTTGTGGATTTCAATGTCGTATGGCGGTATTTCGCATGGACGAACCAGACGTTAGCCGTGTTTACGCTGTGGGCGGGAACGGTATGGCTGTATAAGAAGGGACAAAGTGCGCCAAGTGGGCAGTCCAAAGATACCAAGTACCGTTACGGGTATTTGGTAGCCATGGTACCGGCGCTCTTCATGACGATGGTGTGCAGCAGTTACATACTGATTGCGCCTGAAGGACTGAACATGGCACCGGAGTACCGATGGATCGGTTATCTGATAGCCGGATTCGTGACCCTCGGCTGCCTCTGCGGCTTCGGCGTATGGGCAAAGAAAATGAAAAATAAAAGTGAAAGGTGATTAAGGAAGCCAAATATGTTATTTCGTCGCCGGACGTGAAGGACTGTCCGCAGAGCGGGCTGCCGGAGTACGCGTTTATCGGGCGAAGCAATGTGGGCAAATCGAGTCTGATCAATATGATTTGCCATAACCCGAAACTCGCCAAGACCAGCCAGAAGCCGGGTAAGACGCTGCTGATCAACCATTTCTTAGTCGAAAGTCGAAAGTCAAAAGACCGCAGCGAAGCTGCTCAAAGACAGGAATGGCATTTAGTGGATTTGCCGGGGTACGGGTATGCACAGGCGGGGCAGAAACAGCGCGAGGCGTTGAAGAAGATGATCGAGCGGTACTGCTTGTACCGCGAACAGTTGGTGTGCCTGTTCGTGCTGATCGACTGCCGGCACGAGGCGCAGAAGATAGATATCGATTTTATCAACTGGTTAGGCGAGAACGGCGTGCCTTTTGCAATCGTGTTCACGAAGGGCGACAAGTTAGGCCGCGTGGCTCTAAGTGACAAAGTGACCAAGTACAAAGAACGATTATTGGAGGAATGGGAGGAATTGCCACCCGTGTTCGTCACTTCCTCCGAGACAGGCCTCGGCGGCGAGGAGTTAACGGCATACATTGAGGGGCTGAACGCAGCAATGAATAATGAATAATGATTAATGATTATTGCACAGCAAATCTTAAAAACAGTACATTTCCAAGGTCAGCGTAGCCTCAGCGCAGCGTCAGCGCAAGGTCTGCCATTTGAAACGATTTTGAATTGATATAGAACCGTGCTTAGATTCTTAAAAATAGTACATTTGTGGGTGTTGCTCTTTTTGAGCACGTTTTCTTTGTACGCGCGCACGGCACGCGTATATGGGTACGTGGTGGATCAGGACAATGTGGGTATCGAGCTGGTGAACGTAGCGGCGTGGGGAAATGTACAAGGGGACAAAGGACAAAGTACAAAGGAGTTATTGGGCGGGACGGCGACGAACAAGAACGGATATTATGAACTGCTGTTAGAAGAGGCGGACACTATAGTGCTGCACTACTCGATGATCGGTTATACGACTGTTCAGCAACGTGTCATCGACCTCAAGGACGTGCTGAATATCAACGTGGAGATGCTGACCGACGAACAGATGCTGAACGAGATCGAGGTACGCGGAATCAAACATACGCAGGGTACGATGGACCGCATAGATGCGTCTGCGACAAGAGTCATGCCGGACGCTACAGGCGGCTCCATAGAGAGCCTGCTGATCACGTTCGCCGGCGTGAGCCAGACCAACGAGTTGAGCAGTCAGTATAACGTGCGCGGCGGCTCGTTCGACGAGAACTCGGTGTATGTGAACGGCATTGAGATCCACCGTCCGTTGCTCATCCGCAGCGGCCAGCAGGAGGGTCTGAGTTTCGTAAACCCCGAGATGGTGGAGAACGTCGCTTTCTCCGCCGGCGGTTACGGTGCGCAGTACGGCGACAAGATGTCGTCGGTTCTGGATATCACCTACAAACGTCCGCAGGCGTTCGAGGCGAGCCTCAGCGCGAGTCTGTTAGGCGCGCAGGTGTATGTGGGTCACGGCGACAGCACGTACAGTCAGATGCACGGCCTGCGATACAAGACGAGCAAGTACATGTTAGGCGGTCTCGCGACCGCCGGCAACTACCAGCCGACGTATATTGACTACCAGACCTATATCACGTGGAAGGTAGGAAGCCGTCAGAAGTCAGCCGTCAGAAGTCAGCCTTGGACGATGTCGTTTTTAGGCAACGTGAGCCAGAACGACTACCGGTTCACGCCAGATAGTCTGAGCGAGTCGTTCGGCGGTCAGAACGCCAAAAACCTGAGTATCTACTATGAGGGGCAAGAGAAGGACAAGTTCCTGACGGCTTTCGCGGCACTGAGTGCGAAAGGCAAGTATGAGCTGTCAGCCATCAGCGGTCAGCCGTCAGAATTAGAAATTGGTTTTGACGCGAGCGGGTTCTATACCAACGAGCGTGAGAACTTCGATATTACGGGTCAGTACGTGCTCTCCAATGCACCGGCGGGACAGATCAGCGAAGCGTTGGGCACAGGTATTTTCCACCAGCACGCGCGGAACAGTCTGGAGGCAGGCGTGATCACATTAGCGCATAACGGGAACTGGAAAAGCGGCAACAACACTTTGCAATGGGGTGTGAGCGGTCAGGCAGAACTGATCCGCGACCATATAAGCGAATGGGAATGGCGCGACTCGGCGGGCTACTCGCTGCCCAACGACGGACGAACGATGGAACTCTACTACACCATGCGGGGCGACAGCTCCATGAAATCCGCCCGCGTGCAAGGCTATATACAGAACGAACACCGGTGGAACACCACCTCCGGGCAATGGATACTGACGGTAGGCGGACGGTTACAGTGGTGGAGCTGGAACAACGAGGTACTACCCTCCCCCCGCGCCAGCGTAGAGTGGATCCCCGGATGGAAGAGAGACTTGTGCTTCCGTCTTGCCACGGGTCTGTACTATCAAGCGCCGTTCTATAAAGAGCTGCGCGACACCATCACGGACGAGTTAGGTATCACGCGCATGAAACTCACCCGCGATCTGAAGGCCCAGCGGTCGGTGCACGTAGTGCTCGGCGGAGACTATTATTTTCGCGCATGGGGAAGGCCGTTCAAGTTCACGGCAGAGGGCTATTACAAGTATATCGACCGGATGGAGAGCTATACGGTGGACAATGTGCGGGTACGGTATTCAGGCAAGAACGACTCGCAGGGTTATGCCGGCGGTCTGGATCTGAAGCTGTACGGCGAGCTGGTACCGGGTGCGGACAGCTGGATCTCGTTCAGCACGATGGTAGCACGCCAGCGGCTCAACGGCTCCACATTATGGGTGCCAAGTCCGCAGGAGCAGCGGTTCAATTTCTCGATGCTCTTTCAGGACTATATCCCGCAGCTACCGCAGTTACGGTTCCACCTGAAGATGCAGTTTGCGGAGGGGCAGCCGTACTACGCGCCGCGTAACAAACAAGCTTGGGGCCGCATGCCGACCTACAAACGTATAGACCTCGGCGCGACCTATATCTTCAACGCCCAGACTGCCAAGTTCATGCGCGCGCCGAGCGCCAGACACGTCAAGCAATGGGCGATCCAGTTCGAGGTATTCAACCTTGTGGGGTGGAAAAACGTGAACTCCTATTTTTGGGTAGCCGATGCGTACGGCGCACAATGGGCGAGCCCAAACTACCTGACGGGCAGACGGTTTAACCTGAAGGTCACCGTGGACCTGAGGTAAAAAACCCCTCCCCGAAGGTTCTATGACCGTCCACTGGACGCTCAATCGGGCAAAGCCCTTCACCCCACAAGGGAGGAGATTAATTGATAATTGAAAATAAATATATATGGCAAATGAATTAACACCGATGATGAAGCAGTTCCGCGACATCAAAGCGCAATATCCGGACGCGATGTTGCTGTTTCGTTGCGGTGATTTCTATGAGACTTATGCGGAGGATGCCGTAAAAGCGAGCAAGATTCTCAATATCACGCTGACACACCGTTCCAACGGAGCAGGAGGTACCGATGCCACAGAGATGGCAGGGTTCCCGTTCCACGCGCTCGACACGTACCTGCCGAAACTGGTACGGGCGGGTCTGCGTGTGGCTATCTGCGACCAGTTGGAGGATCCCAAAATGACGAAGAAACTGGTCAAACGCGGTGTGACGGAGTTGGTGACGCCGGGCGTGAGCTACTCGGACACCACGCTGACGCAGAAAGAAAATAACTGGGTAGCGTGCCTGCATTTCGACAAACATGTAATCGGTGTGGCGTTCCTGGATATCTCTACCGGTGAGTTCCTCGCGGGACAGGGTAATAGCGACTATATCGACAAACTGCTGACTAATTTTGCGCCAAAGGAGGTGCTGCATCTCCGCGGTCGTAAGGCAGAGGTAGAGAACCTGTTTGGCGACAAATACTTCACGTTCGAGTTGGAGGACTGGATGCTGGTGGAAAGCACCGCCAAAGAGCGGTTGCAGAAACTATGGAGCGTGAGTTCGCTGAAGGGCTTTGGATTAGAGAAGATGCCGGCAGGTGTGACCGCTGCAGGCGGCATTCTAATGTACCTCGACATGACGCAACACCTGCAGACCGGACATATACAGCACCTGAGCCGCATTGAGGAAGACAAATATGTATGGCTGGACCGGTTCACAATCCGCAATCTGGAGCTGACGCACGGGCAGACGGAAGAAAGCGCCACCCTCTATCATATCATCGACCGCACCATCACGCCCATGGGCGGACGGATGCTGCACCGGTGGATGGCTTTCCCGCTGAAGGAAGTGCGACCGATACGGAACCGGCAGACGGTAGTCGAATACCTCTTCAAGAACCCCGAGGCGCGGGAGAAACTGCGCGAGGCGCTAAGCGAAGTAGGCGACCTGGAACGCATCGTAAGCAAAGTCTCCACCGGCAGAATCGGTCCGCGCGAGATGGTGCAGTTAGGGCGCGCCCTGCGGGCTGTCAAACCGGTCAAGGAGGTCTGCGAGGAAGCAAAGGAGAACTCCTATCTGGCACTTATGGGCGAAGAACTGGAACCCTGCGCGGAGATGCGTATGCGGATCGAGCGGGAGATCGTACCCGATCCGCCTATAGCGCAAGGACGGCCGAACATCATCGCCCGAGGAGTAGATACCGAGCTGGACGAGCTGCGTGCCATTCAGTCCGACGGCAAGGACTACCTCTTGCAGATCCAGCAACGGGAAATAGAGCGGACGGGAATCCAGAGCCTGAAGATAGGTTATAACAATGTCTTCGGTTACTACCTGGAGGTGCGTAACACTTATAAAGACCAAGTGCCCGCCGAGTGGATCCGCAAGCAGACGCTGGTCAACGCCGAGCGGTATATTACGGAAGAATTGAAGACCTACGAGGAGAAGATCAACTCCGCCGAGGAACGCATCCAGATCATCGAGAACCGGCTCTACCAGGAGCTGATGATTGCCTTATGCGAGTGGGTTCCGCAGATGCAGCTGGACGCCAATGTACTGGCGCAGATAGACTGCCTGTTGTCGTACGCAACGGTGGCAGCTGAGAACCGGTACGTGTGTCCGGATGTGAACGACAGTCTCGTGATCGATATCCGTCAGGGGCGTCACCCCGTGATCGAGCAACAACTGCCGCCGGGCGAACAGTATATAGCCAACGACGTGCTGTTAGACAACAACGGCCAGCAGATCATCATCATCACCGGTCCGAACATGGCGGGTAAATCCGCCCTGCTCCGCCAGACGGCACTCATCGTGCTGTTGGCACAGATGGGCTCGTTCGTACCGGCAGAGAGCGCCTCCATCGGTATTGTGGACAAGATATTCACACGCGTCGGGGCAAGCGATAATATATCGTTAGGCGAATCGACCTTCATGGTAGAGATGAACGAAGCGGCGGCGATCCTCAACAACCTCTCCGAACGGAGTCTGGTGCTCTTCGACGAGTTAGGTCGTGGTACCAGCACGTACGACGGCATCTCCATTGCATGGGCTATCGTAGAGTATATTCATGAAAACAAAGGCCATGCCAAGACCCTTTTCGCTACTCATTACCACGAACTCAACGAGATGGAGAAGAGTTTTGACAGAATCCGCAACTACAATGTTTCCGTAAAGGAGGTGAACGGCAAGGTCATCTTCCTGCGCAAACTGGTACGCGGCGGTAGTGAGCATAGTTTCGGTATCCACGTAGCCAAGTTAGCCGGTATGCCTGCGTCCATTGTGGAGCGGGCTAATCATATTCTTGCGGATCTGGAGCGTGCATCCAAAAACGGCGATATCGCCAAGCCGATTGAGCATATCGGTGAGAGCCGCGAAGGAATGCAGTTGTCTTTCTTCCAACTCGACGACCCGGTGTTGGAACAAATACGGGACGAGGTCAAATCGCTGGACATCAACAACTTAACGCCTCTTGAGGCACTCAATAAACTATCCGATATCAAACGATTAGTAGGAGGCAAATAATATGGCAAAATACGAATGGACTAAGGCTCGCATCCTTCGCTGGACATTAGGTGTCAGCGGATGGATATTCTGCATAGTGCTGATTTTTGTGGTGGAACAATACTACCGGTGGCACGTATGTAACTTCGAGTCCCGCGACGGCGAGCCGCATAGCTATAATATCTACGAGGGCGCGACGCTGGACTCGCTTTTCACCCTGTTGCGCGAGGACTACGAGATCAGCACGGAGACGGACTTAAAGATGCACATGCGTATCCTGCTCTTCCGCTATCCGGAGCCGGGTCACTACGTACTGCCGGCGCAGATCGGCGACCGCGACCTGATCGAGACCTTCAAGTACGGCAGACAGACACCTGTCAGGATCACGTGGAATAACTTTGTGAAGACCCGTGAGGAGTTAGCCGGCAAGGTGACGACCCACCTGCTGCTGGACAGCGTGACGCTGTTGCAGTACCTGGAGGATGACGAGTTTCTCAAGCCCTACGGGCTGAACAAAGAGACCAGCCGCTGTCTTTTTATCCCGAATACATACGAGGTGTACTGGAACATCACGGTGGAGCAGCTCTTCGACCGGATGCAGCGTGAGTATAACCGGTTCTGGAACGAGGAGCGGCGCGCAAAGGCGGACTCCATCGGTCTGACGCCCGTGGAGGTGGCGATCGTAGCGTCTATCGTAGAGGGCGAGAGCCATAATAAACGCGAGTTACCGCTTATCGCCAGCCTGTACCTCAACCGCGTGCATAAGAACATGCCACTCCAATCCTGCCCGACGATCAAGTATGCACTGGGAGATTTCAAACTCAAGCGCATCCTGTACAGCCACCTCAATGTAGATTCACCTTACAACACCTACAAGAACCCTGGACTGCCGCCCGGTCCCATCCGCTGCCCGTCGCCGGAGACAATCGATATTGTGCTCAATGCGCCTAAGACGGACTATCTGTTCATGTGCGCCAGCCCGGAACTGAACAACACTCATATTTTCTCGTCCTCGTACCGCAGCCACGCCGCCGCGGCACAGCAATACCGCCACACAATGGACACCATACATAGGGAGAACTATCAATGATTTGGGAGAATAATGATGACATAAAACTCATTGAGTGCACTAACGACCGTCGCACTATTCAGCGCTACCTCAATGAATGTCGCGAGGAGAGGCGGCCGTACGTGTTTGTGACGAACACCATGACAGTCAAGCCGCTCCATCGGCTGTTGGTGCCCGTCTCAATGTTGGAGGAGGAAACCTATAAGGCGGAGATCTGCACGTACCTGGCGCGCAAGACCGGAGCGCATATTATCTTGCTGCAAGCCAACGACTACGGCTCGCACGCCAGGCAGAACGTCAACCGCATCGTGACCCATATCAAGGCTATCAGCGAGAAGACAGGCGAACCGATCTCTTATGAGGTCGCCATGGCACGCAAAGATAGTTTCGGGCTCATACGCGAAGCTGCTGAACGCCAACGGGATTTCCGGCATGATCTTTTAATCCTCACAGCCAGCCGGGACTATGGATTAGATGATCTTCTCTTTGGTCCGCCTGAACGCAAAGCCATACAACGTGCACTGGTTCCGGTGATGTTGGTGAACCCAAGGGAAGATTTATTCTCATTATGCGACTAAACAGGCATAAGTACTGCCATTTTGTCAACCAAATATAGCAAAATTTAGTTTTTTGACACTTTTAGATGAAAATATTTGGTCATATGGCAAAAAAGCAGTACTTTTGCATCGTGTTTTTCATGGTATTAGATTTAAGGTTAAATGAAAAGGTTGGGTTGTCGGGAGACAACCTTCTTTTTTGAAGAAAATACATTATTTTTGCATTTTTTCCCAAAAAAATTTGGTCAATTCAAAAAAAAGTAGTACCTTTGCACTCCCGTTTGAGAATAACGGTGTTTTATCGCGGAGTAGAGCAGTGGTAGCTCGTCAGGCTCATAACCTGAAGGTCGGTGGTTCGATCCCGCCCTCCGCAACACTATGAGAAAACAGTTTTTAGCACTCATGTTTCTTTACACGCTCTCTGCATTCGCGGTGGAGCGTGTTTCGTTAGAAACCCTTCAGACCGACTGGTCCGGGTATCAGAATCAGGACATCGAACTCATTACGCCGCTCATCGTCTGCGGTAGTTTTTACGACTCGCTCATCCTGGCACCGACGCGTCTATTCAGCCCCGACGAGGTAGGCGACAGAAAACAACCCTCCCGCATCATCGTCCATTGCCGCAACAACTACTACCGCGTCCGCACGGGCGACATCGTGCCGCGTATCAAAGCGCGGGTGACGAGCGACGGACATCTGCTCACCGGCAAAACCATCTCCACTCGTCATACCAAGATCGACCGTCTGCCACGCCCCAAGAAAGGCGAACTGCGCATCGTGGGAGCCAACATAGAGAACTATTTTGCAGACCTCGGCGGCTATGCTACCCGGCGCACCACGCCGGCACAGCAAGCTGTCAAGACGCAGAAACTCGTGCGTGCCATGAAGAAGATGCACGCCGACATCTTCGCGCTCTGCGAAATGCAGGTGGGTACCAAAGGCCCCGGGATGCTGCTTGCAGCCCTCAACAAAGGAAAAGACAAGTATGCTTTCATCTCCATGCCCCTCTCCGACGCAGACCGTATCGGCGGATGTTTCATATATAATAAGGAACGCGTACGCGTGTGCGGGCAACCGCTTTCCGCCTACCGTGACACTGCGAGCCATTACCACGCCCGCATCTTCGCGCAAGCCTTCGAGGAGAGGACTACCGGCGAACGGCTCATCGTCTCTCTCTCACACCTCAAGTCCAAACGTGCCGGACGAGGCAGTGACGACACGCAACTCAAGCGTATGGCCAACACCGACTCGCTCCTCGCCCTCCTGCCACGGGCGGTACAGCATTTCGGAGACTCCGACCTGCTCCTCCTTGGCGATTTCAACTGCTACACGCAGGAGCTGCCTATTCAGACGGTTATCCGCGCCGGTTACGCCGATCTCCTGCCGCATGGAGCGCCCACCGACTATTCCTATATCTTTAAGGGCGAAGCAGGTTATCTCGACCGCTGTTTCGCAAACCCTTCCATGGCGGGTCAGGTCGTTCGCGTCCGACCGTGGCATGTGAACGCCGATTGGTACTATTCGCACGGTGCCTATAAACAAAAAGACAGGTCGGAGCATCGCTACTCCGACCATGATCCCATAATAGTGGATATTCAGCTTCGCTGATTAAATCCAGCGAACGTAGCAGAAGTCCATGCGGTGCGGCAGGAGCTCGTTCTGCGGATACATACGCAGGCCGAACTTCATTCCACCGGCATAATCCAACTGATACGTATTCTCGAAGAACAGGTGGCTGCCTTCGCTCTTCACTAACTTCAGAGGCTCTACCTCGTAGAGTTTGTCGTTGTTGTGGGTGGAGGTGCGGATGGCAACGAGCTCAACGCCAAGACCATTGTCGTTCAAACCGTGGGTGTCCAGTTCTACCTGTATCTGAACCTTGTCGCCTACATTGAGGTTTCGCAGGTTTTCTGATTTGTAAACCACCTCTATCTCGTCCCAGTGAGCTACCATGTTCTCTTTCCATGCAGCGATTTCCTTGGCTACCTTGTAGTGGTCTGCCTGAAGGAGGCTGTGACGCTTGGCGAGCTTGTTGTAGAACTTGTCGAAATAGTCGTCGATCATGCGCTTCATGGTGAAACGCGGCGTGATCTTCGTCACAGAGTTCTTGATATACTGGATCCACTCGGGGCTGTAGCCCTTGCTGTTCTTGGCGTAGTAGAGCGGGATGATCTCCGTCTCCAGCATCTGGTAGATGGTTGCGGCATCCAGCTGATCCTGGTGAGCCTGGTTTTCGTAGGTGCGTTTCTCGGTCAGTGCCCAGCCTGCGCCCTCTACGTAACCCTCGTACCACCAGCCGTCCTTCACGGAGAAGTTGAGCACGCCGTTCATCTGGGCTTTCTCACCCGATGTACCGGAGGCCTCCAACGGACGCGTCGGAGTGTTCAGCCAGATATCCACACCGGACACCAGACGCTTTGCCAGTCTCATGTCGTAGTTCTCCAGGAAGATAATCTTACCCAGGAACTGCGGCATACGGCTGATCTCGATGATTCGTTTGATCAGCCCCTGTCCGCCGCCGTCTGCCGGGTGAGCCTTACCCGTAAACAGGAACTGTACCGGGTAGTTCGGGTTGTTAACCAGCTTGTCCAGACGCTCCAGGTCGGTGAACAGCAGGTGTGCACGTTTATACGTAGCGAAACGACGACCGAAACCGATGATCAGGTTGTTCGGGTTCATCTCGTTCAGCGCACGCACGATACGTGCGGGATCGCCCTGGCTCTTCATCCAGTCCTCGCGGAACTTGTCCTTGATATAGTCAATCAGTTTGCGTTTCAGGCTCATACGCGTTGCCCAGATCTCTGCATCGGGGATGTCGGCATACGGTTTCCACATCTCCAGATTACTCTGGTCGCCCATCCACTCTTTCGGAAGATACTTCTTATAGACATCTTTCCACTCATGAGCTGCCCAGGTCGGCATGTGTACGCCGTTGGTCACGTAGTCCACGTGCAGCTCCTCCGGGAAATAACCCGGCCATACAGGGCTGAACATCTTCTTGCTCACCTCGCCGTGCAGCCAGCTTACACCGTTGGCCTCCTGGCAGGTGTTCAGCGCGAACACGCTCATCGAGAACTTCTCCGTGTTGTCATCCGGATTGACGCGGCCCATGCCGATCAGGTCATGCCACTCGATACCCAACTTGCCGGCATACTCGCTCATGTACTTGTAGAACAGACCCTCCTCGAAGTAGTCGTGGCCTGCCGGTACCGGAGTGTGGCAGGTATAGAGACCGCTCGCGCGCACCACTTCCTTTGCCTCGTTGAAACTCAGACCCTCGGCTACCAGGTCAACCAGACGCTGCAGACCCATGAGAGCTGCGTGACCCTCGTTGCAGTGGTAAACGTCCTTCTTGATACCTAATTTCTTGAGAGCTAACATACCACCGATACCCAACATGATCTCCTGTTTGATACGGTTCTCCCAGTCGCCGCCGTACAGCTGGTGCGTGATCTGACGGTCCCACTCGCTGTTCAGCTCGTTGTCGGTATCCAACAGGTACAGATTCATGCGGCCTACTGCCACTTTCCACAGATAAGCCTTCACCGTGCGACCCGGATAAGGTACTTCGACAACCATGTTCGAGCCGTCCTTCTCTTTCATCTGCGTAATCGGCAGGTTTGAGAAGTTCTGTGCCTCGTAGTTAGCGATCTGCTGACCTTCCGGACTCAGCGTCTGGGTGAAATAGCCGTAGCGGTAGAGGAAACCGATAGCCGTCATGTCGATGTTGCAATCAGAAGCCTCTTTGATATAGTCGCCGGCAAGGATTCCCAGACCGCCCGAATAGATCTTCAGCACGTGCGTCAGACCGTACTCCATCGAGAAATAAGCGATCGTCGGTTTCTTCTTGTCTTTCGGCGCGTCCATGTAGGCGCGGAACTCGGCATACACCTCGTTCAGCTGTTTCATGAACTTGGCGTCTTTCGTCAACTCTACCATGCGGTCGTAACTGATGATGTTCAGCAGTACTACCGGGTTCGAGTCTGCGCGGTGCCATGCCTCGTTGTCGATGTAGCGGAACAGGTCTTTTGCGCCTGCGTTCCAGCTCCACCATACGTTGTACGCCAACTCTTGCAGTTTGCTCAGCTCTGCAGGAAGAGTAGCATGGATATTGCACTCTTTCCACGTAGGCTGATTTACATTACTTACTTTTACTTTCATAAATAATTATATTTTTATTTTATTGAATTCTCTTTTTCTATTGGCACCTGTCTCCGTTTTCTTTTGCTGCCGTTTTTTTCCTTTATTGGTGCTTGTTTCGGGCCTCTTTTGCTGCCGTTCTATCTTTTATTGGTGCCTGTTTTGGGTCTCTTTTGCTGTCGTTTTTTCCTTTATTGGTGCCTGTTTCGGGAGGCTCTTGCATCCGCCATGCATGGCGGATAGCCTCCCTGTAATAGGCACCAACGCCTGCTTCTTTTCGTTTGCTCTCGCCCTCATAGAGGGGGAGACTGGACGGGGCAGCCTCTCTTTATTATTATACCAAGAGCAAAAAACCGCGCAAAATTACTATTTTTTTTTGAAATATGCAAGATTTTTTGTAATTTTGCACCCGATTTAATGAAAATGTGTACTTTATTTGTCAAATGATTATACCACATACCGAAATACAGAACGAGATACTCCGCAGACGCGACATGCGGGACGCTTTCACGTTCACCATTGATCCCGCCGACGCCAAGGACTTCGACGATGCCCTCTCGTTCGAGATTCTGTCCGATAACCTTTTCCAGATTGGTGTCCACATTGCCGATGTCTCATTTTACGTCCGCCCGGACACCCAGGTGGACGAAGAGGCGTACCGCCGCGGTACTTCCATCTATCTCGTGGACCGCGTCATCCCCATGTTGCCCGAGGAACTCTGCAACGACAAGTGTTCTCTCCGCCCCAACGAGGACAAACTCTGCATGTCCGTCATCTTTACCTTTGAGGTTCCGCTGAACGCAGAGGGCGCACCCGACTACAGCCACGCCCGCATACTCAAGCATAAGATCTGCCGCACCGTCATCCGCTCCAATGCCCGCCTCAACTACGACGAAGCACAGGCCATTATCGGACCAATGTCGGACCAATGTCGGTCCAATGTCGGTTCATTATCGGGAGATGGGGAGGTATCTGCCGGGTTAAAAGAGGCTATAGCCACGCTCAACGCCCTCGCGCAGAAGCTCCGCACCGAGCGGCTCCTCAACGGAGCGCTCGCCATCGAGCAGGACGAGATGCGCTTCCGCCTCGACGAACACCACCATCCGGTGGAGATATATTTCGAGCGTCCTAACGAGGCGCACCACCTCATCGAGGAGTTTATGCTCCTTGCCAACCGTACGGTAGCCACTGCAGTCGGTTCCGGCAGACCGTTTGTCTATCGTGTACACGACCTGCCCGATGCCGAGAAACTGGAGGAAGTACAGGCTTTCAAGAACCGATTTGCCTCGCGTACTGGCAGCTCGCGATACGCCGGACGCTCTGCCGAAGGTTTCAAGCGCGCCATCGAGATGCTCACCATTCGCGCACAGGCGAAAGCCGTTTACTCCACCTATAACATCGGGCACTACGGACTCGCCTTCTCACATTACACACATTTCACCTCGCCCATCCGCCGCTACCCCGATCTGATGGTACACCGCCTCGTTGAGAAATACATCCTCACCGGAAAGAAGATTTCCCTCACACGTGAGGAATTGGAGGAAAAATGCGAGCATTGCTCCGCATGCGAGCAAGAAGCGGCACAAGCTGAACGGGAATCTGTCAAGATGTTCCAGGCACTATGGATGTCCGACCACATCGGCGAAATCCACACCGGCTATGTCTCCGGAATTACCGACTTCGGACTATTCGTACAACTGGACGAAAACCGATGCGAAGGACTCATCCACATCTCCAAGATCGGAGACATCCGGAAGTACGAATTAGGCGATACCGTAACCGTCAAAGTGGTACAAACTGACGTAAATCGAGCTTTTATTGACTTTGAGTTTGCATAATTTATCATAAAACTTGCATATATGCGAATTATTTTGTAACTTTGCAGCCGATATGAAAAAATCCATCCTTTTGATACTGCTCTTCTGCGCATCTTTCATATGCGCACATGCGGAAACATTAGTTTTACGTACGGGCACACGCGTAGAAGGAACTATAGTCTTCCAAAATGAGGAAGTAGTCATCATCCGCAATGCGGAAGGCGCGCGTTTTCAGTATCCGAGGACCGATATTGCGGAAATACTGACCGATGAAGCGGCACAAGAACAAGCCGCGCCTGAGGAACAACAGACGGAAGAGATCAAGACCTCAAAAAAAGCGTCCATCCTCCTGGAGTTGGCAGGCGGAGCGGCTGTCAAACCCGGAGAAGCCGCCGGAGGCGGATTTAGCGCAGACCTGCTCGTCGGTTCGCACCATATAGGCAGCAAACACATCTTCGTGGGAGGCGGACTCGGCTACCATGGACTCTTCCTCGGCGAGGAGAAATATAGCTTTCTGCCCATACAGATTGCACTCCGTATGCCTTTCACCGAAACCAGACATGCACCTGTCTTTGGTGCGGCACTCGGTTACGGTATTGCGCTCAGCAAGAATTACCTCGGCGGCATGTACGCCGGGCTCGACTTCGGTTACCGCTGCCAACTCAACCCGCGTTCCGCTATAGCCCTTGTCGCATACGCACAGTTCCACCAGGCTACAGTTACGAATACAGTAACCATCGAAGGCAATGAATTCTCCCACAAAGCCGCACGTAACCTAATCACCACCGGCATTAAACTCGCATTATATTTCTAAAAACCATTAACTACTACGAGATATTCATTAATCATTAATCATTAATCATTAATCATTCATGAAGAAGGCGCCCCGCGAACATAAGGTATCCATCCTCCTCAACGAGAAAGAACAACAGGCCTTGGATCGCTTCTGCAACAAATACGGGATTTATAACCGCAGTCGGCTTATCCGCGAGGTACTCATGCGAACCATACTCCGGAAAATAGAGTCCGACCAACCTACCCTCTTCGATTAATCACCAATCACCAATAATAAAACGCCTCCCTTTCGGAAGGCGTTGCCATTTTCATCACCTCTGGTGAGTTAACCTAAATACGTCTTGAGGATGCGGCTGCGCTGACCGGATTCCAGTTTGTGTATCGCCTTCTCCTTGATCTGGCGCACACGCTCACGGGTCAGATGCAGCTCGTCGCCGATCTCCTCCAGTGTCTTTTCCGGTACACCGATACCGAAGAACTTACGCAGAATATCCGCCTCACGCGGAGTTAGCGTAGCGAGCGAGCGGTTGATCTCCGTCGAGAGTGACTCATAGATCAGACCACGGTCGGCATTGGGCGAATCCTCGTTGACCATCACGTCGATCAGGCTGTTGTCCTCGCCTTCTACGAACGGAGCATCGACACTCACGTGACGACCGGACATCTTCAGCGTCTCTGCGATCTTGTCAACCGGGATATCCAACATCTCTGCCAATTCCTCGGCACTCGGCTTACGCTCGTGCTCTTGCTCGAAACGTTGGTAAGCTTTGTTGATCTTGTTCATGGATCCTACCTGATTCAGAGGAAGACGCACAATACGGCTCTGCTCTGCCAGGGCTTGAAGGATAGACTGACGGATCCACCAAACAGCATACGAAATAAACTTGAATCCTCTGGTCTCATCGAATTTCTCTGCAGCCTTGATCAGACCCAGGTTGCCTTCGTTAATCAAATCCGGCAAACTTAATCCTTGGTTCTGATACTGCTTGGCTACAGACACTACAAAGCGCAGGTTACTGCGGACCAGTTCTTCTAATGCTGCACGGTCACCGTTACGGATACGACCTGCCAACTCCACCTCACGATCCACGGTAATCAACTCCTCTCGACCGATCTCCTGCAGATACTTGTCAAGACTCGCTGACTCACGGTTGGTGATTGATTTTGTAATTTTTAATTGACGCATATAATATGTACTATTATTATGCTCGCCTGACGGCGAGGTGATCCGGTCGGGATTCGAACCCGAGACCCACAGCTTAGAAGGCTGTTGCTCTATCCAGCTGAGCTACCGGACCCCTGGTGCCTCCACGGCGCACAAAAAAGCTTGCAAAATTACTGCTTTTTTTTCAATTATGCAAGCAAAAACGCATTTTTCTGCATTTTTGCTTGCATTTTTTACAATAAACTGTCAAAAAGCTGTGCCAAATCCTGTTTTCTGCATGCCCCGACGTGGCGGTTTACCAACTCGCCGTTGTGGAAGAAAAGCATCGTAGGAATATTCATGATGCCGTACTCCTCGCAGGTGTCGGGATTGTCATCCACGTTAAGTTTGCCTACTGTTACTTTGCCTTCGTACTCGTTGGAAAGCTCCTCAAGAATCGGAAGCATCATTTTGCACGGGCCGCACCATGCTGCCCAAAAATCTACGACTAACGGTTTGCCTGACGCGATCACATCCTTGATGTTAGCGTCTGTAATTTCTACTGTCATACTTGTTGTATTTTTTTAATAGTTATTTTTTTCTGGTTGGGTCTGCGCAGCAAGATATCCGTCAACGGGTCTTCCAGGTACGTCTGTACCGCCCGTTTCACCGGACGGGCACCGTTCTTGCTGTCATAACTCTTGTCTATCAACTCATCCATCAACTCAGCTGATATAGTCAGTTGGTGGTGCTGCGTCTTCATCCGTTGTTGCAGCTGACCCACCTCGATCTTCACGATCCTGCCTATACTCTCACGGCTCAGCGGCTCAAAGGTCACCACATTGTCAATGCGGTTCACAAACTCCGGCGGGAACTGTTTCTGCAGAGCTTTCAGGAGCGTAGCATTCACACGCTGCTGATCCATTTCGCCCGCGTCAAAACCGATACCGGCACCGAACTCTTGCACTTGTCTCGTTCCTACATTGCTGGTCAACACAATGATTGTGTTCCTGAAATCTACTATGTGCCCCTGCCTGTCTGTCAGACGGCCTTCGTCCAGCACTTGCAGTAACACGTTGAAGATATCGGGATGCGCCTTCTCTATTTCATCGAAGAGGACGATCGAGTACGGCTTGCGCCTTACTGCCTCTGTCAACTTACCTCCTTCCTCATGCGCCACATATCCCGGAGGCGCACCTACCAAGAGACTCACCGTATGCTTCTCCATGTACTCCGACATATCAAACCGGATAATAGCATCCTTGCTGCCGAACATCTCCTCCGCCAGACACTGTGCGAGATAGGTCTTACCCACGCCCGTCTGCCCCAGGAAGAAGAAAGTACCGATCGGACGCTTTGGATCGCGGAGTCCCAGTCTGCTGCGCTGGATAGCCCGGACTACAGTCTCTACCGCTTTGTCCTGACCGATCACGCGGTGCTTGAGCTGGTCTGCCATCGTACGGAGACGCTCGCTCTCCGCCGTTGCCACACGCTGTACCGGCACACCGCTCATCATGCTCACCACCCCGGCTACATCTTCTACCGTCACGGTATATGTCTCCGCCTTTGCGCTGCTCTCCTCCTGTTTGGCCTTGCTGCGTGCCCCCACTTCGTCCAGCACATCGATTGCTTTGTCCGGGAATGCACGGTCTGTCAGGTATCTTTCGCTCAACTCGACACAGGCTTTGAGAACCTCCTTTGTGTAAATGACATTATGATATTTAGCATAATGATCGCTCAGACGCTTGAGGATACCGATAGTCTCCTCGCCCGTGGCGGGACGGATCATCACTTTCTGGAAACGCCGCTCCAGCGCACCGTCTTTCTCTATCGACTTGGCGTACTCGGCAGTCGTGGTAGCTCCCACGCACTGCACTTCGCCTCGGGCGAGTGCCGGTTTCAATATATTCGCAGCGTCCAGCGACCCGGAGCCGTTGCCCGCACCGATGATGGTATGGATCTCGTCAATGAAGAGGATTACCTCCGGATGCTCGTGCAACTCCGTGATAACCTGCTTCATACGCTCCTCAAACTGTCCTCTATAAGTCGTACCGGCTACCATGGATGCCAGATCCAGCGTCACGATCCGTTTCCCTTTCAGTGCACCGCTCTCAGCATTCACGATACGGGTGGCCAAACCTTCTACTATCGCCGACTTACCCACCCCCGGTTCACCAATCAGAATCGGATTATTCTTCTTTCTTCTGCTCAGTATCTGTATCACACGCTCAATCTCGTTCTCGCGTCCCACGACCGGATCTAACTTACCTGCTTCCGCCTGTTTGGTCAAATCACGGCCGTATTTATCCAATGCGGTGGTCTTCCCTTTCTTGCCTTTGCGTGGCTCATCTTGCGCCTGCCAGTTTGCACTATCTACAGTATTTGCTTGCTCCGCCTCGTTCTGAGGATACACAATCGACTCATGCGGTTCACCATATAGTTCTATAATCTTCGCATACGTTATATGCCACTCGCGCTCCAGATACGCAGCGGCTTTATTGATTCGCTCGCGCAGGATTGCCAGCAGCATGTGCGCCGAGCACACAGCCTCCGTGTGATACTCCCGGCTAATACCCTCTGCTATACGGAACACACGCTCAGTGCCGGCACTGAGCTGCAGACTGGATTTCTGCTCCGTTCCGCGTACCGAATCCTCTAATGCTTCTTTCGCTACCGACGGAGCGAACTCCGCCTTACTCAGTAACTCATAAGCCGAGCCTGTCCCCAACCGGATAATAGCCAGCAGCAGGTGAGCCGGTTCTACCGATCCGCTCATCAGTCGGCCCGCTTCCTCTTGGGCATACAGAATGATTTTATTCGTATTTTCAGTTACTACCATATACATCTCTGAATCATCTATTTACAATCATCTTTATCAATTATAGAAATGCCATGCCAAACCTGCTCTGAACACATCCCTGTTCGTCGGATAGCCCGGCATAGTCAGATAATTTCCGTCTTTTCGCATAAACCAATAGCTAAGGTGCTGGTATTGGGCGAAGAACCGCAGATGGATCGACTTCACGTAGAAGTTTGCATACACGTTCATCCACGGATAGTTACCCACTGTCTCGGTTTGCTGGGTAGCAAACATACCCGTTGCCGGACATAATACCGGGGCGTGATACCGCGTAAAATAGCGCAGATCAACACCTATCTGGGCTTCCAATGCCCTGAACCACGTACCGTGGTAATATAGTCTGTGCTGCAGGATTACCGTTGGTACCGGCATCACGCTGTCGTTCGTGCTGTGCTGAATCACAGCTCTGTTCTCCAGGTTCACCCACGGTGTAGTCAGATCCAGTCCGACCTCACCGGTGATGATTTGTACGTTCCCCATGAACTGTCTCGGTTTCCAGTCTGTTGCAGAGACATAAATAGGGTTTGTCTGGTTCTCAAAACTGAAATCAATACTCGGTTTTACCCATTTCGTCGGATAGGCTAACGACGCCCCCCCTAAGAACCGGTAGGTAAAACCGAAGTTGTTATCCCATATAATGTGGTTGGACCGGAAGTGCTGCAGATACCGGCTCGGCTTCTCGCTTTTCGCATACGCCCGTGCGCCGATAATCATAGGATACTTGCCGGCCTTGAATTTAGTCTCCAGTCTTCCGTTTACATCAAACTCACCTATCTTATATCCTAACACACATACTTTCCCTTCTACATTATAATGCACAATCGATCCGCTGTGCTTGTGGATTGCACCGCCTACGAACGTGTTGTTCGTCCATCGGTAGTCATAAATGCTGTCATACGGCACACTGTCGTTCATAAACCGCTGGCACTCATTCATGGCGAAGGCTGTGACACCGAATTTCAGTTTCGTATTATACTCCTCGCAGAACGTCACAGCCAGCGTGTTGCGAATCGTCAGCACATCCGTAGTATCGTTGGTCTTCGAGTTGTCATAATACGTAGTATCGTAAAAACCTTGGTTGGCGGTTTTCTCGATATAGCGCCTGTTAGAGTTGTTCGTCTCGAAGATATGACTGAACGTCATCAGCGGAATATATTCCACTTTGATAGTGTCTCGTTTGACTCTTCGTCCATCCTCTATCACCTCTATCGAGTCGTGATACTCACGCTCTTTGCTGATGGCGTACTGATTATGCAGATAGCCGCTTAAATACCTGTATCCCGTCATCGCATTCAGGTTAACAGGAATATCCTCTGAAGCCAGCGAACTCTTCAGGTCCTCCACATCTTTCAAGCCTCCGTTGTCATACGAACTGAGTCGGCTCCAACTAAAAGCAGCGTGCATGGAGTAATGACCTCCGGTATAACTGCCCCATACCGACCCGCGGAATAACTTTCCCGCCGTGTTGGCATAATGCCCTATCGAGTTCAGGTAGTCCATCTCTACGCCCAAGTTCAATCGCCTGTTGATATTCCCCGTAAAGAGGAAATCAATATCGTTCTCCTCGTGTCCCGAAACAAACCCCTTCTTGTATGCCACGGTTGAGAAAGGTGTGGTGGTATTGAAATACCGCTGTTGCTGCGGAGTCACTACATAAGGAGTTAGACTCCAGGCAAACGGATCTTCGATGGTCTTCAACCGGTGATTAATCACCCGCGACTCAATTGGCGATACCAGTACGTTGCCGTTCGTAGCACTGCTGATCGAGTACAACTGCTGCACATCCACATCGTGGTAGTTCAGCATCGCGGTGTCTGCAAAAGCAATCGTATCGGCTACAGCGCTATACGACGGCATAGTCCATGTTTTTACCACCGTCTTCGTACGGGGCTGTTTAGCAGCGGCCGCAAGGGTCGCTGCCAACAGCACTAATACTATTCCGACACGTTGTGTACGCAAACTTATTTCTTTGCCTTTTTCAGTTTGGCCTGCAGTTCCTGGATCTCCTCTTCCTGGTTGCGGATGGTCTTCAGCAACTCATTCAACTCCTCGTTCTCGATCGTCGTCGGGTACTGCTCCTCTACAGTCTGCAGGAAATCAGACAGCACGTTCATGTAGTTGATGAACGCATCGTAAGCGGACTCGAACTGGGTCTCACCCTGATCGATATGATTCATGTAGTGCAGATAGTTCACATCTTGCAGACGCAGCCAGTTGGTCTTCAGGTTCTTGTCCTGACACAAATGAACACGCTCCGTTACGGCATACAGCTTGTTCAGTGCTTCTTGCTGCAGGTCATTACCCGTATAGACGCTCAGGTCTTTAGCCTCACCGCTCCAAGTCAGCGGATACGGACTCGACAGCACATCCTCAGCCGCCAGTTTCTTGGCAGCCTCGCCCGGTGTCATGAATCCCATCTCACGCTCCAGAGCGTAGTACGGCAATGCTTTCAGGAAATCAAAGATACCGCTTCCGGCGTTCTGACGGATACCGAAGGTCTCCGCTCCGACCCATATATTGATGATATCCTCACCTTCCGGAAGTGCCTGCAGCTGGTTCGCGTATTTCTCTGCGTCAATCGGGAAATTACCCCATCCCGGATCCGAGAAATGGAAACTCAGTTCGTCGCTCAGACCCGTGTTACGAAGCAGCACTTTCATCTTCGGCGCACCTGCCGACTGATACACTTTGTTCGGAGTCTTCCAACTCAAAACGTGCTTGGCACCTTCCGTCAGAATCACCTTGTAACCCATCTTATTCAGATTATAAGCCGTCTCGTCGGTGTACAGCAACTCGGTGTTCCATACGCTCTGTGCCTTCACACCCAGAATCGATTCTAACAGTTCGCCTTGTATCTTCAGCTGTCTCTTGAACTCCTCCTCGTTGTACTCGGAAGCCAAAGAATAACTGTACGGAGTAGCCAGGAACTCAACCGCCTTGGTAGCTGCCAACTCTTTCAGCACATCAATCATCTCCGGACTGAATTGTTCGAACATCTCGATCAGCGTTCCGCTGACGCTCAGACCGCAGTGAAACTTACCTTTACTCAGGTTGATCATCTCTTTGATGGTCTGGCACAACGGCATATAAGAGGTCTGAACCAACCAGTTTACGTGTTCCTCCGTAGCCATGTCATCATAGTAGTAATGATCATGACCGATTTCAAAGAAACGATAGCGCTTCAGACGGTACGGTGCGTGCATCTGGAAGCAAAAACATATATTTTTCATATCTTAAAACTTTAAACTTTCAACATTAAACTTTACAACGTGTGATTGATCACACCATCGTAGATGCGGCGCACTTTAAGTCCGGCGTCGGACCACTTGATGTTATTGACCTCAGCCATTCCTAATTCATGCAGGCTCTTGTACATCGCCGGATATTTGACAATCGCATAGATAGCGTCCGCCATGGCATCGATGTCCCAATAGTCAGTCTTGATAGCGTGCTGCAGGATCTCTGCGCATCCTGACTGGTGACTGATGATAGACGGACAGCCTACCTGCATAGCCTCCAACGGAGAGATACCGAACGGCTCGCTCACACTCGGCATGATATAGACGTCGCTCATCGCCAGCATCTCCTGCACCTGCTTGCCACGCATGAAGCCCGGGAAGTGGAACTTGTCCGCGATGCCGCGTTTGGCTACCAGATCAATCATTTCTGTCATCTTGTCACCGCTTCCTGCCATCACGAACCGTACGCCGTCGGTCTTGCTCAGCACGCGGGCTGCCGCCTCTACGAAGTACTCCGGTCCTTTCTGCATCGTGATACGCCCGAGGAAAGTAACGAGTTTGTCCTTCCTTTCCGGTTTGGTGAACTCCTCCGGATGAGCCAGCGGCTCAACGGCATTGTGCACCGTGCTCACCTTGCGCGGGTCGATGCCGTATTTCTCAATCACGGTACGGCGGGTCAGGTTACTAACGCATATGATATGATCCGCCTCGTCCATACCTCTCTTCTCGATGGCATAAACGGTCGGGTTCACATTTCCGCGACTACGGTCAAAATCGGTAGCGTGTACGTGGATCACCAGCGGTTTGCCGCTGATCTGTTTGGCAAACACACCTGCCGGATAAGTCAACCAGTCATGGCTATGGATGATATCGAAATCCAGACTATGCGCCAGCACCGAAGCTACCGCCTCGTAGTTACCGATCTCCTCGATCAGGTTGTCCGGGTAACGACCCGAGAAATTGACGCAGCCTAAGTCATCCGTACCGATGCGGCGGTAGTCATACTTGATACCGTCGCGCAAGTGGTAGAACTCTTCCGGAGTCCACCGCCCTGCCATACGTTCTCGTACATAATCGTAGTCCGCATCCTTCCAGACAACAGGTACACTATTCGCACCGATAATCTTCAGGAATGATTGATCTTCGTCGCCCCACGGTTTGGGGATGACGAACGTGATCTCCATGTCAGGTTGTTGCGCCATGCCACGGGTCAGACCGTAACTGGCGGTTCCGAGGCCTCCTAAGATATGAGGAGGAAACTCCCATCCAAACATTAACGCTTTCATTTGCTTGCCTCCTTTCCATTTACATTAGCCTCTAACCTTTCGCCCTTTGCCTCTTCTTCCGCCTCGCGGTAATTCTTCAATGTATCCATCACGCTGATCACGGCAGCCACACTCGGTGCATAACTCATGCCTCCGTGGCCTTTATACGGCGGGTTGCCGTCGTACATCTCGTTCAGCGTACCGATCGTCAGTTGGTCCATCTCAGCCTCGAAACCGACCAGCAGACGCTCCATGAAACTGATGCCGCTGTACTTGTACACGTTCATGTAAGCGCGTGCATAAGCGGCAATGGTAAACGGCCAAACCGGTCCGTTATGGAAGTTACGGTCGCGTTCCTGCTGTCCGCCGCGGTAAACAGGACGGAAGTCGCCGCTCTTGGGGCTCAGTGTACGCAGGCCTTTCGGCGTCAGCAACTCTTTCGTACAGATATCCACTACCGCTTTCTGCTGTTTCTTGTCCAGAGGGCTGTACGGCAGACCGGCTGCCCATATCTGATTCGGACGCACCTCCCGGTTCTCATAACCGTCCAGCACGTAGTCATTCAGATAAACTCCGTTCCAGAAAGTCTTTATAAACGCGTCCTTCGTAATCTCCGCCTGATACTCCATCAGGTCGGCGCTCGTCTCTTTGCCCATCTCGCGCAGCAACTCGGCGGTGAAACGCATTGCATTGTACCACAGTGCATTGATCTCTACCACGTATCCCGTTCGCGGGGTGATCGGCCAGCCGTTCTCCGTGGCGTTCATCCACGTAGCAGGCCGCTGTGTGCCATCCACCCAGAGCAGACCGTTCTGGTGCAGTTTGGCACGCGGATGATTCTGCTTGCGGTACCAAGTCACAATATCCAGACACAGCTGTCCGTATTCGTCTGCCGCCTCGCGAACCGTGTATTTATGAGCATATTTCTGTATCGCGCGGACGAACCAGAGCAGCGCGTCCGGCTCATCCATGCCCGTCATCTTGATCTCGCTTCCGCGACCGTTCATGAACTTCAGAATCTCCTCTATCGCAGTCTTGTTGATGATGGCATCCCAGTATTCGGGGCGGTCTATATCCAGCGTACAACTCGGAGTAGCGAAGAACGTGTTACGCGCATCGGCATGGAACCATGGGAAACCGGCTAACAGATAGCACTTGTCGCCCTCTCTCTTGTAGAACTGGCTTGCGCTGTTCTTCAGTGTCGAGAACATGTCCTCACGACGGTTGCGGCGCTCCAGTTCTTTCTTCCACGTTGCTTTCAGCGAGCCGGTCTTGCACTCCGTCACGCCGGCCGCGAAAATGATGCTCTCGCCTTTCTTCATCGGCAACTCGAAGTAACCCGGCACCAGCAGATCCTCCTTGAAGGCATAACCGCGTTCCTTCTCTTTCCGGTACTCGATATCTTTGTACCACTGCGGGTCATGATGGTATTCTACAGCCTTGCTGAACTGCATGTACAGATTCGGGAACCCGGGGTACATCCTGTTAAAACGGCCGTTCTCGCACTCGTCCATGTTCGGATTAGCCAGCGGGTTTTCGTGCGTCAACTCGTTCACGCTGCGGAACGCCAGGAACGGACGGAAACGCAGGATTGTCGGGCTTCCGCTCTCCAGCAACGTGTACCGGATCAGCACACGCGGCTCGAAACTAACCAACAGACGTTCCTTCTCCAGCACCATCGCACCTACGCGGTAAATGGTCTTGGAGATTAACTCGCAGTCAAACTCGCGAATGTACTTGTGCCCGTTCGGGCTGAAATGATTGTCCCCGTACTCATGCAGTCCCAAGTTAAACTCCGCACCATGTTGGATAACCGTCTCGTCCAGAGAACTCAGCAGCACGAAATTATCGTCGCTTATCTCCGGGATCGGCATTACCAACTGGCCATGGTACTTACGCGTGTTGCAGTCAACGAGTGTCGTTGAGTTGTACACACCTGCACGGTTCGTCCGAATCATCTCTTTCTGAAGCGACCGCTCCAGATTAACAAGCACTTTCTTGTCAAAATTAAGATAACCCATGATTTGTGATTTAATATTAAGTAATAAAATTTGTTATAATTCGCTTACGAATTGCTTTATTCTTTGCTCCTCAGCCTTTTTGCACACCAACAGTGCGCCGCCCTGCTCAGCAATGATCATGTCATCCACACCTTGTACGATCACCTTCTTGCCGGGCTCCAATACCACAATATTACCCGTAGCATCGTAGAAATGCACATCACTATGCAGGCTTACGTTCTTTTGCGGGTCTTTCTCACTTAACTCATACAAGCTTCCCCACGTACCGAGATCCGACCATCCGAACGAAGACGGCATTACATACACGTTGTCCGCCTTCTCCATGATGCCGTAGTCGATACTGATACTCGGGCATTTCGGGAACATCTGCTCGATAAAATCCTCTTCTTCCTCCGTCCCCATCAGCAACTCGCCTTCGCGGAAACGATCCGCCACTTCCGGCAGCAGGTATCGGAATGCCTCGCTGATTGTCTGCAAGTTCCAGATAAAGATACCGCTGTTCCAAAGGAAATCGCCACTCTCGAGAAAGACCTTAGCCATCTCCAGATTCGGCTTCTCCGTAAACGTCTTCACCGGATAAATATCCTTCGCCTCATCCTTCGCCTCTAACCTTTCGCCTTTCGCCTTATCCAATTTGTCCGCGACAAATTGAATATACCCGTATCCTGTCTCGGGCCGCGTAGGCTGCATACCGAGTGTACAAATAGCCTTGTTCTTGCTCACGAACTCAAACGCCTTCACGATGGTCTCACGGAACTTCTCTTCCTCCAAAATCAGGTGATCACTCGCCGCCACAACGATATTCGCCTGCATCTCCGGTTTCTCCCAGTCGATTTCCTGATACTTGGGAAGGGTTTTGTTACCTTTCATACTTCCTTCCTTCGTATATCCTTCGTACTTCATACATTCGTCCTTCGTCAATCCGTACGCCTTCTGCAGACACAATGCGCGGATATGAGCCGTGGCATACGCGATACACGGCGCCGTGTTCCTCCGCGCAGGCTCGCACAAGATCTGACCCTCCTTCAAATCCGGAATCTGCTCCATGATCATCTGCTTATACATGATATTCGTCACGATAAACATATTCTCAATCGGTACAATCGGTCGGAACCGGTCCACCGTCATCTGCAGCAAGCTCCTGCCCGTACCGAAGAAATCCAAGAACTGCTTCGGTTTTTCCTCCCTGCTATACGGCCAGAAACGGCTTCCTACGCCGCCCGCCATGATCACGCAATAGTTGTTTTCTTTCTTTGCCATAATAATGATGTGTGTTTTTCTCTGGTTTATTGGTCTTGTACCGATGGTTTGTCGGTCCTTTCCAGATTATCCATCGGATGCTCATCGGGTGCTCATCGGATGCTCATCGGGTGCTCCATATGACCACAAAGGAACAACAACGGTAAAAAATCCGGAGCTTTTAGGGATGCACAATTCCTAAAAGCGCACAAAGTTACAACTTTTTTTTTATATATGCAAGCGCGCGCGTTCTTTTTTATAAAAAAAGTGCATTTTCCGTCAAAAAATGCTTTCCTTTCATCTTTCATCTTTCATCTTTCATCTTTTTTCCGTACCTTTGCACCGTAATTTGGAGTAAAATGTACTTTTGGCAACGAAACATCCTACAGCGAAGCGGTCTTACCGCGTTAGCGGTCAGTGCTTTAGCACTCCTTTTGTGCGTCTCTTGCTCAAAAGGAAACACCCCGAAACCCTACGGTTACTACCGGATCTCTGTTCCTGACACTGCCTATATACCTTTCTCCCTCTCCTGGGAAGAGAGGCGGGGCGAGGCTTATCCTTACACCTTCGCCCTCTCCAAGAACGCGGTCGTACAGCCGCGGAACGACGAGCCTTACTGGATCAACATATACTACCCTGCGTTGGATGCCACCATCCATTGCTCTTATAAAAAAGTGGATCATAATCTCCGTGAGTTGACCGACGACGCTCTGGATTTTGTCTATCGCAACGCCTCTTTCGCCAATGCGATCCCCGAACGCGAATACTCTCACCCCGAGGTGAATGTATATGGCGTTCTCTTTGACTTGGAGGGCAATACGGCATCCTCGTGCCAGTTCTTCATAACCGATTCCGTACATCATTTCTTCCGCGCCTCGGTTTATTGCAACTGCCCTCCGAACGCAGACTCCCTCGCGCCGGTCTATCAATACCTCCGCACGGATGTCATCAAAATGGTAGAGACTTTTGAATGGGTCAAATGACCAAATAACCAAATAAATGACCCAATGGTAAATGACCCAATGGTAAATAATAAGGCCCTCGCCCTTCTCCTCGATCCCGAGAAAGCCGATCTCGCCGCGCTCCCCATTTCCCCGGAGTGCTGTCCCGACTATATCTTCGTCGGCGGCTCCACCGGCGGCGATCCCACCGCCTTCATCCGTGCTTTGCGCGACAAACTAACTCTTACAGCGAAGCGGTCCTACAGCGCAAGCGGTCCTGACGGACTACCACCCGTCATCCTTTTCCCCGGAAATTCGTCACAATTCACCCCGGAGGCAGACGGCATTTTGTACCTCTCTCTGCTCTCCGGCAGGAACCCCGAATACCTTGTATCCCAGCAAGTTAAGTCCGCTCGGGCTATTCACGATTCCCACATGGATTTCGTCCCAACGGGTTACATCCTCATCGACGGCGGAGTAGAGACTTCTACCATGCGCGTCACAGGTACCGAGCCTATTCCGCAAACGGACCTTGACACGATTATCGACACCGCTATCGCGGCCGAACTGATGGGTAAGAAAGCCATCTATTTAGAGGCTGGTTCGGGAGCCATTCATCCGGTCTCACCCGAGATCATCCGTGCCGTGCGTGCACACACTTCCGTCACCCTTATTGTAGGTGGCGGCATCCGCACCCCCGAAGCCATGAACGCCGCCTACGAAGCCGGCGCTGACATAGTTGTCATCGGCAATCACTTCGAGTCCCACCCCGAGGAACTGAAAAAATTTCTTACAGCGCAGCGGTCTTACAGCGCAGCGGTCTTACAGCAAAGCGATCCTACAGCGCAGCGGTCTGCGGATGAGCACTTCATGCGTCTCGCTCTCGCCGAGGCGCAGAAGGCACTCGCCGCCAACGAGATTCCGATAGGGTGTGTCATCGTCTCACAGGGGCAAATCATCGGTCGCGGGCACAACCTCACAGAGACTCTCGCTGACGTTACTGCGCACGCGGAGATACAGGCCATCACAGCCGCAGCCGATACCCTCGGAGGCAAATACTTGCCGGACGCCACGCTCTATGTCACGGTCGAACCATGCACCATGTGCGCAGGAGCTATCGGATGGGCGCAGATAAGCCGTATTGTCTATGGTGCGCCCGATCCCAAACGCGGCTACACCCTATACGCCCCGCACACTTTCCATCCCAAGGCTACCGTTACCTCCGGCGTCCTTGAGAACGAGTGCAGGGCTCTGATGCAAGATTTTTTTAAAGCCAAGCGATAATATGAAACTGGACATCACATCCCTCAAAACAAAAATTCCTCAGACCGAGAATACCAAAACGATTTTCCGGTTGAGTCTGTTTGTGATTTTGGCGGCTATCATCGTACTCATTTTCCCACGGTACAGTAATGCTTTCCGCTACCATTTCGAGTTAGAGAAGCCCTGGGGGTACAACACCCTCACAGCCGATTTTGATTTCCCCATCTATAAGACCGACGAACAACTCCAGAAGGAGCAAGCACAACTCCTCTCCACGTTCGCGCCCAGTTACAAATATATCCGCGGTGCGCAGAGACAAGTACTGGTGATGTCGCTGCAGGACAAGGAGTGGCTGGACGCCGAGCATTTCAGCCGCGTCTCAGTCGTCAGCGGCCGTACCTCCAAGACCTACCCGCTATCCGAGATCTATACGCCTAAATCCGCCTACGAACATTTCGGCTACGACTGTGCACCGAACCTTGAGCTCGATACCGCCCTCACCACCACTATGCGGACCAAACTCATAGCCACCCTCTCACCCACCCAGGGACTGGTGCAGAAAGGCGAGAAGATTATCGACCGGGGAGACATCGTCACCGCCAGCAAATACCAGATACTGCTCTCTCTCCGCAAGGCGTACGACGATGAGTCGCTGGGCACCAAACAACGTACGATCTCCATTATGGGGGAGACGATCTTGGTGCTTCTGTTCCTCTGTCTTTTCGTCATTTACCTCTATGTCTTCCGCCGCCAGTACCTGCGCTCGACAGCAACCGTTTCGTTCTTCTGTCTCCAGATGTTCATCGTCATTGCCTTAGCCTGTCTGGCGTTGCGGTTCAACCTCTCCGTCTATCTGATTCCTTTCGCGTGGGTACCTATATTAACGCGCGTGTTCTTTGACTCCCGCACCGCCCTTTTTCTGCATTTCACGACTATCCTGATTACCTCCATTGTGGTGCCGGCGCCGGTTGAGTTCTTCTTCATACAGATCGTCGTGGGTATGGTGGCTATCTCGTCTCTGAACGACATGACACGCCGCGCGCAGCTTGTCCAGACCGCCGGCTGGATTCTTCTGGCTCAGACCGTTTCCTACACCGCGATCACTTTTGCCCAAGCGGGCGCATGGTCGGCGCTGGACCCGTGGATGTACCTCTATTTCGTAATCTGCGCCCTGCTGACCATCGGTTGCTACGGACTGATCTATACATTTGAGAAGATGTTCCGTTTCATTTCCTCCATCACCCTGGTGGAGCTCACGGACCTCAACTCGGACTTGCTACACACCCTCGCGGAGCGTGCACCGGGTACGTTCCAGCACTCGATGCAAGTTTCCAATCTCGCTGCAGAAGCGGCAAAAGCCATCGGAGCCAATGCCCTCCTCGTCCGCACCGGCGCGCTCTATCATGACATCGGAAAGATTACCGACCCGCTTTATTTCACGGAGAACCAGAATGACACCGAGAACCCGCTTCTGCTGATGGATCCGCGCGATGCCGCGCAAGTGGTCATCTCCCACGTGGCGGAGGGTGAGAAGATTGCGCGCAGGAACCACCTGCCCGAGGTCATCATCAATTTCATCACAACCCACCATGGTACCTCGCTTGTACGCTATTTCTATAACACCTACTGCAACGCACACCCGGACGAACAAGTGGATCAATCGCTCTTCCGATACCCGGGGTCCAAACCCACCACCAAAGAAGGTGCCATTCTCATGATGGCGGACGCCATCGAGGCGCGTTCGCGCAGTCTGAGTGACTACTCCGAAGCCTCTATAACCCAGGCGGTCAATCAGATGATTGACGCCCAGATTGCGGATGGTCAGTTCGCCGAGACGCCTCTCTCATTCAAGGACGTTGAAGACATACGGCTTGTCTTTGTCTCCCGCCTCACCGCCATGAACCATCATCGTATCTCTTATCCCACGCTGAATAATGGCAAATAAACTCTATCTGGCTCCGATGGAAGATGTGACGGACCCTGCCTTCAGGGCGCTGTGCAAGCGTTACGGCGCAGATCGCGTATATACGGAGTTCGTCAATGCCGACGCATTGGTGCGCGACATTGCTTCCACTACCCGCAAACTGACCATCTCCGATGCCGAGCGGCCGGTGGCTATTCAGATTTACGGACGGGAACCCGGCGCCATGGCAGATGCCGCACGCATCGTGGAGGAAGCACACCCCGATTTCATTGATATCAATTTCGGCTGCCCGGTAAAAAAGGTAGCAGGTAAAGGAGCCGGTGCAGGACTGCTACGCGATGTACCGAAGATGCTGGAGATCACCCGTGCGGTGGTCCATGCCGTCCGTACGCCCGTCACCGCCAAGACACGCCTCGGATGGGACGAACCCTCGTTATACCTGAGTGACGGCACGCCGTTTATAGTGGATCTCGCCGAGCGGCTCCAGGACTGCGGTATTCAGGAACTGGCTATCCACGGCCGGACGCGGAGCCAGATGTACCGCGGAGAAGCGGACTGGACGCTGATCGGCGAAGTGAAGAACAACCCGCGGATGCACATACCCGTAATAGGGAACGGGGACGTGTGTACACCCGCTCGCGCGAAAGAATGTTTCGACCGCTACGGGGTGGACGCAATCATGGTCGGCCGCGCCACTTTCGGCGCTCCGTGGCTTTTCGCAGAGATGAGAGCAGCCTTAAGCCCGGAATCTCCGGATAATCCGGATTTTCCGGTTACTATGTCCGACAAAGTCGCCGTTCTCAAGGAACATGTGCTTTCTTCCATTCAGTGGTGCGGCAACGACGAGCGGAAGGGAATCATTCATTCACGCCGCCATTTTGCGGCTTCGCCTGTCTTCAAAGGACTCGCGGACTTCAAACAAACACGTATAGCCCTCCTTCGCGCCGAAACCGTCGAAGAGGTATTCACCATCATGGATAATATCGTCGCCCAATGGGGCGACAACTAGATAAACTAGTTATACTAGTTAAACTAGATCTACTAGATAACAACTTATGAAAAAATTCTTTGACTCCAATGCCCTCTGGCTCTCGATGGTTATCGGTGCCGTAGGCTATAAGATCTTTCTGCCGCTGAAACCTACCCTTCCGTGGCTGATTTTCTTTATGCTTTTCTTCACTTTCTGCAAGGTCAATCCGCTTGATCTGCGGCTCCATAAATGGCATTGGGCGGTGTTGGCGGCGCAGCTGTTCTTCTCTTTCGCCGCTTATGCCGGTACGCTGTACCTGACGGGCAATACAGTCCTGGCGCAGGGACTGCTGATGTGTTTTATCATGCCCACGGCTACGGCGGCACCTATCATCGCCGGCAAGTTGGGCGGTTCGATTCAGAACCTCACCACGTTTACGTTGCTCTCCAATTTCGTTACGGCGGTCATCGTACCCGCCACTTTTCCGCTTATCAATCCGGTTGCCGGAATGACTTTCTGGCCGGCTTTCCTGCTGATCCTCAGCCGCGTGGCGCCGCTCCTCTTAGGACCGTTCTTCTCCGCATGGCTGGTGCGCCTCGCGTTCAAATGGCGGACAAAAAAGGAGTTCGTACTGCCTACAAAGATTGCGGTCGTCCCCTTCTACCTCTGGGTGGCTTCTATTGTCGTCCTCTCCGCCGTTGTAACGAATACAACCATCCACAATTTCCAGGCTCAAATCTCAAATATAGGCATCCTCCTTGTCGCCTCTTTCTTTGCATGTCTGGTGCAGTTCGGACTCGGAAAACTGATCGGTTACTCCCTGCCGGCGGCAAGCAAAGGGACGGACTATCAGGACGTTCTTATCAACCCTGCGGCAGCGCCTAAAACGATGGCAGGAGTCTCGTCTATCACTGCCGGACAGGCGTTCGGTCAGAAGAACACCTCGCTGGGTGTCTGGATGGCGAACACCTTCCTGGATCCGATGTCGTCTCTCGGCGCTGCTGCATACATCATTTGGCAAAATATCTTCAACTCCACCCAGCTTTTCATCGCCGCCCGCAAAAAATAATATATTTTTATTTGCATATTTCGAAAAAATGTAGTATCTTTGCACTCGATTTCAGAAAAACAGTCTATTTTGACACACAAAATACAACATTTAAAACTTTTAATTACAAGTAAAAATGAAAAAAAATTTCTCTTTTTTCGCTGCTGTGCTTTTCGCAGGTAGCATGATGGCAACTGAAGTGACAGACGTCCTGAACAATGGACTTACAGGTGTGTCTGGCACGAACTACACAGACTGGAGTGGCAAACAATCCAATTCGACCGCTGTGTATGCAGGTCAATCTGCTGGAGGTAACGAGTCTATCCAGTTACGCTCCAAAAACAGCAACTCAGGTGTTGTTACTACAACCTCAGGAGGTACACTCAAAAGTATCACAGTGACTTTCAATGCTAATACAACTGCTACCCGTAAGGTGGATGTATATGCTTCCAATGTTGCTTACACTTCTCCTACTGAATTGTATGGTAATGCGGCAGTAGGCACCAAAGTCGCTTCTTTCAATATTGACAATGGAGCAACCCAAACCTATACATTTACGGAAAGCTATACCTTTATTGGCTTCCGTAGCGCCGATGGTGCACTTTATCTGGACGAGGTGAAGATCACATGGGAGACCGGTTCCGATGCTCCTGCTGTAGCAAAACCCGTTATCAGCGGCGACGCTAAATTCTACGATGAGGCAGAGGTTTCTATGACCTGCGTTACTGAGGATGCCGTTATTTACTACACTACGGATGAGACCTTCAGCACTTCTCCTTCGGAGACAGATTGGACTCCTTACAGTGCTGCATTAACCATCAATACTACCACCACGGTTTGGGCAGCAGCTCTGAAAGGCTCTGAGTGGAGCGAAGTAGCTGAAAAAACATTCACCAAGAATCCGTCTTTTGAATCCTTCGATGCATTGGTAGCAGCTGAATTGGCAGACCACACACTCGTTGAGGTTGCTTTCGAGAACGTAGAGATTGACAGCATTTACTCGAATAAATCCGGCAAGCGTCAAGGTATCTATTTCACAGTAGGTGAAACCGCTTACGAGATTTACTTCAACCAGAACGAAGTTCCCGCAGCATGGGTTGCCGGCGGCAAAGTATCAGGCACTCTCCGTGGCGAATGGACTGTTTACAATGACATTTGGGAGCTCAAACCAGAAACCGGTTTTGTATGGGCGGAAGACTTGACCTACGTAGCTCCGAGCGCTACCGCAATCTCCAACACCGCAGTGGAGGCAAAGGCTGTAAAATCGCTGGAGAACGGTATGTTAGTTATTGAGAAAGCCGACAAGAAGTACAACGTAATGGGACAAATCATCAAATAAACCCATATTTATAACTTCAGCTCGAAAAAGAGGGTGTGCCATTACTATTTGGTACACCCTCTCTTCATTTATAATATACGTCTTCCCTTTTTGTTGCATACTTGCGGCAACCAATACACCTACCGACTCTCCCTCGGTCTTTCGCACAACAAAAACCGATGTTTCACCGATGGTCGAGTGGGTGATTTCCAAATTTTCAGCTTCAAAAAAGTGTTTTTTTTGCAGAAAATCGCGCGCACGCTTGCGTATGTCGAAAAAAAGCAGTAACTTTGTGCGCTCGTTATGATTTATATCATAACAGACACACCCGAACAACACCAAAAATAACAAAACCATAGTCAAAGTAACATGAAAAAGATTTTAGCTATTTTGATGGCAGCGGTAATGGGAATGCCGGTTGCGACGAGTGCCATCAAGGTGCACACCATCGGCGACAGTACGATGGCGGAATATGACGAAAACACCACCGATAAGCGCGGCTGGGGAATGTACTTGGGTTCATTCTTTGATCCCGCTTTCGTGACTGTCAATAACCGTGGCAAGTCCGGTGCGGACACCCGCGGTTTCTACACCGGAGCCGCTTATTGGCAGAGCGTGAAGAGCCAGATGAGCGCAGGCGATTACCTCATTATTCAGTTTGCGCACAACGACGAGGGTACCGTTACCAACGGAATGGATAATTTAGAGTACGCTGAATATTGTCAGGCGAAGGGTTTGCCGGCTCCGACGGACGCCCGCGGAACGAACCCGCAGACCACTTACCGCAATTACCTGCGCCTGTTCATTGACGAAGCGCGGACATTGGGCGTGAACCCGATTTTAGTAGGTCCCATCTGCCGCAAGTATTTCAGCGGCAACACGATTAAGCGCAACGGTCAGCACGACTTGGGCGATAAGTTCAGCAAGATTGAGAACGGCGTACTGTACGAGAACCAGCGTCTGCCGGAAGGTGACTCGACGATGAGTTACGTACATGCCATGCGCGAGGTGGCGAAAGAGAAGAACGTGCCGTTCCTCAACCTGACAGAGGCAACCAAAGAGATGTACCTGGAGTACGGCGAGGCACAATGCACGCAACTCCTTTTCTGCAACGGAGATAACACGCACACGAATGCGATGGGCGGCAACCTGATTGCACGCCAGGCTGCGCAGATGATGAAAGACGCCGGTATTTTGGCAGATTATATCACTATCCCTACTTCCATCACCGCCAACCCGAGTGCCATCGCTATCGGCGAGACCTACAGCGGCGTAGCGCAGAACAAAGAGTTCCTGCTGACCGGTTTCGGTCTCGAGCCCGCGAGCGGCACCGTATCGCTTCATGCGACAGGCGCGCTGACGATCTCGACCGACAAAGAGAACTATGCCAAGACGGCTACCGTAAGCTACGCCGGTAGTACCTTGTTCCAGAAGATATTTGTGCGTGTGAGCTACACTAACGAGGGCGCGCAGAACGATTCGGTCATCGTTACTTTCGGCGACAACAGTCTGGCAGTACCGGTAACCGCGAGCGTGATCTCTATGGCGGGAGGCAGTGCCGTCAGTGCAACCTGGGCACTGAATGCAAGACCGGCACCGGAAGCCGTAGTAGAAGGTCCGATTAGTGCCGCGTTTACAATGCAACACATGGTACTTGCCGACACAAAGAACGATGTGAAGGATGCAGAAAACAATGTAGTTACTATTGCGCGTTGGCACAATGCTGATGACAATGGTGCTAAAGCAAACTGGCCTTCCACTGAGATCGATGAGAACCCGACACGTTACCTCGATTTTGCAATAACGGCTCCGGCGAGCATGGAGGTTCGTCTAACAGGTATCTCATTTGAGATAGGCGCCTACTCGACGGGCAATATGAAATGCCACATTAACACCGGTTTTGGAGATGAGTTCACCGGCGTTAAGACGATTTATGAAGCAGCCACAAGTGCTCTGACGAATATTGCTCCTAAAACGGACTCTCAAACCAAAGCATTCGTTGATTACGGCAATCCTCTCCAGTCAGTAGCGCTGACACCGATGCTGACTATCCCTGCCGGCGAGACGCTGCATGTACGCGTACTGCCGTGGCATGAGCACACCAGCGGAAACGGCAAGTATATATGTCTCTACAACCTGAAGATCGAGGGGCAGGCATTCGAGCCGACGCAGGGAATTGAGAACATTCAGCCGTCAGAAGTCCGCACGCAGAAAGTGATCCGGGACGGACAAGTCCTGATCATCCGCAACGGCGTGGTCTATAACGCGCAAGGCGCGATTGTCAAATAAGATGTTACGATTTTTTCAACATATAGGTGAGTATTTTCTGCTGATGGGTCGGGTGTTACGCATGCCCGACCGTCAGCGGATGTTTTGGCGGCAATACAGCCGCGAGTTGGAGAAGCAAGGTCTGCAGTCCCTGCCGATCGTGCTGATCATCTCCGTGTTTATCGGTGCTATCCTGACTATTCAGGCGAAGACGAACACCGAGAACCCGCTTCTGCCGACCTACACGGTGGGTCTGTTGACGCGAGAGACGCTGCTGCTGGAGTTCTCGAGTACTATTTTGTGTCTCATTCTGGCAGGCAAGGTGGGTTCGAACATCGCTTCGGAGATCGGCACAATGCGTATCACGGAGCAGATAGACGCAATGGAGATCATGGGCGTGAACAGCGCCAATTACCTGATTTTGCCGAAGATACTGGCGTTCGTGACGATGATGCCGATGCTCGTCATCATCTCCACGGCGGTGGGTCTGCTCGGCGGCTGGGCGGTAGGTGCGTTCACGGACATCATCACCATCCACGACTACCTCGTGGGAGTGCAGTACGCCTTCAACCCCTATTATGTGTGGTACGGCATCATCAAGAGTCTGGTGTTCGCGTTCGTGATCACCAGCATGGCGAGTTATTACGGCTATAACGTCCGCGGCGGTGCGTTGGATGTCGGTCGGGCGTCAACCAACGCAGTCGTAAACTCCAATATTATGATCCTTTTCCTCGACCTCGTATTAAGTAAGTTGCTGTTATGATTGAAGTAAAAGATGTTGTAAAGAGTTTTGAGGGGAACGTGGTGCTGAACCATGTTTCGACCGTCATGCGGGACGGCGAAGTGAACATGATCATCGGTCAGTCGGGGTCGGGGAAGACCGTTCTCATGAAGTCCATGATCGGTCTGCATGATCTGGACAGCGGACAGATCCTCTACGACGGACGCGACCTCGCAGCCATGAAGAGCAACGACATCCGTATGCTCCACCGCGAGGTAGGAATGCTGTTCCAGGGGTCGGCGCTGTTCGACTCCATGACGGTCATGGAGAATGTGCTCTTCCCGATGGAGATGTTTTCGCAAAAGAGCCGCGAGGAGATGAAGGAACGGGCGGAGTTCTGTCTGAGACGCGTGGAGATGCCCGAGAAAGTGTGGAACCTCATGCCGAGCGAGATCTCCGGCGGTCAGCAGAAACGTGTGGCTATCGCACGCGCTATCGTGCTGGAGCCGAAGTACCTGTTCTGCGACGAACCGAACTCGGGTCTGGATCCGAAGACCAGTCTCGTCATCGACGCCCTGATACAGGATATTACCAAAGAGTATAACATCTGCACCATCGTCAACAGCCATGACATGAACTCCATCATGGAGATCGGCGACAATATCGTCTTCCTCAAAGGCGGTAAGAAAGAGTGGCAGGGCTCGCGCCACGAGATCATGACAAGCGAAAACGAAGCGCTCAACGACTTCGTCTTCGCCAGCGAGCTGTTCAAGAAAGTGAAAGCCGCAGCAAAGGCATGAGAAGAATAACCAACATAATGATTGCCCTGCTGGCGTGCGCAAGCATGTGGGCAACGCCGGCACGTAGAGATGGGAGAATAATGGTGGATGCGGACGGAGTAGCCAAGATGGTTTATATGCACGGCAACGAGGATTTTCATTTTCTTACAGATGAGTCAGGCACCTGGCTGGACGAAGAGAGTCTTATGCCGATGAGCGAGACGGAGAAGAACTACCGTAAGAGTAGCGGCAAACAGCGGTTACACCTCCGGCGCGCCCGACAGACCACCGGTTTGGACCGTCTGCTGGCTCCCAAAGGACCGGTTATCCTTGTCAATTTCAGCGACACCGTTTTCAGCCATACCAAGGAACAGATGATCGATTGGGCAACCGGTGAAGATTATACGCTCGATGGTGCGACCGGTTCTATCCGGCAATACTTCCGCGACAACTCGTACGGACAATATGTGCCGCAACTGGATTTCTACGGTCCTGTGACCGTTAGCCGTGGGGCGTCCTACTATGGTTCCAATGACAGCCGCGGGAATGATCTTCGCCCGGACGAGATGGTTGTCGAGGCATGCTGGTTGGCGCACGAACAGGGAGCGGATTTTAGCCAATATGACTACAATAATGACGGCGAAGTGGACTGGGTTGTCATTGTTTACGCCGGGAAAGGAGAAGCGGACAGTTATATAGAGGAAACTATCTGGCCGCACCAATACACCTTAAGTTCCACTCAAAAATCCTTCAAGTTGGACGGAAAAACAATCGACCGGTACTGCTGTACCAACGAGATCTCCTACAACGACAAGTTAGCCGGTATCGGTATCTTCATACATGAGTTCAGCCATATTCTAGGTCTGCCGGATATATACTCTACAGACTATAATACGACCCATAAGACGAACGGCGAATGGGATATTATGGACTACGGGTGCTACAATAATAATCTATTGACACCGCCGATGTACTCGGCGTACGAGCGGTGGTGGATGGGATGGATAGAACCGACACTGTTAAATTCCGCCGCTACCATAACACTGGACGAACTCAACAGCAGCTCCGCCGCAGGGTATTTGACCGCAGACGGAGACACCGTGACAAACATCCTCAGCCCCACCAATCCGAATACGTTTTACGTTCTGGAGAACCGTCAGCAGAGCGGCTGGGACGCTTATCTGCCGGGACATGGATTGTTGATTACCAAGATACAGTTTAGTAGTTACAAATGGCAGTATAACGCCGTCAACAAGGATGCCTCTGCTTTGGGGGTGGATATTATAGAGGCAGACGGTTTGAGCCCGAGATACCCCCAAAATGGTTGTCACGGCAAACAGGGCGATGCGTACCCTACCGATTTGGTCAATTCGTTCACTGTAGTAACCAATTATCAGTTGACTAACATTGCCGAGACAAACGGAGTGATTACCTTTGATATCAACGGAGGTGGCAGTCCGACGTATCTGGATGTACAGGAACCCAATTCCACAGAGGCTCCACGGAAGATCCTTCAAAACGGGCATGTGGTGATCCTAAGAGGAGAGCAGATATATGACTTATTAGGAAGACAGTTATGAAAATCATCTCGTATAATTTAAACGGAATCCGTTCGGCAATCAACAAAGGTCTGTTGGAATGGCTGGCGGAGGAGAACCCGGATGTGTTCTGCATCCAGGAGAGCAAGGCACAGCCCGAGCAGATCGATGTGATGGCGATGCAGGAGCTGGGTTATCACAGTTATATTCACTCGGCGGAAAAGAAAGGTTACTCGGGCGTGTGTATCTTCACCAAACGCGAACCGGACAGAGTGGTTGTAGGTATGAACAACCCCAAATACGACCGCGAGGGACGGGTACTGCGGGTGGATTTCGGTGACCTGACCATCGTCGATGCCTATATACCGAGCGGTACGACCGGAGATGTCCGTCAGGATTTCAAGATGGAGTTTCTGGAGGACTTTCTGCAATGGGTCAACGAGCTCCGCAAGGAACGCCCGAACATCGTCATCTGCGGTGATTACAATATCTGTCACAAGCCCATAGATATCAACCACCCCGAGCGGCAGATCGGTGTCTCGGGATTTCTGCCCGAGGAACGCGAGTGGATGGACCGGTGGGAAGCAAGCGGACTGATTGATTCCTTCCGCGTCTTTGACCAGAGCCCCGAGCGGTACAGCTGGTGGAGTTGGCGAGCAGGAGCGAGAGCACGCAACGTGGGCTGGCGCATTGACTACCTGTGGGTCAGCGAGAGCCTGCGACCGAGACTGAGAGACGGCAGAATACTGACGGAGGCGGTACACTCCGACCACTGTCCGGTGATGGTAGAAATTGCATAAATCAAACTTCACGGGATAATATACATAGTATATTATAGGGTGGTGCAGGATACGATATACATAGGACATAGTAAGGACATGCATAGTTTATGGATAAATTACGAACAGAACATCTTGTAAAGCGTTACGGTAAACGAACCGTAGTGGACGACGTGTCTATCGAGTTGGAGCAAGGAGAGATTGTAGGTCTGCTGGGGCCTAACGGAGCCGGTAAGACGACGACCTTCTACATGACGACCGGACTCATCGCCGCCAATAACGGCAAGATCTTCTTCAATGACCAGGAGATTACCTCCTACCCTATGTACAAACGGGCACGGATGGGTATTGGCTATTTGCCGCAGGAAGCGAGCGTATTCCGTAAGATGACCGTGGAGGATAACATCCGCTCGGTACTGGAGATGACCAATTTCAGCAAAGAGTACCAGGAGGAGAAACTGGAACAACTGATCAAGGAGTTCAACCTTGCCCACGTGCGCAAGAACCTCGGCGACCGCCTCTCCGGCGGCGAGCGGCGGCGTACGGAGATAGCGCGGTGCTTAGCTATCGAACCTAAGTTCGTCATGCTCGACGAGCCTTTTGCAGGAGTTGATCCGATTGCCGTGCAGGAGATACAGGACGTGGTATGGCGGCTTAAAGACAAGAATATCGGCATCCTCATCACCGACCATAACGTGGATGAGACGCTTATGATTACCGACCGCGCGTACCTGCTCTTTGAGGGCAAGATCCTCTTCCACGGCACGCCGGAGGAGTTAGCTGCCAACCCTGTGGTACGGCAGAACTACCTCGGCCGCGACTTCGAGCTGAAGAAAAAGACAAGAGTGGAAGAGAATATTGAAAAGTGAAAAATGAAGAGTGAGAGGATATAGATACATAGTATTCTTGATTGCGGCAATACTGTTGGCAGGTTGTCAGCGCGAGCCGGAAGTAAGCTTGAGCGTACGCGAGTGCACTCCGTTGCCGGCTGGAGGCAGAGCAAGCGCCTCCTCTTGTTCATTAAACGGGAAAGGGTATGTATTTGGAGGAAGGGACAAGGATGGCAAGTACCTGAATGACCTTTGGCAATACGACCCGGAGACGGATACGTGGGAACTTATTCCCACTTTCCCCGGGAAAGCACGGGTACACGCTCTGCTGACAAACGATGGCGAAGCGCTCTATGTAGGGTTGGGTTTCTCGGGAGAGAAAGTATATGAAGACAGCTGCTATCTGCAAGATTTCTGGCGATACACACCGGCCAACGGTCAATGGGAAGCCTTATCGTCATGCCCGGATCACAACACAATAGACGGCGTGCCGTACGTAATCGATGACCGTATCTATGTTCTATATAGCACAGGTTGGTCCCACACCAATGATGTCATCTACTATGACAAGAGAACCAACGAATGGAGGAAAATACCCGTTGGCAACCGTATCGAGGCACGTTTTGGCGCAGCCGGAGCTCAATGTCAAAACCGTTGTTTCTTCGGCACAGGTCTCGGCAAACTGAATAGCGCCGACTGGTATGAAGTCGATTTAGCCACAGATACCTGGAGTAGCAGAGCCGGTATTCCGGGTAAAGGACGAGAGTTATGCGCCTATTGTGGTACCGAATCCTACATATACCTCTTCGGCGGGCGATATTTCGCCGGAGAATACACAGGTGGAGAAGTCTTCGGGGATTATTGGAGATATGACGTAACTCATAATCGGTGGGAATGTTGCGGAAGTATGCCTTGCGGGAGAGGCGAAAACATGATTGCATTCTCCATAAACGGAAAAGTTTATTTCGGTTTAGGAGAGAACTCAAATAAAGAACTTATCCCATCCTTATATTGCATTGAGAACTAGAATTCTATATAGTATCCTGCTTCTGTGGGTTATTCTGCCGGCGAGTGCATGGGAATGGTGGCCGCTACCGATGGCAGAACCGGATGCCGGGCGCGACAGTATCATGTATACTGCAGGCATCCGTGTGCTTGGTTCCAGCAGAGAGACAGCTCCTTTCTGGCTACAAGCCAACCGCCACGGCGAGATTTCCTCGCTGCCACATAGCGGGAACATACAGTTGGGTATCTATAAAAAAGCAACTCGCCCAAACCGCTGGTATGATTATGATTTCGGCGTAGTGCTCTCCGGACGGATAGCCGGAACACAAGCCTATCCGACTCCTCGCCGCATAGAAGGAACCGGCTATTTTAGCTTGTTGTACGCACATGTAAGGCTCTATATCGTTGATATCACAGCCGGTATCAAGCCTTTCTCCATTGATTTAGGGGACGAAGATTTGAGCACCGGTCATCTGCTGTTCTCCAATAACGTACACCCTATTCCACGACTGAGTATAGGTGTTGAGCGCTGGACGGCATTCCCGGGGTTGTTCGGTTATGCAGAAATAAAGGGAGGGCTCACTCACGGCTGGTTAGACGACCATAACACCTACGTGCATAAAACCATGTTGCACCATAAATATATCGGGGGGCGTATCGGCGGTAAACTGCCTGTCAATTTGAGTTATGAGTTTCACCATGCGGCTCAATGGGGAGGTTATTCCAGTAGCGGGATAGACCATGGTAATGATTGGGCCAGCTATATGAATATTTTCTTAGGCCGTAAAGGTGGAGCTACTCGCAGCGACCAACTAAATGTACAGGGGAATCATATGCTAAGCCAGCTTCTGTGCCTCACCGTCAAAGGAAGCGGATGGCACGTTGATCTCTTCTGGCAGAACATACAGGAAGACGGAGGGATTAGTTTTATAGGCGGTCGCGCAAATGCCGCAGATGGTCGGTGGGGTATTTATGCAACGCAAGACAAATGGCCCTTTATCAGCGGTTTTCGTTTTGAAATCCTGCAGACCACTGATCAGTCAGGCCCGTGGCATGATCGGGACGGAATGGTCTTTGGCGGAGTAGATAACTACTATTCCAATGGTACCTACGGACAGGGATGGACCTATTTCGGACGCACCATAGGTTCATCACTGATGACCCCTCTCAATAACCGCGTGTGGGCATACCACGGGGGAGTGAAAGGTGATATATACGGCTTTCGTTATAGAGTGATGGTAACGTATGCCGATAATTACGGTACGTATAGAGAACCTATACGGAGTCATAATACCGCCGTTTTATTAGAGGTCAAAAAACATGTGCCGCAAGCATGGGGGATGGAGTTCGGACTAAGCCTTGCAGGGGATTTTGGCAACCAGTACGGCAATCAGTTTGGAGCAATGCTGACGATTTGTAAGAAAGGAATAATACATAGTTATTGATATGAATATTGTTCAAATACGCTCGGGCTTGGGAAATCAAATGTTTCAGTATGCCTTTTACATGGCATTGAAAAGGAATCGCCCGGACACCAAAATAGATGCATCTATCTTCCGCTACCGTCCTTCTCACACAGGCTATGAGTTAGAACGCTTATTTTCCATACAGCCAGAACATTGTACGATAGCAGAACGTAACCTAATGGCGGATATAGGCAAAGACCCATGGTCTCAACTACGCCGTGCATTGGGCTTCAAACGGCAGACTGTCGGCGAATGGATTACAGAGCCTGACCCCGCCAAGGGCTGGTGTCCCGAGTTACTGCAAGCGGAGAATAGTTACCTGCAAGGTTATTGGCAGAGCGAGAAGTATTTTGCTTCGGTAAAAGAGGAAGTTAAACAAACTTTTCAGTTCCGCCTGCCGATGCCATCGAACGCCCAAAAGACGGCTCAAGAGATAGGTTCGGTACAGAGCATCAGCGTTCATATACGACGAGGAGATTATCTCAAGAAGAGGCGGATTGCAGAGGTAAATATCTGTGCCGAGAACTATTACCGCCGTGCCGTGGAATATATACAAGAGCACGTAGATAAGCCTGTTTTCTATGTCTTTTCCGATGATCCCCAATGGGCTCCGGCACAGGGTATTTTCCCGAAAGGAACGGTCTATGTGAGCGGACATACAGGCAAAGAAGCATATCTGGATATGCAATTGATGAGTCTTTGCCGTCACCATATTATCGCGAACAGTAGTTTCAGTTGGTGGGGGGCATGGCTCGGACAAGGCGAAGGGCGGATTATATTGGCCCCGAACCGCTGGTACAGACACCAAGAACGACCGGATATATTGCCGGATAGTTGGATTACTATTCCTGTAGATGACTAAAATCGATATAACCCATATGAATTTTGTAGAAAAGAGTAATTCCATTTTCGCGCAGGCAGTGCGGGATTACCATAGGACAGACCATGTAGATGCGCCCATCCACAACCCTTATCAGGCGGGGACCATCGAGCACGACTTGTACCTCAAGAACTGGATAGATACCGTACAGTGGCACCTGGAGGATATCATCCGCGACCCGCAGATAGACCCCGTAGAGGCATTGGCGGTGAAACGAAGGATTGACAAGAGCAACCAGGATCGCACGGATCTGGTGGAGCGGATTGACAGTTATTTCTGGGAACTGTTCCATGAAGTACAACCGCAGTCCGGCGCACGCATCAACACCGAGAGTCCGGCATGGGCGATAGACCGGCTCAGTATTCTGCATGTCAAACTATGGCACATGCAGGAGCAGGTCGATCGTACGGATGTGAGTGCCGGGCAACACGACAAATGTGTAGCCAAGATGGCGGTGCTCAAAGAACAATTAGCAGACATGACCACCTCTATCGGGCAACTGCTGGAGGACTATGCCGCCGGCACGCGGATTATGAAGGTCTATCGGCAGATGAAGATGTATAACGACCCTACTCTCAATCCTGTGCTATATAAGAAATGAAACGGCTACTGGTCATACGGTTTTCTGCGTTAGGTGACGTAGCGATGCTGGTGCCTGTTGTACGGGTACTGGCGGAGCAATACCCGGAACTGGAGATTACGGTTCTGTCGCAACAACGTATGGCTGACCTGTTTACCGGAATGCCGGAGAATGTGGTGTTCCACGGAGTGGACTTGAAACAGCAATCGCTCCGTGAGATAGCAGCCGGTTTAGGCAAATATGATTACGTAGCTGACATGCACGGCGTATGGCGGAGCCGATATATACGGCTGCGGATAGCACTCCGCGGCGCCAAAGTACAGACGATCCGCAAAGGAAGAATCAGTAAATTTTTGCTCACCCACGGGTGGGTTCACAAACCCCTGAAAACGACCACCGCCCGATACCGACAAGTGCTTGAGCAATTAGGATTAACCATTTTTTGTACAGCACAAAATAAGCACAAAATAAGCACAAAAGTCCGACTCGGTATCGGAATTGCACCTTTCGCCGCTCATCGGGGAAAAATCTATCCGTTGGAGCGAATGGAAGAAGTGGTAAGGATGCTGAGCGAGGAAGGCGAGCAAGTGGTGCTTTTCGGCGGAGGGAAGAGAGAACAGGAGATTTTAGAAAGTTGGGCGAAGAAATACAAGGGTGTGGAGTCCGTAGCCGGCAAATACAGTCTGGCGGAAGAGCTGGAGATCATGCGCGGGCTGCGCGTGATGGTGAGTATGGACAGCGCGAACATGCATCTGGCTTCGCTGGTCGGTACTCGGGTGGTGTCTATCTGGGGTGCGACACATCCGTATGCCGGGTTTATGGGAATCGGGCAGAACGAGAAAGACTGTGTTCAACGGGATTTGGAATGCCGTCCGTGCTCCGTTTACGGCAACAAGGAATGCAAATACGGTGACTACCAATGCATGGATATCAAGCCGGAAGAAATAGTAGAGAAAGTGAAAGGATGAAGATAGTCATTAATCCGACATATGTAGGTTTGCGGGAATGGATTGCGCAACTGCCGGAGAACTTTGCCACACAAGGCGAGGTGATTTACGATGCACGCAACCAGATTCGTCTGATGCAGGCGCCGGACGGCACAAGGATGTGCGTGAAACGGTTTCACAAGCCGCGGTTGCTAAATCAATACTTCTATAGGTTCCGAAAAAGCAAAGCCCATCGAGCCTATGAGAATGGCCTGTATATGCTGGCACACGATGTAAACACTCCCGAACCGGTGGCGTATATTGAGGAATACCGATTCGGTGGATTAGCCTACTCTTATCTGGTGACACGTATGTCGGAACTGAGGCATCTGCACCGCGAGTTCACGCTGGATTACCGACCGGAGTTGGACAAAACGATCCGTCCTTTGGCGCGATTCGTTGCACATATGCACAACGAGGGCATCAATCATCTGGACTTCTCACCGGGGAATATACTCTGGGATTTGGTGGATGGGAAATACCGGTTTGAGGTAGTGGACAACAACCGAATGACGTTTGGTTCCGTAAGTTTGAAAGAGGGGTGTTGTAGTATCCGGCGGATCTGTGCACGCAGGAGTTTTTTCGATACCTTTGCCGAAGAATATGCTAAAGCCCGTAGCATGGACGAGGCACAATGCCGGTATTGGATTCATTATTATCGTGACAGGTTTTGGCAAAACGGCAGAAAAGCGAACTATCAGTATGATTAGAGCAATTATCAATCGGATAGCCGGTGTGATACGCATCAAACGGCGGATGTTTATCTCCCCCACCATAGGGGCGGAGAACACCGTCTCTATCTCATATGCCATCACTGTGTGCAATGAAGCCGAACAGCTGAAGAGCCTGTTGGAATGCCTACGCCCTTGTCTCACCCCCGGAGACGAGATTATCGTGCAGGCCGATCGGTCTCATGTCACGGAAGCTGTAAAACGGGTCATTGATGCATCTGATTGCATAGACACCTATACAGAGCATGACTTGCAGATGGATTTTGCGCAAGCGAAAAACCATCTGAACACGCAATGCCGCGGGCAATGGATCTTTCAGTTAGATGCAGACGAGTGTCCCTCCCCCGCCTTGTTACAAGAGTTACGGGCTATTATAGGGGCAAACCCCAATGTAGAGTTATTCAAAGTGCCCCGGAATAATATTTTCCTGAATAGCCGGGGAGAAATGGAAAGAGAGTTTGTCTCATGGCCTGATTATCAGGGGCGGATTTACCTTAATGCACCGGAACGAATCCAATGGAAACGTCCGCTGCATGAGAAGATTCACGGCTATTGGGCGTACACTTATTTGCCGAAAGAAGAAAAGTATGCTATCGTCCATCGCAAAGATAAAGCGCAAGACGAAGCCAAATGGAAGAACTGGAAACAACATTTTGCATGAATATAGCTTATTTCATAGCATCTCCCATATGGGGCGGAGGCGAACAGTACGTGTATGATCTTGCGCTCCATGTAAAAGAGAAAGGCGGCATACGTCTGTTCTTTCTCTTCCCTCCCCATAGCAATCAAGCGATGATTTCCCGCTTCACGCGCCTGGGTGAATGTCGTGTGTTTCCATATGTTAGTAAAGGAGTTCGTTTCCTTCCCTTCTCTGGTCGCCAGTTGGCAAAACTGTTAGACCTATGGCAAATAGACATCCTGCACATTAACAGCCGGCAGAGCTATTTTGCCGCTGCTTGGGCGAAACGATTTGCGGCACACCCGTTCCGACTGATAGCAACCCAGCATTTGGTACGACCTGCCAAAAACTCCGCATTATGGCGTTGGGCATACAGGAAGATTGATTTATTGATTTTTGTCAGTGACTGCGTTCGCCGGCAATATATGGCAAAACTGAAAGACAAAGATTTATTCTCCAAAATCGCTGTTGTGTACAATAGTACTGCGATAAATGGATATGAGATCAATTCCTCCCCCCGCCGACTGAACCATATTCTATTCCACGGTCGCATATGTCGCGAGAAGGGTATAGAGCCGCTGTTTAAAGCGTTGGCTATGCTGTCTGATCTGCCTTTTCAGATGACTTTTTGCGGAAATATCAGTCCACGAGACAAAGATATGTGGGATAAGTTAATGAGCACCTCCCCTGTTCGCAACCGTATTCGTCATTTAGGGTTTCAGTCCGACATGCGTCCCCTTTTAAGTGAACATGGGATAGGTATTCTCCCCTCCATTGTTGCGGAAGCGGGTCCACTCTCTATCTTTGAAGATATGTCCTTTGCTCTGGCGATTGTCACTACGAATAACGGCTCGCAGCCGGAGGTTATTCAAAATGGTGTAAACGGTCTGTTATGCTCCCCTGACAACCCTACGGAATTGGCTGCTGCGTTACGCCGATTATTGACTGACCCCACATTGACACAAACATTAGGAGAGCGGGCAAGGACGGATTTTCAGGCTCGCTATTCCTATGACCGGTTTATTGAAACAATGTACCATTATTATACCCGATAATACTATGCAAAAATTCCTCAATTACTATCTACGAACCATCGGTATTTTAAATTTCGTAGTATTTATGCTATTAATACTCTCTCTCGCCTTTCCCTGGAGGTTCAGCCAACCATTGGCTCCGCTATGGTTAGGGTTATGGTTTTTAGAAGGGCGATGGATTGATCGTAAGAATTTCCGATGGAGCCGCTCCATATATCCGGTATTGTTCCTATGCCTTTTCACGGTTTGGGAGTTGATCAGTTTATCATGGAGTGAAGATGTCGCAAACGGTTTAAAGGAATGGGAGTGCCATTGGCCTATATTGGCGGTTTTCTTCGTCGCCCTATTTGGGTGTAACGAGCACTATAAATCCTATCGGTTAAAGAGTGCGTTGATAGTCGGCAGTTTGTTATCCATTGTGAGTTACAGCGTAGTATGTTACCAGCATTACTGCACCGGAACTTTGGAGACGAACCCTCCTTATTGGTACGGGTCGGTGTGGACATTATTCGGTGAGGGACCGATTGAGATACTCAAATCACGGAGTTACTACTGTCTGGTATTACTCATGTCGTTAGCTTTCTCGGTGGATGTGTACCGCCATTTCCGCACAGTCTATTCGCCACTGACAGCCGGGCTTACTATCGGCACTGCCGATCTCCTGCTGGTAATAGCCGTTTTACTAACCGCCTCACGTACTGCCTTACTGCTATTACCCGTTGTAGGAATAGCGATGACAATGATGAACTACCGGGGAAAATGGCGGAAGCATATAGGGATTGGCATATTACTCTTGTCCGTTGTTGTCACGGCTTTTAATTTGCGCTATAACACCCATTTCGCCGCTACCAAGAACGATCTTCTGCAAATTACGAAGATTAGCGAGCCTACTCAAACCACCCTCACGGAGCCTCGTATAACCATATACTCATGCGCGTTACGCCATCTTAAAGACACCGGTTGGGGAGGCGCCGGTTTTGGAGCATCGAATAAAAAGATGGTAGAATATTATCATGAGGATGGGATTGAACTGGGGATGTACTACCAGTACAGCACTCATAACAGATACCTCAAAGTATGGATTGAGATGGGTATTGTCGGGCTGATGGCTATTCTGCTTATTCTGATCTCTGCGCCTTATTTCCATAGCGGGCAGACACGCAAGAACGTACTATGTATGTGCCTTGTTTTCGGTGTGAGCATGCTTACCGAGAACCTATTGAGCACTATGGGAGGTTTATATACGTTCTTTACCTTGATAGCACTTTTACAGATTGCACAACGCGAAGAAGATTCGCTGCCACTCTCTCATCCGTAAATTTCTCCGCCTGTTCATACCCTTGAGCTGTCATCTGCTCACGAAGCGAAGGATCGGATAGGATTTTCACTATCTGAGTCGCTATCTCCTCTGGTTTTGCGGGATCGGCATATAGAGCAGCCTCGCCCCCCACTTCCGCAAAACAACCGCTGGTGGAGGTCAAGACCGGTGTTCCGACGGTGAGTGCCTCAAGGATCGGGATACCGAATCCCTCAAAGATACTGGGATAGACAAAGAGCGCAGCCTCTTTATAGATTGCCGGCAAATCTGCCTGTGGTACGCCGGAGAGTATTTGAATCGCCACTCCTAAACGCGAGGCTTGTTGTTGCAACTCCCTACCATACGCACTCTCACCGCCCACGAGTACCAGCGGAAGTGTAACTTGTGCCTCAGCGAGAGCCTCTATCAGCGTGTGCAGGTTCTTGCGCTCCTCCAATGCTCCGACATACAGGATATATTCCTGTGGCAGAGAATAAGCGGCCCGCACTTGAGCTATCTTCTGAGCTGTCACAGGCTCGTGGAAAATACGACTACACCCCTGATAAACCACACTAATCTTTCGCTCATCCGCTTGTAGATAAGTGATTATGTCTTGTTTTGTCTGCTCGGAGATGGCAATAATCTTATCCGCTACGCGGGTGGCATAGCTCATTTTGGCGGCAAAGAGTTTGCGATACCCGGGGCTATACAGATGCGGGTACCGGAACACTAACAGATCGTGGATCGTAACGATGGTTTTCACACCGCATCGGTGGATCCCGAACGGCAGTTCGCCTGAGAGTCCCCAATAGAGATCTGTATTTTTTAGAGCGCGTAAACATCCGAAACTCCGCCATAGGGACGGAGCCAATTTCCATAACCCTTCAGGGGCGATAGTCGAGGTATGAGGGAATGTATAGGTGTCCGTAGGACGGGCGAAGAGTACGTATTCCTCGTCCGGGCCATAGTTTGTCAGGAGACGTATGACATCCCTGCTGTAGTTACCTAACCCTCGGTGGTTATGGTACGCTCGTTTTGCATCTAAAGCTATTCGCATGGTATGGTCCATTGTTTATCGATTATGAGTAGATTAACCCGCATCATATTCATTCCGTAAGCCCGCATATCCGCGGCTTTCTCAGGAAATTCGTCCAGTATGTTTTCGCCGCTGCCGATACGGTATAGTTTCTCTTGTTTGCTATGGATGCCATAACACCAGAACCACGTACCATCCGACACGCCCAAGTGTTCGTTGCTGACGAAATAGGCATATCGCCGCCGGGCAGAGAACACATCTATTCCTGTGCAGTTGTTGTCGTATTCCAATCCCAACAGGCTTAATACGGACTCCCATATATCAATCTGGGAAGTCACGCGCTCAATCCGTTCCGGCTGCAACAAATCGGAATAGATAAAGACAGGAATATGGTTATAAGAGAGCGTCATGTCGTAAGGGAACGGACGGGACGAACCATGATCAGCGACCAGCACAAAAACGGTATTCTTGCCCCACTCAGTCTGTTGTGCGGTCTCCATGAAACGGCGGATAGCATCATCCGCATAAGCGATGATCCGTTGCTCGTCATTCTCTCCGCGGTCGCGATAAGCCTCCGGCACTACGAACGGACTATGATTGCTTACGGTCAAGAAGGACGCAAAGAACGGTTTTCCGCTCTCTGCATACTCTCCGAGTTTCCTTATTCCATAGCGGAACATATATCCGTCTGAAACACCGAAATTATTCACTGCCGAATCCGCCTCGTAGTCATAGAGCGAATACAGGTCATGAATATGATTGTCGCGCCAGAAAGAGTTCATGTTGTCGTACTGCGGGTTGCCGGTCACGAAACAGAGAGTTTGATAGCCGTTTTTACGGAGGTAGTAGGGCAGACCGGTATAGATCTCGGCATTGACACCCATCGCCGGTTTGGCGAAGTTGGGCACAAATCCGTAGTGTACACCCACTATGCCGTTATTGGTATGTACGCCGGTGGAGAAACAATTTGCCCAATAAATACTTTTGTCCCTCAGGCTGCGCAAATAGGGCGTCAGCCACTGACCGTTCGACTGCAGTTCCAGGTTATCTACTGTCATGGATTCCATGAAAATGAGTACCACATTAGGGCGACCTTGCACACGGGGTGCGATAGTGCCTCTACGAACCAGCGGTAGGAGGGAGTCAGTGGGGTGAATATGCAACTCGTCTTGGACATAAGTTATTGCCTGTTGTTCGTCTATTGCCTCTAATTCCGGAGGCATTTTCTCCAAGCCGTGCTCGGCGCTTTTGATGATATTAAAAACGGGGTTGACGCCTAATCTGTTATAGAACGGGTTGTTGCAAAAATAGGCAAAGCTGACTTGGAGCGGGTACCGCTGGAAACTGCCGCGTATGCCGCAGAATACCACACCCCAGAGTAATACCGTAATGAGGGCAGAGAGGATATATTGCCCGGAGGAACCGCTCTCGGCGCGTTGCCAGACGGAGGCGAAAGAACGATTAAGTGCCACTACCCCACACTCGTAAAGGCCTATGAGGAGAATGGCTGTCACGAGGAAATACCGGTTGGTAATATCCTCGAAAATCATTCCCGCAGTATCGCCGGCGAAGCCGAACCACGCTGTAACGCCTATATTAAGATGGTTCTCAAAGAAATGGAAATACCGCGCGTTAGATACATGTATCAGGATTAATAGGGCATATGCCACGCCGTAATACCAAGCAACCATATTGGTCAGACGGCGCATGTATAGGCCATAGTTCTCTTTTCTCATCGTAGCCAAGGCGAATACCGGTAATACTATTGCCGGCAGGGCAGTTATATAGCTGGCGATGAGATTATCGAACTTCACCCCTATGAGCAAGGCGGTCGGTAGCAACTGCCAATCAACCCCTTCTGCCGGCATATTGGTAAATAGCAGAATAAGACGACAGATACTCAATGCCAAAAGTCCTACCAAATGAATGGATACCAGGTATCCGATCACCTTCCCGAATGTTTTTAGTATTGTATTCATCTCGTGTCTTATTTATCTTTCTCTAGTCCGACTCGCAGCGTAAACAGCAATCCCCTCGGGATACAGAGGCTCATCGCCGTGCGGCCGGGAATAGCACTATACCCGTCAAATGCATATTCGGTCAGTTCGGTACCGAAGTCGTATATATTGTAACATAGCACCTCGAGGAACATCGGTATGCCGTTTGCCCACCATCGTCCCGTAGCGCGCAGCTCCAGATTGAAGAATGCATCCTTGCGTTTGCCGAAATGGTTGTTTGCGGGGTTGATTCCTCGTGCATCGGTGGGGATGACGGCTATCGTTGTGCGTCCGTCTGTCGTCTGCTCAACGGCCTTAAACGTAGTAAACGGCTGCCCGTCCTTGAACTTGAAGTTCAATCCGAGGGAGAAATACCGGCAGGCATTATAGGTCACTTGTAGCCGGGCTATATAGGCGCGGTCCTGATTGAGCCGGCCGTTCGCCTGATAAGGTTTGTCACCCTCCGAGGTAGCGGTAAAGGTATTGGGGTCGGCGGTCGATTCCGAGAGCGAACCAAGGTTATTGTGCAGCGGACCGTTGCCTAAGGTACTGAAGCCGGACATCAGATAACTCTGCCAACTCAGCTGCACGAACCATTTGCGGCCGGCATAGGTATAACGGATCAGGTTCGAGATATAATAGGGTGTCAGCGTACCGGGTTGTTTCGACAGTAGGTTGAGCGGTTGGGTGGTGATGGTATAGGGACCGTTCTCCGGTCCTTCCGACAGGCGGGTGAACCACTGGTTGTAGTATGTCCGGTAGGTGCTCAGCACTGCGATCTCGTGGCGGCGGCTCTTACCGAAAGTGAAATATACCGGTATGTCAATCACCGCATAGGAGGGTTGGTGAGCCCAGAGGTTCCTTGCCGGTGTGTGGTTAGACTTCGCCTCGCCGGAGAGATAGTCGGAACTCAGGTATTGCACCTCGTTCCAGGTATAAGACATCCTATGATGACTCACGGAGAGACCGAACTTGAACCACCAAATCGGCTGATAGTCCAACATGAATTTAGCAATCCAGTTAGGGCTGACCACACTCTTCCTCTGCCCTAACACCACGCCGTCCAGCGAGACTCCTACATGCCCATACAGTTGCAGTCCGGGCGCGGGGCTGTGTTCCGCGATTACCAACGCCTCGTTCTCCAATATACCGGAGGTGAAGGCTCTACTCTGCCAATGGTAGGTATAGAGGTTCGTCGGCGAGGCATCGGCGATGGATTGCGCATGGATGGCGTTGGTCCACGTGCCCGTAGTCGGCTGGAAATGGAGGATCGAGTTATACCCCTCGGCATGCACACGAAGCCATCGTAAGAGGGGCTGGTCGTACTGCAAGGAGAGGTTTACCGAATGGAGCCGTCCGTCCGCATACCAGGGCTCAAAAGCCTCGCCGTCCTGGTCGATGATATTCCGGCTGAAAGAGAGGGAATCATGCTTCAGTTGGTTAATCTCATAACTCACGCCATAGACCAGTTTGCCGTTATTGGCAAAGGTTTTGGCGGCATACAATCCCGCCTGGTACATTTGTTGGCGAGCCTGCTCATTGCGGTTGTAATAGAACTCCGAGCCATAGTCCGTCCGTCCTTTCGCCAATAAGAAATAATGGAGTTCGTCCATCGCTACGTTAGGGCAAAGGGGGATCTGTCCGTCCATCTGCGCCGCATAATACGGGGCATTGTACATTCCGCTGATACCCGTGCGGTCAAAAGCCGTCAGTTGGCGTTGACCGTAATGAAGGTAAAGGTGTTGATAGTATTGTTTCCCGTAAGCCCGGATACCGAAAGCGGTTTCCGCCGTACCTGCGCCGATGATGTGATTGCGCATCTCCATCGGCCGCGAGTCTATCGTCCGTTCTTCGGCGGAACGGTGAAAAAGGTTGATCAGTTGCTTGGTGCCGGGGGCGATTCCTCCTATTCCGCCGGCATTGCCGGTCAGCCGTACGGATGCTTGCTGCACGCTGTCATCGGTAAAATTCAGTACGCCGTTATGGTAATCGAGTACCAGCGAGGTGCGGTCCATGCCATAGTGAAGATAACTATCGCCCGGCTGGGTACGAGAGTCCGTACGCATGCCGTTGAGACGGTATTTGGTTTGGCGGAAAGAGTTGCCGGCGATTGAGAACACGGCCTGATCCCCTAAGTTCCATTCGCCGATGGTCTCTGTTTCATAAACTGCATACGGGCTGCCGTTATCCAGATAATGCCCGAGATCGGTGGTCTGGTACCAATCGCGAAAGAACGCGCTGCTTACGCTGTCTGTTCCCGGAGTGGCGGCATGCACACACGCCGAAATGCATAAGAGCATTATGAGGACTTGCCGCTTCATGTATTTTTACGGCGAAGGATATCTATATGGTATGCCAAACCCACGCGGATTTGGTGGAACGGGTAATCTTTAATACCCCACTGGTACTGAACAAAGGGTTCGAAGCCTTTCACATGCCCGGCGAGTTTGGCGCGGAGCACCATCGGTGCATCGCCGTGCCGCTCCCATCCGACATAACCGCCCCAGGTTGTTTCTAACGACACGTACTCATGCTGGATTAACGCCTGCAGACCGTACATTACGGCATCGTTCTGTCTGCCGTTATCGGTCTGCCAGCATAGGAAACCCGCCGAGCCCGCCAAACGGAACTCCCAATCTTTATGGTAGAGCGAGTTGCCGATACTGAGGTCGAAGAAATAACCCGGTGTGTCGTAATGTCTATACCGTGCAAACTGTCCTCCGCTAGCTGATTTGAGACCGATACGCACCGTTGCCTGCGGGATATATTTCGCCCGCTCGGAGTGAAACCAGTCGCTATGAAGCACCTGTATTTCCGTGGAGACATACGCATCGCCCGCGCCGCTGCCGGTGCCGTCTGCCTGGCTGTACCACTCATGGATCGGCATCCAGATACTGAGGTTCGCCCACCGCGTGAATAAAGGAATATGCACGCGCGCGAAGAGATCCGCTGTACGGGTACCTGTATAGCCAAAATAACCATCCGCTGCCACTTCCAGGCGCAGATGGTCATAGGTTCTTCCGTCCGTCATCTCCGGAACCGGAAACGCGTTAGGACCGAAGTAAGCCGGCGCTATTCCGGTCGGCTCACTTAAATCGGGTTTCTCTATCGGCACTTCAGCCCTTAAAGGTGAAAGGTGAAAGGTGAAAGGTGAAAGGAGGATTAGTCCTAACACCAACTGTCGTATGTGATTCTCTCGTCCTTTCATTTTTCATTTTTAATTTTTCAAATTCCAAAGAGGTTTTGGAAGAAGTTCTTCTTATTGGCGCTTCCCGGCGCAATATTCGGGCTGTTCTGGAGTTGCTCGATCAGCTTCTTCTCGTCCTTGCTGAGTTTCTCGGGGATATAGACACCTACGTTGATGAGCAGGTCGCCCTCTCCGTACCGCCGTCCGTACTGGTCGATGCGCGGCAGTCCCTTGCCTCGCATGCGGAGCACCTTCCCCGGCTGCGTACCGGGGGTGATGGTTATCTTCACGTCTCCCGTGAGCGTAGGAATCTGCACCTGGCCGCCCAATACCGCTGTAGGCATGTCAAGCAGCAGGTTGTAGATCAGGTCGCTGTCGTGACGGACGAAGTCCTTGTGTTCCTCCTCCTCAATCATGACAAGCAGATCTCCCGGCACTCCTCCGTGTGGTGCAGCGTTACCCTTGCCGGGTACGGTGAGCTGCATGCCTCCGGCTACGCCTGCCGGGATCGTTACGGTAATGATATCTTCGGCTCGCACGACGCCCTGACCGCCGCATTTCGGACACTTGTTCTTGATGATCCGTCCCTCGCCGCCGCAGGTCTCACACTCGGTCTGTACCTGCATCATGCCGAATATACCTCGCTGTGCGCGGGTGACTCTGCCTGCACCCTTACAGGTCGGGCAGGTCTCTGTCTGTCCGTCTGCCGAGCCGGTGCCGTGACAGTCCTGACACTCCACGAGACGGCGGACTTTGATTTTTTTCTCGCACCCCGTAGCAATCTCCTCAAGCGTGAGGGTCACTTTTCCTCTCAGGTCGCTTCCTCTGCGTACGCGTTGACCGCCGCGGCTGCGTCCTCCGCCGCCGAAGAAGTCGCCCAAGTCGAATCCTGCGCCCTCGAAGATGTCGCCGAAGTGACTGAAAATATCCTCCATCGACATGCCGCCACCGCTGAATCCGCCTGCGCCGCCCATTCCGGCGAAACCGTACTGGTCGTAGCGTTGCCTTTTCTGCGGGTCAGAGAGTACCTCGTACGCCTCGGCTGCCTCTTTGAATTTCTCCTCGGCTTCCTTGTCGCCCGGGTTCTTGTCCGGGTGGTACTGTATCGCTTTCTTGCGGTACGCTTTTTTTATTTCCTCGGCACTAGCCGTCTTTTCTACGCCTAACACCTCATAATAATCTCTTTTCTCTGCCATAAACTATTCTCCTACTACTACTTTGGCGAAACGGATTACCTTTTCGCCGAGTTTATATCCCTTCTGAGTGCAGTCAATGACCTTGCCTTTCTTGTCCTCTCCGGCAGCGAAGGTCGTTACCGCCTCGTGCTCGTCGGTATTGAAGTCGGCGTCCTCGGTCTCGATGGGGTGCACGCCATTCTTGTCAAGGAAGGAGAGGAACTTCTGGTAAATCAGTTTCACGCCTTCGTCATCGGTGGCGGCGATTGCCCGTTCGAAATCGTCCACCAGCGGCAGCATCTCTTTGAAGATACGCTCGCCGGCGGTGGCCATGAGCTCCAGCTTCTCTTTATTGGTACGGCGGCGGTAGTTGTCAAACTCCGCCATCATCCGCAGGTTCTTGTCCTCCAGTTCCGCAATACGCTCCTGCGCCTTCTCCAGCTGTTCCTCGGCGGTCGGCGTTGCCTCTGCGCTCGCAGCGCTCTCCTGCTCGTTCTCTGCCGCCTGTTCCGGCTGCTGTCCGGTCTCTTGCTCCTCAATGAGTTGCTCCATTTCGTCTATTTTTTCTTTTTTCATAATTTCTTTAAACACTAATCTCTAAACACTAACCTCTAATCAAATCCCGTGCCATGTCTGTAGGCACTGCCATTTTGGCAGCCCCTGCTACAGTGCAGCGAGGTTCTTTTCGTTCATCAGCTCTTTGCCTTCCGGCGTGTAGGCATAGTCGATGCGGCTCTGGAAATAGGTCTCTACTTTGCCGCGGACGACCTTCATCGTGGAGTTGACGAGGTGGTTCTGTTCGGTCCACGGCTCGTCGAGTACGGCGATGGAGGTCGGCAGCCAAGCCTCGGGGAAGATGCCTTCGCGGCTTCCGCCGGGTTTGTAGGAGTCCACTTCGCTCTGTATCTTAAGGAGCATGCACTCCTTGCCCTCGCGGGTGGCAGGGTCCTTGCCCTGTTCCTTCGCCCATGCCTGCAGCGCCTCTTTGTTCGGCACCATCAGGAGGATAGTATAGGGATCCTGGTTGTTATGCAGGATACATTGGTCCACGTATATGCTGCCATCGGTAAGCGAGTCCTCGAAGCCCTCCGGGCTGTATTTCTCGCCGTCGGCGCGGATAAGCAGCGACTTGAAGCGGCCGACTACCCAGAGGTAACCCGGGTGCTCCTTGGTCACGTAACCCATGTCGCCGGTGTGCAGCCATCCGTCGATGATCGTCGCTTTGGTGCTCTCGGGGTTCTTCCAGTAGCCCGCCATGACGTTCTCGCCCTTGATGACGATCTCGCCGCGTTCGCCGTCCGGAACGATGTTCCCCTCGGCATCGCATATCTTGAGTTCCATCGGACTGACGATGCGGCCGGAGGAGCCGAAGATAGCACCTTCCGACGAGTTGGAGCAGATGATCGGCGTTGCCTCGCTCAGTCCGTAGCCTTGGAACATCGGCATGCCTACTGCGCAGAAATAGCGTTGTAGGGCGATGTCGAGCAGTGCGCCGCCGCCCACGAAGAACTTCATCCGTCCGCCGAAATTCTCCCTTACCGCCTTGAAGATCAGGCGGTCAAAGAGCTTGACCAACGGCCACCGCCACGCGTTCTGCCATCCGCCGCGGTTCCAGTACTCGCGGTTGTAGGCGATGGCGTTGTTCAGCGCAAAGTTATATAGCTTCTCCACCTTCGGTCCTTTGGCTTTGATGCCCGCCTCGATGCTCTTTTTGAAATTGCGTGCAAGTGCAGGCACGGAGAGCATCACATGCGGACGCACCTCGCGGATGGCAATAGGTATGTTCTTGAGGGTCGCCATGGCGGTCTTGCCGACGGGCACCGTGGCTATCGAGCCGCCGTACGACATCATCGTGTAGAAACCCGCTACATGAGCAAAACAGTGGTCGAGCGGCAGAATGATGAGCATCACGTCGTCCAAGTCGCAGTGGATAACCGAACTACCCTGCTCCACGTTCGCCGTGTAGTTACGGTGAGTCAGCAGGATTCCCTTCGGGTCCGCCGTCGTGCCGGAGGTGTAACTGATGTTCGCGTAGTCGTCGGGACCGACAGACTCGTATCGTTGGCGGAAGGACTCGGGGTCTTTCGCCAGCAGCTCGTCGCCCATCCGGATCACCTCGTCGATGGAGATCTCCTTGTCCTCGTATTTCTCCAGAGGATCAAAGACAATCACTTTCTCCACGTGGGGGCAGTCGCTCATGATCTTACGGATCTTGGGCAGTTGCTGCTCGGAGCACATGATGAACCGTGCGTCGGAGTGCCGGATACGGAAGAGGAGGTCGCTCGCTTCCTCTAACTTGATACTCAGCGGCACGTTCACGCCGCCGGCATAGAGGATACCTAACTCACCGGTAACCCAGAGGTTGCGTCCCTGACTGAGCAGAGCCACGCGTTCGCCTTTCTGCAGGCCGAGCGCCATCATGCCGGCACCGATGCGGTGGGCGGTCTCACGCGTCTCGCGGAAAGTCGTTTCGGTCCACTTATCTTCTATTTTCTCGCGCAGGAACACATGCTCGCTGAACCGGTGCGTGTAGTGTTCCACGAAATCGATTATTGTTGGTTTGTCTTTCATATATGTCTTTTATTTTTCATCTTTCAGCCTGCAAAGGTACTGCTTTTTTCCGACATACGCAAGCGCGCGTGCATTTTTCACAAAAATAATGAGTTTTTTGAATAATTGTGAATTTTGAATTGTGAATTGTGAATTATTTTTTGTACCTTTGTACCCGAAATGTGCAATATATGAAACATTTAAATGTCTTGATACTTCTATTGTTCCCGGTTGGGATGTGGGCGGAAATTCATCTGCCGGACTCTGTGTGGACTGTTCATCAGAAAGATGGTCACCACCACGCGGAGCAAAACGAGATATGGCTCTCTGCCGACCGCCCGGGCATGGGCACGGGTTCGGAGGTTCTGGACAGGGGGTATATCCAATGGGAGACGGGATTTGAGTGCGCGCACTCGTTGGGAGCCCACCTGATCGGTCTGCCGGACGCATTGTTCCGGTTCGGCTTGCACAAGCGGGCGGAGCTGCGTCTGGGGTATTCGGGTACGCTGCTTGTGAACGACAAACCGAACACGGATCCCGCCACTCTGGGCGAACAGACCTATATGCCCTCGTGGCTGATGGTAGGCAGCAAAATTCTGCTATGGGACCACCACGGCGGCTCACTGGACTGGAAATGGGTGCCGCGCACAGCACTGATGGCAAATATCGGAGTACCGCTGACCAAAGCGATGGCGGATTTCATGCCGGTGGCGGGAACGATTGATCTGCTCTTTGAGCACGAGGTGTTAGAGTGGCTCTCCATCGGGTATGACGTAGGTGCGCACTGGGTGGACTGGGCGCCGGCACCGGATGTGTTCGCTTCGCTGTGCATCAATTTCGAGCCGACGGACCACCTCGGGCTCTTCATCGAGAGTTATAATATCTTCGACCCCGATTTCCAAGATGAGCACGGCAGGTACTATACGCATTGCGACATCAGTATGGATTTCGGTCTGACCTACGCCGTCCATCCGCGCGTGCAGCTGGACGCACATGTCGGCTTTAATCTGTACGACACCGAGCCGCTGCTCTCCGGTCCCAAGAACTACGTGTTTGCCGGTCTGGGCGTAACCTGGCTCATATGGCACCCGAATAAATAATGACCGAGAGAAAAAATACATAAAAATGATGTACGTTCTTGCGTATATCGTTTTTTTTCGTAATTTTGCCGCAATATAATCAATTTTATCAAGATTTGATAAATTAAAACTAAAATTTGCTTACGTGAATTTTTTTTTGTAACTTTGCATCGTTTTTCGATATTAAGCTGATATCGTTTTATGAAAAAGGTGAAACCGATACATATAGGTACTGTCGTAAAAAAAGAATTAGAGCGGCAAGGACAAACTGTTGAGTGGCTGGCATTGAATATTCCGACATCCGCTCCCAATTGCTATAAAATGTTAAATTCGGCTTCCATAAATACAGATGTACTAATGCGTATATCAGTTGCATTGGAACATAATTTCTTTGCTGATATAGCAAAGTTTTTTGATGACTATGAGGTTGGTCCAGACATAGATGCACATATATTTGCTTGGCGATTCAATTCACTTATAGAGCCCGTACTGAAGGCAAATGGCTATACAGGGAAAATAAATACTAATGGTAATATTGTATTGGATATAGATGGTTTAGAACTGGAAATTTACCATCATGCACTTACCTGCATATATAGTGTTAGTGTGTGCCTTCAATTTAGTTTTAATCAAGAACGATTAAATGGAATTGATGTATGGGGGAAAATTGCTCTTGCGAATGAATTGATGGCATTGCGGTCAGCAATTCAAGTTCGATACAGGGCAGATGAGGATAAAGTTATTATAGAATATCCTTGCTATATTGACACACCAGACGATTTAATCGGGCATATGGAATACGCTTTGTATCTTTATAAAGAATTACTGAAGAAAATGGCAGATGCTATTCCTTTTTACATCGAACATTATCCTAAAGAAGATAATCTCAACAAAACATAAAGAAATATGACACCACAAGAATTGGAAAATATATTTCCCTCTATAGTGAGAAGTGAGAGCAAGTTGCGGATTTGGTTGAACAATGGTACTTACTATCTATACGCATGGTATAATAACAAGTCGTTGTTTCTACACCCGCTCGCAGAAGCGAAAGTCCCCCCATATGACCCTTTTCTATGGCATAGTTCCAAAATCTATGACTTGTTTGAAAAGATTGTGCGAATAGAAAACTATGATGGGGATGTATTAAAACCTATTTATACCAAGTTTGACGGGGTGATTTCAAAAGATGAACCTTTGGTCAAAGTCGGCTACAAATATTACACCGAGAAATATTTACAACATATACTCGATAAGTTCGCCCCAATAGGGATGGCATAAATATAAAACGGAGTAAGCCGAAAATCCGATAAAGAGTAGGCAAAATGATATAAATGTAAAAAAAATGAAAACAACATTGAAAGTATTAGCCCCATTTGGAACGGCTGTTATTACAGTTATCGTTTTTTATTTACTAGGAGTAGTATTTTTATTATTAGGTTTTATCTTCTATTTATTTGATTTAGAGGCGATTGTAGAGATATTTGAAAATATTACCAATTTTTGCTTTTTATTTTCAGGAGAATATCCATTAGGATCTACTGTTGTATCTATAATGTTTTGGATTATAATTACAATCATTGTCGAGATAATGATTGAGGATGGAGATATGAATTAACATATACTTATCAATTATTGATGTTTGAATTTAAATAGAATAATTAATGTCTGTACTCATAAAGAAAATAACTCAACGTCACAGTTATGGAGCAATAATCATCCAAGAATTCAACAAAATCGGATTGTTAGCACATGAAATATGGGAGGGGATTGAAGAATTTTTCTTTGATTACAATAATGAAGGTACGCTAATTAATATGAGAATAATTTGCCCAGATGGAAAAACTGATGATGTAAAAATAGTTGATTCTAAAGAAAGGAGCATACTCCCTCCAGACGAATATAAATATGATGAACAAGGTCGTATAATTGAAAAAAAATCATATCTGCCAGGTTTGAGATGGTCAGCTGATAATCCTCTACTTGAGGAAAATATAGAACGCTATAGCAACTATGATGAATACGGAAATTGGTTGCACTCGGATTTATATGGACTTAATAAAGATGGGAAAGAGTATTTTTACAGTTCCTGCAATCGTGAAATAGAATATTATTGACTTATGAAAAATATATTATACATACTTTGTGTCTTTGTAATTATCTTAGCTTCCTGCAATCGTCCGCAATTAGTATTTCTCAACGGAGAACCTATTGAGGGGACGCCGCAAGAATTCATAGAGCGTTCAAACTATTGCGGAGTGGACTCTGCCAATAACCCTATTTATTTCCCCTCTTACGATAGTACCGGCATAGAAAATATAATACTTGTTTCAGGAATTCCGACAGATGAGGATGTCGTTCCTTTCTGGGTTTATTTTGATACAAACGAACACGGACAAATAAAAAAACTACGTGCTGAAGCTGTTATTTCCGAACAGGATATTCCTGTAGCGAAAGAAAAAGCAGAAATGACCCACGCGCAAATGGAATATTCCTTGTGGGACGGAAATAGCGAACCAATACTATACAAAATCTATATAACCTACGAACACAAATGAAAACTAAAAAACTCATCCTTTGCGCTGCTTTTGGCGAGTTGGCATACACGGCATATTTAGTCGTGCGGTTTATAATATCAACCGTTCATCCGGTCAAGTATCACTTTGATTTAGTGCAAGATATATGCCAGCGTTCTATATCCGATATACTGCTGGTAAGCATAATTATTGCTTGCTTCGCGTTAATACAATCTTTCCCAAAACAAACAACAAAACCATTTCGGATATTCACTTTTTGTTTTGCTGCATTATTGGCAACATCCACTATTACAGCACTCATACATCCATATTTATATTTTGGTGCTTATTATTGCTTTCTTCCATTTTGGCTGAGAATAACATTGCTGGTTGTAGGCTTCGTGTGGCTGCTATTACTTGCAAGACAACAAGAAGAAACGACTATGCCTAAAGCCTTGAAGGTGATTTTTTATATAGGAATAGCACTTCTTGCTTTACCTATTATATTAGAAATCATCTCCGGCATCTCATACCTTTTTTCCGGGCGTTTTTTATTCCTTCATTCTCACGCAATCCGTACATGGGTACGTTTATTAGCGCCTGCCATTTTGTTTCCGTTTCTTTGCTTCTTGTGGAAAACTAAATAATAGTACATTCTGTAGAAGTAGCGCGAGAGTGGCTTGAGAGTGAAGGAGTGCGACGGAACTCACTCCGAGTGAAGTGCCCGAATAGTCCCCACTATGAGGACAAGCACGAACATAGAACATTTTTGTTATGTCAGTATTGTCAGTTTCCCTATTTTGTTTAATTTGATTAATTGGTGAATTATTCTAATTTTGGGCAATTTTGGATAATTTTTGACTAACCAAACTGGCAAAACTGACATGCATTTTTTTGTTCTGACCGTTTTGACCTTTTTGACCGTTTCGCCCCAAACGGTCAAAAAGGTCAATTCGGTCATTCCGTTTTTTTGCCATTTTTGCCATTTCTGCCATGTCAAAATTCTTTCTTCTTTTACCCCGAATCGGATTCGGGGGTTCTTTAAATCGTTATATATTCTTGTATATTCTTAGTCATCCGTTATCCATTACCGAACCAATTGCCTACCTATCTCTGTCCAATGTCGGTTCAAACACCCCAAAATCAGCAGACCTTATGCTGACCTTGCGCAGAGGTTAGGTAGAGGTTAGCAATCTTCCAAATCTTAATAATCGGCAATTAAAATAACCACGGGCGACACATTGTGCCGCCCGTGGTGTTGGTCAACTGTGATTATGACTCAAGCCATTTTTCCAATACCGGATCTGCAATATATATACCATCTATACGTCGTTCAATCAATTCTTTGTTAGTCAGTACATTGATTAAGCGTGTAATATTGGATTTAGTACCGAGATTGTAATTTTCGAGTA
>CAMOGT010000005.1 GCA_946614295.1 uncultured Bacteroidales bacterium
GGGCGGCATTGTACGCGCCCTGAATAGCGTCGTGCAGATTGTCGGTGTCAATGATATTGAGACCGAAACCGCCGAAATGTTCCCGCAGTTTCTCGTTATGCAGACCCATGAAGACGAGAGTGTGGCATTTCTCCTTCACCAGTTCGTCTATCTCGGAATAGTCATTGCCTTTGTCCTTACCGCCGAGGATCAGCACGGTCGGCGTAGTCATTGCCTCAAGGGCGTACCAGCAGGAGTTGACATTCGTAGCCTTGGAGTCATTGATCCACCGCACGCCGCGGACGGTAGCCACGTACTGCAGACGGTGCTCCACGCCTTGGAAGGTCATGAGGGACTCGCGGATCACCTCTTTCTTGATACCCATGACGTTCGCCGCGATGGTGGCAGCCATGGAGTTGAGCACGTTATGCCGTCCCTTGAGCGCCAACTCGTCCTCGCCCACAGGCAGCGGGTTAGGTTGCGTGAAGCCGTAGGGATAGAGCGTTGCACCCAACTGAATCTTCTTCATCTCCCGGTCAATAACCGGATCCTCCGCCCAATAAATAAAACTGTCCTCCTTGGTCTGGTTGCGCGTGATACGGAACTTGGCGTCCACGTAGTTCTGGAACTTGTAGTCGTACCGGTCCAGGTGGTCGGGCGTAATGTTCAGCAAGATGGCGATGTCCGCCTTGAAATCGTACATGTTGTCCAACTGGAAGGACGAGAGCTCGATCACATAGTAGTCGTGATCCTCGTGCGCCACCTGCAGCGCCAGCGAGTTACCGATATTACCTGCCAGACCCACATTGAGCCCCGCCTGTTTCAAGATATAGAAAATCAGCGAGGTGGTGGTCGTCTTGCCGTTCGAACCGGTGATGCAGATCATCTTGGCGTGCGTATAACGCGCCGCAAACTCAATCTCGCTGATGATGGGTGTACCCTGCGCCTGCAGTTTTTGTATCAGCGGCGCAGTCAACGGAATGCCCGGCGATTTGATTACCTCGTCGGCATTGAGAATGAGCTCTTCGCTGTGCTTGCCGTCCTCCCATTGAACACCGTTCTGGTCCAGTAACGCGCGGTAGGGTTCACTGATCGTACCGCAGTCGCTGACAAACACATCAAAACCTTTCTCTTTGGCGAGGATGGCAGCGCCGCTACCGCTCTCGCCCGCACCTAATACTACAATTCTTTTCATTTTAACGGATTTTAAGGGTTAGGATAGTGACGGCAGCCAGAATGAGGGTGACGATGCAGAACCGCAATACGATCTTAGTCTCATGATGCAGGTTCTTGCTGCCCTTGAAGAGGATCGAGCAAGTCGGATCGTTCTTCAGTACCTGGTCCACCGATGTGCGGAAATGGTCATGCAGCGGCGTACGTTTCCACACACGCACGTGACGCCCGCGTTTCTTATAATACTTATATACCTGCGTCTGGAGGATCACACTCACGCTCTCCATCAGGAACACGCCGCACAGCACCGGTACCATCAGTTCCTTGTGGATCACCATGGCGCACACGCCGATGATACCGCCTACCGTCAGACTGCCTGTATCGCCCAGAAACACCTGTGCGGGGAACCCGTTGAACCACAGATAACCTACCAGCGCACCCACAAAAGCGGCGAGGAAAACCACGATCTCCTCGCTCCCGGGGATGTACATCACATCGAAATACTCCGCCCAGACGACGCTACCGCTGGTATAAGCCAGAGCCAGCAGAGCAATTCCTATTATTGCCGAGTTGCCGGCACACATGCCGTCCATGCCGTCGTTCAGGTTCGCGCCGTTCGACACCGCTGCTACCACAAACACCGTCAGTATCACGAAGAAGATCCACCCGAAGCGGTATTTGTTGTTCTCGCCCGTCCAGCTGAACAGGTCTGCGTAGTTGAAGTTATGGTGCTTGACGAACGGAATAGTGGTCTGCGTGGACTTGATCTCCGGCGTCTTCTCAACCACCACTACGTTGTTCTCAATCCGGCTGGTAACCACCTCGTTCATGCTCACTGCCGGACAGAAACGCAGCGTCAGACCCACGATCAGACCCAACGCCACTTGTCCGCCGATCTTCACCCAACCGTTCAGCCCGTCTTTGTTCTTCTTGAACGTTTTGATATAGTCGTCTGCAAAACCCAACGCACCCATCAGCAGCGTGGTGACAATCATCAGAATCATATAGACGTTCGTCAGTTTGCCTAACAGCAGACACGGGATCAGGATAGCCGCAATGACAATCAGACCGCCCATCGTCGGCACACCTTTCTTGCCTACATTGAAGGGGTCGGTTTTTTCGTCCCGCTGCGTCTCGGAGATGTTGTGACGCTTCATGTAGTTGATGAACCAGTTCCCGAACCAAATACTGATCAGCAGTCCTAAAATGCCTGCTGTGATGGCGCGGAAAGAGATGTAGGTGAACAGTCGCGCACCTAACACATTGCTGAAATGGGTAAATAATGAATATAGCATAAAATTTCAAATTTCAAATCTCAAATAAATCGTCTTACGATTTCATGATCGTCAAAATGGTGCTTCACACCCTTGATGATCTGGTAGTCCTCATGGCCCTTGCCTGCCACTAAGATCACATCGCCGCTCTGCGCCAGCGTACAAGCCGTCTGGATAGCCGCCGCGCGGTCCTCAATGACCAGAGTGCTGCGCAACTCCTCTTCCGTCAGTCCGGCTTTCATGTCATTCAGAATATCCGCGGGCTCCTCGTCACGCGGGTTGTCGGAGGTCAGAATCAACTGCTCGCTCCCTTTCTTCGCAATCTGCGCCATCATTGGTCGTTTGCCCTTGTCCCGGTTACCGCCGCAACCCACCACGGTAATGAGTTTGGCGCCGTCTTTCTTAATCTCTCGAATCGTCTGGATCACATTATCTACGGCGTCCGGCGTGTGGGCGTAATCGACAATCGCAGTCCATCCTTTCGGGCTGCGGATGGTCTCGAACCGTCCGTTCACGGGCTTCAGCGTACTCAGCACACGCAGCACCTCCATCTCCTCAAATCCCAGACATAGTGCCGCGCCGTAGATGCATAGCAGGTTGCTCACGTTGAACCGTCCTACAAGCGGCACAAAAACCTCTTTGCCGTTGATGTTCAGCATCATTCCCTCGAACCCTTCTTCCAGGATCTGCGCCTTGTAATCCGCCAGCGAACGGGTGGAGTAGGTATGTACCGAGGCCTTGCAGTTCTGCGTCATCACCAAGCCGTTCTTGTCGTCCTTGTTAGTCACTGCGAAAGCGCTTTTCTTCAGTCCGTCGAACAGCCTTTTCTTTGTGTCGCGGTAGTTGTCAAAGGTCTTATGGTAGTCGATATGATCCCGCGTGAGGTTGGTGAACAGCGCCCCGTCGAAATCCAGTCCGGCGATGCGTTCCTGGGCGATGGCATGGCTGCTGACCTCCATGAACGCGTACTCGCAACCGGCATCGACCATCCGCCGCAGCAGTCCGTTCAGTTCGATGGCGTCCGGCGTGGTGTGCGTCGCCGGAACAGCCTCATCCTCGATATAATTGACCACCGTCGATAGCAGTCCGGCCTTGTGACCCATCGCGCGCACGAGTTTGTATAGCAAGGTGGCGATAGTCGTCTTGCCGTTTGTGCCCGTAACACCCACCAGCGTCAGCGCCTTGCTCGGCTCGCCGAACCACTTGCTCGCCAACAGCCCCAGTGCCTTGTCCGTGTTCTCTACGAGGATGTATGTGACTTTCGCCTCTAACCTTTCGCCTTTAGCCTCTTTCGGCAGGTACTTCCTGTCCGAAAGTACCACAGCACCTGCGCCCTTCGCGACACAGCCATCAATGAACGTGTGCCCGTCTACTGCTGTGCCGACTTGGGCAACGAAAAGGTCGCCTTGATCCACTTTGCGGCTGTCGAAATGAATGCCGCTGATCTCCTTGTCCGTCGGTCCGATTACCTCAATCGGCTTAATCGCTGTCAATAACTCGCTTAATAACATATATAATAAATTTACCGCTTCTCTAATACTCTTTCGCCTTCGCGATACACATAGCACCCCGTGTACGCCATCGTCTTCTCGGCAATCACCCTCACCGTACTGCCGCAGTCCATACCCGCGTCGTAGGGGTATTGCGGGTCCTCGATCATGCAGATGCACGTGTACCGCGGGTTCTCCTCCGGGAAATACCCGACAAACGTCATTCGGTGGCGTCTGCTCGAGTAGCCGTGACCGGGGATGAACAGCTGTGCGGTACCCGTTTTGCCGGCTATGCTCACTAAATTGCTTTGTGCTTTACGGCTCCATAGTTTCTTCGCCGCCGTTCCCAAATGGTCATCCCACACGACATCATGCAGTGCCCCTTGAATATCCTGTAGCGTGCGGTTGCTGCACACGGATGACTTCACTACCTCCGGCCTGAAACGCTCCTCGTCTTCGCCGTTCTGCTGGATAGCGCTCACTAACATCGGTCGCATCATCCGCCCGCCGTTGGCAAGTGCGTTGTAGAACATCAGTATCTGCATCGGACTCATCTCCACCGAGTAGCCGTAACTCATCTTACTCAGCGTCACGGTATCCCTCGGCACGTCGATACGCACTTTGTCTGCACCCGGGATCTCGCAATAGACGCTGTCCATCAGACCCATCTTCTCTATACGCCGCACGAACTTACGCGCCGAACCTTCGTAACTCCGCGTAATGAGTTTGGCGAGGGCGATGTTGCTACTTACCGCCAGTGCGCTACGAACGGTCAGCAGCGTGTCCATCGGGTGCGCGTCCGTGTGCTTTACGCTGAAATACTGCCACGGCTTGCGGCTCACGCTCACTGTGTCGTCTATGTCGATCTTCCCGTCGTCCAGCGCGGCTACGAGGGCAATCGTCTTGAACGTCGAACCCGGTTCTACACGTTGCACGGCGTGGTTCTGCGCCTCGAAATACTCGCCGTCCTTGTTGCGGTCGATGTTGGCGATGGCGCGGATGTAACCCGTCTGCGTCTCCATCAGGATGGCGCAACCCCATTGGGCGTTCCGCTCGCGCGTTTTCTCAATCAGCGCGTTCTCTACGATATCCTGCAGATTGGCATCGATCGTAGTCAGCACATCCAGACCGTCTTTGGCTTCCTCCACCGTCACGGACTCGTACCGCCCGCCGATCTTCTGAATGCTGCTCATGCCGTCCTCGCCCTTCAACTCTTTGTCAAAACCTTTCTCCAGACCCGAATTACCGCTACCCCCTTCGCCGTAGATGCCGCCGATAGTACGGCTCGCGAGAATACCGTAAGGCTTGATCCGCCGGTGCTGGTCCTCGAAGAAAATGCCGCTCTTGTATTTGCCTTTCTTGATCAGTTTGTTCTGCTCTAAAGCCTGCCGCTGCAGGTAATTGATGCGGTGGTCACATACCCGCAGACGCTTCTCGCCTTTACGGTAAGCCTGCGTGATACGCGTCTTGTATTCCGCCTGTGTGTGCTCGCCTACGATGACCGCCAAATCCAGCGCCAGCGTGTCGATGTGCGCCTTGAACAGCGCATCGTTCTTCTCGTGCAACGCGGGCACGCGTGTATCCATATACATATAGTATTGCGGCATACTGGTGGCGAGGAGCCGACCGTTGCAATCGAGGATATTGCCCCTTGTGGCTTGGATAGGACGGTTGGCGGGCACCTGTTTCTCGGCCACCTTGAGCCACTGCTCCCGCTCCACAGCCTGAATATAAATGATCTTGCCGAGCACGGCTACGAACCCCGCTGCAATCACAATGAATATGATTGCAAACCTCCATACCGTATTTCTCTGCTCGTCACTCATAAATTTATTTACAATTTTGTCATTTACGATTTGGTCATTTATTTTGTTATTGTACCATTTAGTAAAATGGCTAAATAGTCAAATTGTACATAAATGGTAAATGGTACATGACTAAATGGTAAATTATTTTATCTTCACCGGCGGCACCCGGTTCTCCTTCAACTCGCTGCCGTTCGCCTGCAGCGCCTCCAATATCTGGCTTTGCCTCGTGCTGTTGGTCAGTTGCGCACTGACGGTCATGTACCGGAACTTGGCATCTAACATCTCTTTCTTCGTGTCCGTCAGCCTGTGTTGCTGTTTGACGGACTGGTAGCCGGTCAGAATATACAGAAACACCAGCCCTACAATCAGTCCGATCAGCGGATACTGTTCCCTGATCTTCCGGCTCCGCAGCCTGTCGCCGTTCAGCCACGATTGTATGTCATGAGCATCTGCCATTATAATTTTTTTCTCTACTCCAAATTATGAGTCGCTGTTTGTTGTCATTCGAAGCCCTCCGCCTTCGGCGGAAAATCAGTTTATACTCTCTCGGAGGCGTGTTTTGGCGAAGGGGTACGCCAAAACTCGTCGAGCAGGGGGCGAGTTACTCCGAAGAGTATAAACTGCATAACTTAGGGCTTTGCTTTGCGCTCTGCCACTCGTAATTTGGCACTCCGGCTCCGCGGGTTCCTTTCTACTTCATCGTCGCTGGCTACACGCCCTTTCTCGATGACATCAAACGGAGTGAGCGCGTTTCCGTAAAAGTCCTTCTCTATCGTACCTTCCAAGTTCCCGCTTCTGAAGAAGTTCTTCACCAGCCGGTCTTCCAACGAGTGGTACGTCAGTATCGCAATCCGTCCACCCGGTTTCAACAGATCCCGTGCTGCCACCAACATCTCCCGTAGAGCCCCCATCTCGTCGTTCACCTCTATCCGCAGCGCCTGAAACAGCCGCGCCAGATCCTTCTTGTACTGCGCCGGTATCTCCATTTCCTTTGTATCCGCCATGCTTAGCGGATTTATCTGGAGGTTCAGCGCCGCGTTAATCAACTCCTCCGTCCGTAAAATAGGCTTCTGAGAACGGGCTTTGCATATATTCCTTGCGATGCCCCTCCCGTTCTTCATCTCGCCGTAAAGCCAGAAAACCCGCGCCAACTCTTCCTCGCTGTACCCATTCACTATATCCGCCGCGGTACGTTTTGCCGTCTGGTTCATGCGCATGTCTAACGGCGCACTGAAACGGAAACTGAAACCTCTCTCCGGGCAATCGAAATGATGAAAACTTACCCCTAAATCTGCCAGCAATCCGTCTATCTCTTTCACTCCGTAATAATCCATCCAGTTCCGCAGATATCGGAAATTGCTATGCACAAACGTCCATTTCGGATTATTGACAAATTGTGCATTGTGAACTGTGCATTGTGCATTGTGAATTGTGCATTGTGCATTGTCATAAGCCTCTATATCTTGGTCGAACGAATACAGGTGTCCTCCCTCGTTGTCCTGTTCGCGGGTCTTTAGCCCCGCGCCTCCCTCTTCGTTTTGTTCGCGGGTCTTTAGCCCCGAGCCGCCCTCTTCGTTCTGTTCGGCGGCATTTTTGCCGCCGTTATTTTCTATGTCCGTTGTGCCGGATATTATCCGGCCTCCCTCCCCTTGTGGGGTGAAGAGCTCCGCTCGATCGAGCGTCCAGTGGACGGTCGTAGAACTCTCCTGGGGTGGGGTTTGCAGCTTGTCTAAAATGGCGCGGCTGTGTCCTCCGCCCCCGAAAGTGACATCCACATACACGCCCCCGGGCTTGATTGCCAAGCCCTCGATCGTCTCTTTCAGCATTGCCGGTATGTGGTAAATCTCACTCTCCATCTTACATCCTTTCTCCTATCTGTTTTACATAATTCTTTAGTTCTTCTTTAGTTCTTATTTGGTCCTTTTTTGGTTCATCTTTGTTTCTTATCGTACTAATTACGTACTCTTTCTATACTATTTGTCTCCTGTTCGTTTCATCTTTGCCCGCAGCCGTGCCGCCAACTCACTCTGGCTGAGCCGTTTCGCAGCGAACGTCTCCGGTGCCCAGACGGCAAACCGGTTCAACATGCCTACGAACAGCACATCCTGCTGGGCGCCGATGGTCTCCAGGTTCTTTTTCTGCAACAGGATTCGTCCCTGACCGTCCATCTCTAAATACTCGGCATCGGCCATGAACTGCATCAGAATGAGCTGGTCCTCCGGGTCCCACTCGTCAAGCGTCTGGCGCAACTGCTCCACTTTCTCGTTCCATACCTCTTCCGGGTAGAACATCAGACACTCGTTGTCCGTGTCGCGGCGCATAACGATACGCTTTGACTCGGCTTCTGCCAAAATCTTGCGGTAACCCGCCGGAACGAAAATGCGCCCCTTCTCGTCCAGCCGTCCTTCTATATTTCCGATAAATGTCTGCATGATCTGCCCTTTGTGAATTGTGAATTATGAATTGTACATTGTTTTTTGTAATTCGGGCACAAAATTACAAAAAAATACTGATATTCACCACATTTCCCCACATAAAAATTTTTCAATTGTTTTATTAACAGCTTTTCAACAGTTATAAACATAAAGTAACCCGCGTAAACTCAGTTGCTTACGCGGGTTCTTAACATTTTTGTTGAAATGTGGGGTAAAGTGGAGTGTTATCTTATGCGAATACCTAATGTATTGTAGATTGCTCCGTTCTTCCGGATGAATATCATGCCGTTATGGAGTATTTTCTCTGCTTTGTTGCCATAATGGATATCTTCTAAACCTTGGCTCTTTTCGCCTACTTGGTCAATACGGAAGACAATCTGCTTGCCGGCCTTGCTAATCTTGATCAGGTCACCTACCTGCGGAGTCCCCGTTGCATAAATATGCATGGTGAACAGACGATAGTACGACCAGAGGGTAATAGGCTCCTCGTCATCATCACCGCCTCCGATGACTGTCTCATAGTCTGCAGTAATCTCAATATAGTCAGGCTGTACAATATCCATGTTCCAAGTGCGGCTGATGGAGTCGTAGGGCGTAAAAGTAGAGTAGAATGCGAACTCGGTGTTAGCCGTTCCCCAGTCTTTGTATGCTGCGGTATAATGGTACCTGCCGGTCTCGTACTCGATCATCTTCACGGGAATAGTATCGCCTACCTGGCCTGTCTTTGCGCCACGGGTGACATAGTAGTCCTCTAACGTCGGGTAGATACCATTGAGCATGATGTACGGGTCGTAGTCCTGGATGTTGATTAATCCGTTCTCGTACTCGATATAACTCTTTGAATCATGCACAGTGGATTTAGCGGCATAGATTCCCCAGTTATCCTCCTCTTTGAATCCGCGGATATCGATCCTGAAAGCATCACTGATGAGCACACCTTCGCTTAACAACTCGCCGTAGGCTGTTGTGTCGCGCATCAGGAAATGCACGATCTTGCCTTTGCATTTCTGATAACTCACGGCGGAAATGTTAGCCATCGTTGCCAAGGAACTTGCCAGAGTGTCTCCGCCCTCTGTGAGAATCGTCATGTACAGGGTGTCGAAATGGAGGTCGGATTGATTGAAAGCGGAGTATTTATCACTGCCCAGAGCCATGGTGACGCTCTTGATATAGAGAGGAGCTTGAGGCTTGTCATACATGGTACGCAAGAGCACAGGCTTGCTGCGAGTATATACGACGGAGTCCTCTGTGTCCGCAACGTTACGAACGGTGTCTATATCTGTATTTATGGCTTTGGGACCAAAGATATAGTGTACATAACCATCCTCGTCTGTCTCAGCTATGAGGTCGGCGCTTACTCCGTTTTGATTGACATTAACAGCGTTGGTCAGCGGCCATAAACCGTCAGAGGAATTGCCGCTCGGTAGTCCTCCGGCTGCCAACGGGCAGTTTTGAGCCGATGGGTTTTTCGCGCTGCTGAGAAGCAGGAAACTCTGACTCGTCCCGTCTTCGAAAGTGACTGTCTGGAGCGGAGTTGCCTGCTGCCAGATGTAACCGGCATCGCCGTCTGCATCCATCGCATAGGCTTCCTGTAAACCGCCGCCGGATACGATGGAGTCGTAGAAATTACCCTTGGCGTCCACATAGTAGTACGCATTTTCTACCATGGAGGGGTTTCTGTCCGCGAAAAGCGTCACATACTTGATGGTCTTATAGTCGGTGATATTATTGTTCCATTTCCAGCACTTGATGGTGTCCGACCATGCGCCGATAACGCCGGGACGGCTGAACCATGTACCTTTTCCGCTCTCATCCATTCCTAAGAAGAGAGTTCCGGCGGGGTTGGTATATCCTACTACAGGATCGCTCGCTTCGGCGAGAGGTGCGCGGGAAGGCTGTTCTACTGTTGCGGGGAGAGTGCTCTCGTCCACATAAATATCCCTGCCCATTGAGCGAGCGCCATCAAGCGACTCCAGAAAATAATCGGAGTGTGCGGGATAAGGAACCGCTGGAAGTTTCTTGGGTCCTTCGGCAAATACACCGGTACTTGCCAGAAGAAGTGCAATTATCATTATCTTTTTCATCTTCGTTCAGAGTTTATACATATTACATAATGATTTTTTCTGCCACTACATGGATGTTAGAGCCATCTGCTTTCTTCATGTTCAATTGAGTCATGTTGATCTTTGAACCCGTGTAGGACTCGGGAGTGAAGGTTCCGCAGAAGATGTCGGCAAACTGTTGTGCGGCATTCTCGGGATTAGCATCGATACGGGCGAAGAACGGACGCAGAGCCTCCTCATAGCCCTTGTATTGAAGGGTAATGGTGGTGTCGGTCTTGGCGTAGTCCAGTTTGATCCGGCCTCCAAACACCTTGCCCTCCGCAACACGGTAGGACAAATAGAGAGAGTAGGAGTAGGTCTTGGTACCACGCGAGTTAACCAGAATGGTACGCTCGTATGCGAGATTGTGAACCGTTGCGCCATTCGCTTCGGCTGCGGACTCCAAAGCCTGCAACGCAGCGACGGTTGCCGCGTCTGTCCCATCCTCGACGTATTTCCAACGGCTGTATTTGGTAAACTTGAACGCGAAGAAATCCGCTGCGGTATAGTTGCTGGTAATGAACGCGGAGCCGTCCGTCGATACCAACGCACTCTTGTCTTCCGTTAGAACGAAATCATTTACTATCCGGGTGCTGTCTGCCAGCATCAAACCGGAGTACATGTGCAGTCCCGTCGGAGTCAGGATAATACCCTGGATAACATCTTCGCCGGCCTTGTTCTTATAACTGATTATTCCGTTAGTATAGGAAAGAGGGGTCTCTTTCTTTCCATCGAAATAAGTCAGGTCAATACCGTCGTTGTCGGCAAAGAGGTGGTCGTTATAGGTATCTACAGCGTCGAAATAACCTTTCCAGGTCAGCGCATCCGGTACAGGCTCCATGGTGATATAGGCACCATGCTTTTTACCTAACAGACGTATGTAGTTCGAATCGTTCTGGAGAACCACAAACTCATAGTCCCCGCCATGACCGATACCGTCTGAGCCCGGATCGGCAAAAATCGAAAGGAGCTCGTTGTAGGAGTGGAAACTTAATACGCATCCCTGATTGGAACTTATGCCCCAGAGGCTCGTCTCCTCTGCGTAGATATTCCTGCTGGAAACGGGGTTTTTGGCGGCTACAAGTACCTCTCCGTTCGCATTGAACTTCATGAGCAGGGGATAGCCGGCTGAACTGCTGGTCGGGAAATAACGCATTTCCCATCCGTTGGACTGACTCGTTAGGTTCTGACGCAGCGTTTGCTCGTAATTCTTTATGCGCTCCGCTGCGGACTGATCAAACACGTTCGCCTCCTCGCGGCAACCGGTAAGCCCGAGGAAAACCACCGCTGTCAGTATATATATAAATATTCGTTTCATATCGTTTGGATTTATACCTGTTCGTCTTATTTACCGTAAGAATCGTTCATTACTACATCGTAGGAGAGTGCGTCCTGACGGCGTTGTACCTCGGCGCGCATGGAGTCGAGCGTGTAGTTGTATTTCTCCTGCAACCAATCCTTGCACATATTGATCTTCGTGGTGAGAATATCAACGCCTTCTTTGCTCTCATCGATCGATACGATGTGGGTGTGGTCTTCTGCCATCGTGAAACCGCGTTTAGCCCACGTCTCACGGGGGTCGGTGATGTAGCAGGAGATAACCTCTACGAAATCTTCGTGCGCCTCACTCATCGAGTAGGGGGTTACAAAGCCCAACTTATAGGCCTCCTCGTCACTGCGGTATTGCCACGACTGCGAGTCGTATTTACCCGCGGAAATCTGCTCATATTCCTTCGGGAACGACTTGGTCTGGTGCAGAATATGGGAGAACTCATGATGCATCGTATGGAAGATGTAGAAATTAAGCCACTCTATATCGTTCAAATCTATATCGTTCATGTTGTAGAGCGTGATCTTGATACCGCCTTCTGCAACTCCTAAAGTCTCCGTCCCCTGTGCTGCGTTGATAGCCGGCGAACCAATCACGTTGATGATACGCGGTGCGTATGATTTCAGGAAATCCGGACCCATCTGGGCGGAGTAGGCATCAATCCAGAGGTACTTAATGGCGTGCGCTACAATCTGAGCCTTGTCATAATTCACGGGAACCAAGTTGTAATCTACATCCGTGGACTCGTCTGCCAGTTTGTACTGGAAAGCAATATTATACGGTTTCTGGTAACTCTCATAGAGGTACTTGTCGAACGGGTAGGTAGCCTGCGTGGAATCCAATACCGGGAGATGGGGAAAGACCGAGTCTTGATCCAGCTGCTCGCGGCAACCCGTCAGGGCGATGATGGCAAATACAGCCATCAGACTATGTTTGAAATACGTTTTCATCTTTCTGTGTCTGTATAATTATTCGTTTTCCGGAGTTTTGGTGAGTGTACTCATTTCGTTCTGTAACTGCAGGAACAGCTCCATTCCGTTAGGAGTACCGCTCGGACCATCAATCGTTACGGAGTTATTGTCTCCTACATTCTCACGCGGGTTCGGCTGCTGACCGCCGATCATTGCCTCTTGCGGCAACTGGATGGCACGACGGTCGTCATTCCATGTCAGGGTCTTAGTCACTACCGGATTGCCGATCTCATGGGTAATCTCAATGCCATAACGTTTGATGTCGAACCACCGCATACCGTCGTGGAGGGTTTCTATACGGCGGAAATGCAGCGCGCACCACAGGTAGGGAAGTTTGTCATCACTGATGGTCCAATCGGGACTCATGTCGGTGTTATGCAATACCGGTGTGTGCTGTACGTTCTTGCCTTTGCGGAAGAAATTATTGATGTTCGCATCCGTCAGATCCTGCGTGCAGAGGTAGCCTTTTGCCCATACGTTCATGTCTGCCACGGCTGCGCTTAAGTTACCCTGCATGATCTCTGCCTCCGCGCGGCAGAGAAGAGTCTCGCCGGTGGTGAACTCGCGACGCAGCGTATGCGGATAACCGATTCCAGCTACCTTGTCCGTGTACTCAAACGGCTCGTACATCTTGCTCAGGAAACCGCCGAAGTTGGCGTTGAACCGCCAGATACTTACACCCGGGAAAGTGCTGTTCCAGCACGGACCGGGACCGTTCACCGTGTAGTCACGCGGATCACGGTTGAAGGTGTAACGGCACGAAGTAGTCGTGTTGCCGTACAGCGCAAACGAGTAGGTGCTGAGGATCAGTAGGTTGGACGGAGATGCAACATCTGTCCACGCGTAGAGCTCCAGCTCAATATTACCTTTCTCTTTGCAGGTCTTCGCGTCAAACATCAGCATGGCCGCCTCGGAAGGAGTCGAACCCAGCACTTTGTTGGCATACGTAATCACCTTGTCGTAGTCACGCTTGAAGAGATAGAAACGAGCGGCAAAGGCGTATGCGGCCTTCGTGTTGAAATGGTACTTCGGCACTGTGTAATATTCGTCACTCATGATCGGGAGTGCCTCCAATAGATCTTTCTCAATCAACTCATAGACCTCTGCTACACTGTGACGCTTGTAAACCGGTTTAACCTCCGTCTCCGGTTCAGTCATATAGTGTACGCCTAAATCGTTCTTGCTCAACTCGGCATTGCGATAAGCCTTACCGAAGATGTTGACAAGGATGAAATGGTTGTACGCGCGGCAAAGCAATGCCTCCGCTTTCTCGGAGCTCATGTCCTGACCTTTTGCCTCCAACTTGGCAATCGCCTCCAACGCCTGGTTGGCAACGGCGATGTTGTGGTAGCAGTGATCCCAGATCCAGTACGGACTGTCCTGACCGGAGAACGCCGTGACGTCCTGCCATGCGAAAATCTGGTTGTAGCCCTGGTCGAACGGCTGTTTGGTGTTTACGTGACCTACGGCATCCGGAGTATTGTTATCAATGATGTTATCCGAACTGAACTCTCCGATCGGACCGTAGTTCGGAGCATCGTACGCATTGACTAACAACAGGCGCACTTTCTTTTTGCTATCTATCTCGGTACGGTTATCCGGGTTCTTGTCCAGAAAGTTGCAACCGGACAGTGCGAGAACCGAGAGTAATATATATAGTATGTTCTTATTCATATCCATTCTTATTTTCATGTTAAAGTCATTAGAAGCCCAGACGGAACGTTAACGTAAACTGGCGTGGTACAGGGGAACTTACACCGCCTGAACTATAGAACTCAGGATCCTGACCGTTCAGTTTCTTGTCGGCATAGAGCAGCGCTAAGTTCGTTCCGCTCAACTTGGCGGAGAAGGACGAAACGGCCTTCTGACCCTCAAACCATTTCTGCGGGAACGTGTATTCCAGCGAAACCTCCTTGAGGCGGATGAAATCACCCTTGGCTACGCGCTGGTCGCTGTAGTTGTAAGCGGAATAGGCGTAACGCAGACCGTCGATGGTCTCAAACTGACGCTTGGAGGCGATAGTCGGGATATTCGTTTTGGCTTCGTCCCCGGCTACAATCCAGCGGTTCTTCATCTCACGCATGTTCGCGCTCAGGTCGTTATACTCGCTGGCATACACATTGCACAGGTTATTCAGACGGATCACGTTTCCTCCACGGAAAGTAAGGAAGATACCGACCTTGAAGTTCTTGAAGATCGTGAACTCGTTGCTGAAACCACCATCGATGGTCGGGTCTATCGTTCCCTCGAACTTCAGGTAATCCAGGTTCTCGTAGTCCTGGAAATTGATATCACCGTAGTTGGAGGGGTTGTAGGTCTCGGTGCACTCCTTGTTGGAATAGAATAACGGAAGACCTTCCTCGTTCAGACCCGCAAAACGGATGGAGTACAGAGAGTACAGAGGCGAACCCTCCTGACGGCCGTAACCGTTAAGGAGCGTGTACGCGCGATCACGCGAATCCAGACGGGTAATCGTGTTCGTAATATGGCTGAAAGCGATATTACTGGTCCATTTGAAGTTCTTGATGTCCACATTCACCGTGGAGAGCGCAATCTCGACACCGGATGACTTCATGTTGGCGTCATTGGCGTATTTGGTAATCGTACCGCCGACACCGGCTGTCTGTACCGGACCGATCAGGTCGTAGTTGTTACGGATGAAGAAGTCTACATCCAGGTTAATGCGGTTGCGTACAAAGCCTAAATGGGTACCCACGTTGAACTCATGTTTCTTCTCATAAGTCAGCTCCGAGTTGGCGAGATCCACCAACTCGATACCGGTCTCCGAAACAGATGCCAACGGTCTCCACGGGTTGTATGCCTGGAAGATGGCAAGGGAGTTACTTACGGACTCCGGACCACGGGTTGCGGTCAGCGAATAACTCAACTTCAAGCTTGCAGCCGTCCACCACTCGCCGAAGGTCGGACGCCAGAATTTCTCTGCGTCGGCGTTCCAAATACCGCTGACGTTCCACGTCGGTAACCAACGGGCTTTCATCGAGTGGCCTAACTTGTTCGAACCCTCATAGCGGATCGTTCCGGTTACGGAATAACGCGATTGGTATGAGTAGGTGGCGGTGGCGAAGAAAGCCAGGTTACGGTCGTAGTAGTCGCTGTTGACGTAGTACTGCGTTCCTTCCTCTTTCATCTGCTTGAAGGCTTTGTAGTCAAAGGACGGAATACCGCCGTTCTCATACTGATAACCCCAACCCTCAAACTCCGAAACCTGACGGTCGGTGGAGTTACTCTCTACACCGGCATAGAAATTGACGATGTGATCCTCACCCTCGCTTCCGTCATTGGCAAAACCATGGTTATAGGAAACCGAAGCACGCAGATCGACTGCCAGCAGACGTTTGAACCTGTCACGGAAAATACCGCCGTTCGGCAGGACCGTCTGTGGCAGAGCGCCCAATACATCGGGGTCGGTATAGAGGTACTCGTTCGCGTCACGGATCAAGTCGTTCTCCACATCGCCTTCGTCCAGACCCAGACCGGCACGATAGGCACGTGCCTGGTTCGAGAAATCCTTCACGTGGTGCTGAATCTCGTCGTTGTGGTAACGGATGCTTGCCAAACCGGCTACTTCCAGTCCCTTGACCGGCTTCCAACTCAACTCGCCCTGGAACTTCACATCCGTCTGAGTCAAACCGATATAGTTCTGATTCAACTCGTCGAAGATGTTGAAATCGCAGTAGTTACGGCGATAGGTGGCCTTGGGATCCAAAGCGCGGGAAGAGTTCATCGCAAACGAGAACGGGTTGATATCGAAGTCACGGCTGATGGCTCCCGATACAGGGTCCGTTGTCTGGTTTACCGATCCCGGTGCCTCCTGACGGATATAACTACCGCCGGTGTTGATACTCAGCGTCAGGCTCTGCTTGCTCGGCTTGGGCAGCAGTTCAAAGCTCGCTTTCACGTTACCTGTGTAACGCTGTACTGACGATTTGAGGTACCATCCCGGATCGTACATCGCCGACAGGGATGTATAGAAACGGGCACGGTCGGTACCGGTCGAGAAGGACAGAGAGTGGTTCATCATCACGTTGTCGTTGAACAACAGATTGAACCAATCCGTATTGCGGTACTCCGCCTGACGCAGATAGTCGTTAAAAGCACTCTGGTTGTTCTCCAGCTCGAATTTGCCCGTTTCAGGATCGTAGGTGTCGATCATGTGGAACATCTTGCCGTAGATACCGGAGTTCTTGGCGTTATTCAGCACCGAAGCCTCCAGCCACCCTTTGTCGCGCAGCTCCTGATAGATAGCCATCTGCTCCTGCGAGTTACATACGTTATAATCGGAGTAGAGCGGCTTCATGCGGTAGGTGAACTCACCGGTGTAGTTCAGTTTGGTCTTACCCGCCTGACCTTTCTTGGTCGTCACAACGATCACACCTGACATGGCGCGCGCACCGTAGATAGAGGTCGCGGAACCGTCCTTCAGAATCTGTATGGACTCGATATCGTCCGGGTTAAGACCGGCGATGGCGTTCGATACCAGCGTCTCGGCGTTACCGCTACTCAGGTCATCGGCACCCATGTTCGTCGTACTCTCCATGATTACGCCGTCCACCACCCAGATAGGGTTGGATGTACCGTAGATGGAGGTGGCACCACGTACACGGATCTTCGGCGCGGCACCGAAGGTACCGCTCACCGTCTGGACACTCACACCGGCGGCACGGCCGTCCAGACTGCGGCTGATGTCCGCCATACCGTCCAGCTTCGTCTCGGAGGCGTCAATCTTTGTCGCTGCACCCGAGAATATACGTTTGTCTTGTGCGACCATTCCCGTTACAACCACCTCTTCAATCAGCTGGGTCTCTGCTTCGAGTTTGACCTTCATGCCCGACTTGGCAGCTACCGTCTGAGTCTTGTAGCCCATGTAGGAAATCACCAGGTTCTTCTTACCTGCCGGCAAAGTCAACTCGAAATTACCATCTAAATCTGTTGCTGTTCCCGTCGTCGTGCCTTCTACTATGACGCTTGCGCCTATCGCAGGCTCTCCCGTCTCGTCAAGCACTACGCCTGATACCCGGGTCTGAGCCATTACACTCAGAGGAAATAGGAACAGACAGACTAATGCAATGTAATAATGCTTCATTATCTTAAATGTTTTATATTTTACCTGATTTTCTTGCTCTTTTGGCCTCCCGGTTTCCTTACGCCCGTACACGTATTTATATATACGGAGTACGAATACGCACACGCGTAGCGCAAAAAAGCGTGCAAAGGTAACACTTTTTTTTCAATTAACCAAATATTTTCGGGAAAAAATGCTGAATTTTTCGTTTTTGACCTATTTGTATGTCAAAATGTAACGATTTTGGGTATCAAAGATGACATTTGCAACTTCAAAAAGCTTTTGAGGTGTCGTTTTTGCAATTTTAGCAAACGTATCCTGCCATTCCGGAGCTTCACCTCTATACAAAACCGATTTCGCCATCGCCAAAGCGCTGTTTTCCTGGTTCTGCGCCGAGATAGCCAACTGGCCTCTCAACTGCTCCAACGCGTGCTTTACGGACGCCTCGCTCATCGGCTTCTCGCACAGTTTCTCCAACTCCTTTTGTACCAGTTCCAGACTATGCCCGTAATCCTCCGGATCGCACGCCCAATAGACACACCAGTAACCGGTGTCGGAGAGTGGCGTATAGGTGGACTCCACCGTATAGACCAGTCCGCGGGACTCCCGCAGACTCAGGTTGAGCCGGCTGTTGAGGCTGCCGCCGCCCAAGATATTATTGAGCAGGAACATCGCCAACTGGTCTTCATGCCCGATTTCAAAGGCTCTTCCGCCCAACATCGCGTGGACCTGGTGGGTGTGTTTTTTGTAAGACCGCTCACGTTCACGAGCTGACAGACCGCTGGCGCTGACAGAACGCGTTGCTGACAGACCGCTCGTTTCACTCGCTGACAGACCGGCTGCGCCTGATAGATGTCCGAACTCCTTTTCCGCGAGACGGAAGATGCGTTCGGGTTTGATGTCTCCCTGACAGAAAACGACCATCCTTTCCGGTGTGTAGTGGGTTCTCATCCATTCGAGCGGGTAGGAGGGTTTGGAAGAGATGTGCCGCAGCGTCTTTTTCGTGCCCAAGATCGGCAGCTCCAGACTGCTGCCGGCAAAAACGAGGCCCTCGAAATCGTCGTATATCAGTTCGCTCGGGGAGTCGTTGTAACTCTCTATCTCGTCCAGAATGACCATCCGTTCCTTGTCCGTCTCCTCTTTCTTGAACGCCGGTTCCAAAATCATCTCGGCGATCAGATGGAGCGTCAGCTGCACGTGCTCGCAGAGGATGGCGGCGTAGAAAGTCGTCTCCTCTTTGGTCGTATAGGCGTTGATCTCTCCGCCGATACCTTCTATGGACTGGATGATCTGTCGCGCCGAATGGTGCGCCGTGCCTTTGAATACACAGTGCTCGATATAATGCGCCATGCCGTTCTCTTCGGGTGCTTCGTCCCGCGTACCCGCGCCCACCATCACACCCACGTACGCTACAGGAGAAGGCGTCCACCGGTGCACGATTTTGACGCCATTTGGCAAATTATGATAAAAAGTTTGTGTATTTTCTTGCATAATTCAAAAAAAAGCAGTAATTTTGCACCCGCTAACGTTTAGAGTCTATGGCGGGCTCACTACGTTCGCCCGCGGCATTGGCGGAATTGGTAGACGCGCCAGACTTAGGATCTGGTTCCGCAAGGAGTGAAAGTTCGAGTCTTTTATGCCGCACACATTCTTTTCTTGGCTTGATCTAAGCCGAATGACCCACTAATCACGCGGTTACCACCCGGTAATCACCCCCTTTTAGAAGGTTTTGGGTCTGATTTTTCATGGCTTTTAGCCTGATTCCAGAGTGCGTCCATCTCGGCGAGGGTCATGTCTTTCAGTTCGCGGCCCTGCTCTTTGGCTTTCGCCTCGATGTAATTGAAGCGTTTGATGAATTTGAGGTTCGTGCGCTCGAGGGCATTGTCTGGGCGGATCTTATAGAGCCGCGCGGCGTTGATGAGCGAGAAGAGCAAGTCGCCAAACTCCGCCTCTACGGCAGATCCGCCAATCTTGGCGGATGACAGGTCTGCGGGCGTGTTGCGCAGTTCGGCTTCGAACTCGGCTATCTCCTCTTTCACCTTCTCCCAAACATCCTCGCGTTTCTCCCAGTCGAAACCGACATTCGCCACCTTGTCCTGGATGCGGTAGGCCTTCACGAGACTCGGCAGACTGTCGGGAATACCGCCCAAGACGGTTTTGTTGCCGCCTTTCTCCTTGAGTTTGACCTGCTCCCAGAGTTGGCTCACCTCCTCCGCGTTCTGTGCTGCGGCTTCGCCGTACACATGCGGGTGGCGGAAGATAAGTTTGTCGCAGAGCCTGTTGCACACATCGGCTATGTCAAAATCATTCGTTTCGGAGCCCATCTTGGAGTAGAAAACGACGTGGAGGAGGACGTCACCCAACTCCTTGCTGATCTCGTTCATGTCGCGGCGCGAGATGGCGGTGGCTAATTCGTAGGTCTCCTCGATGGTGTTCTGGCGGAGACTGTCGAAAGTCTGTTTGCGGTCCCACGGACATTTCTCCCTGAGGTCGTCCATGATATCCAAAAGCCGTCCGAACGCGGCTAATTGTTCTTCTCTTGTATGCATATACGAATTACGAATTAAAAATTATGCAGCGTCAACTGCCCTTTATTGTCCAGTTTGGCGTAGGTCCATTGCTGGAAGCAGTCGCCCAAAATCACCACGCGGCTGCCGGAGGCGATCTGCAGGTCGAGTTCTATATGCCGGTGCCCGAAGATATAGTAGTCGCGGTGGTTGCCCTGTTTCTCCTGGTCTTTGGCAAAAAGCACCAGTTCCTCCTTGTCCTCGCCTTTGTACGGACAGGGGTTGGCGATCTCCTTGAGTCGGCTCTTCTTCGCCCATCCGTAGCCGAACTTGTTGCCCCATGCGGGCGGTAGGCAGCGGAAGAGGAACTGCAGCGTCGGGTTGTTGAAAATCTTACGGAGCTGCATGAACCGCTTGATCTTCTTCATCACCGGTTTGGGGTAGAGGCTCTTCCAGTCGGAGGGCAGCAGTCCGTCGCCGTGGCTGAGGTACAGCGATTTGCCGTAACGGATGATGGTGCAGGGCTCGTAATGAATCTCCGCACCCGTCAGCTGCGCCAGACCGCCGAAGGTCCAGAGGTCGTGGTTGCCGATGAACATGTGTACGTGGATGCCCTGCTTCACCAGCTTGCGTATCTCTTTGCAGAAGGGGTGGAACTGCCGCTTCGACTTGTCGTGGATGAAATACTCCATCCAGAAATCGAACATGTCGCCTAACATGTAGATGGAGACGGCATCCTTGCTCATCTCCTCCAGAAGGTCAATCAGCTTCTTCTGGTGCGCCCAGCCTCTCTCAATCGCCAGACTGCCCAAATGTGCGTCGGATAAAAAGTAAATCATTTATGATTTCAAATTTATGATTTCAAATTTACAAGAATCCTAACTCTAATTTGGCTTCTTCACTCATCATATCTTTGCTCCACTCGGGCTCAAAGACGATATTCACGTTCACATCCTTGATGCCCTCCACGGAGCCCACTTTCTGGCGTATGTCCTCTACGATAAAATCGCCCGCGGGACAGGACGGCGCGGTGAGCGTCATCGTAATCTCGCAGAGCCCGTCGTCTTTGATGTCTATGCCGTAAATCAACCCCAAGTCATACACGTTGACCGGTATCTCGGGGTCAAAAACGGTCTTGAGCATCTTTAAAATCTGTTCTTCTGTTTCTAAAAATTCGTTCATTGTGTTACTTTGTCCGGTCTTTCAGCCGCAAAACGGCTGCAAAGGTACTGCTTTTTTTTGAAATATGCAAGGGTAACTGCCATTTTGGCAGATATTTTCCTGCTGGCACAGAAATTGAAGATACTTGTTCGGTATTTTAAATCAACACAGATATGAGTAAAGGTAACATTGGGGTAACGAGCGATAATATCTTCCCCGTCATCAAGAAGTTTTTGTATTCCGACCATGAGATCTTCCTGCGTGAGCTGATCTCCAATGCCGTCGATGCCACGACCAAGCTGAAAACCCTCTCGTCGGTAGGCGAGGTGAAGGGCGACCTGGGCGATACGCGCGTACGCGTGTCTATAAATAAGGAGAAGAAGACCCTCACGGTCTCCGACCACGGTATCGGCATGACCGCCGAGGAGGTGGACAAGTTCATCAACCAGATTGCTTTCTCCGGCGCCGAGGAGTTCGTCAACAAGTACAAGGACAAGACGGAAGCCATCATCGGTCATTTCGGTCTCGGTTTCTATTCCGCCTTCATGGTTTCCAAGAAAGTGGAGATCTTCAGCCAGTCGTACAAAGAGGACGCGAAAGCTGTTCACTGGAGCTGCGAGGGCGACCCCGAATATACGATGGAGGACACCATCAAAGCCGAGCGCGGTACGGATATCGTCCTGCACATAGACGACGAGTTCAGCCAGTATCTGGAGGACGCCACCATCGAGGGTTTGCTCCGCAAGTACTGCAAGTTCCTGCCCGTCGAGATCGCTTTCGGCAAGAAGAAAGAGTGGAAGGACGGCAAGGAGGTGGAACTCGACGAGGAGAATATCATCAATGATACCAACCCCGCCTGGACCCGCAAACCGTCGGAACTGAAGGACGAGGACTACGACAAGTTCTACCACGAGCTCTATCCGACCCAGATGGACGAGCCGCTGTTCCATATCCACCTCAATGTGGACTACCCCTTCAACCTCACCGGTATCCTCTATTTCCCGAAGATCAAGTCCAACCTCGACGTACATCGCAACAAGATCCAACTCTATTGCAACCAGGTCTATGTGACCGACGAGGTGGAGAACATCGTACCGGAGTACCTGACGCTGCTGCACGGCGTGATCGACAGCCCGGATATCCCGCTGAACGTCAGCCGTTCCTACCTCCAGAGCGACAACAACGTCAAGAAAATCTCCGGCTACATCACCAAGAAGGTAGCCGACAAACTTGCCGAGCTCTACAAAGCCGACAAGGACGAGTTCGCCAAGAAATGGGACGACATCAAGATGTTCATCCAGTTCGGTATGCTGACCGACGAGAAGTTCTACGAGAAGGCAAAGGATTTCGCCCTCCTCAAGAACCTGGACGGCAAGTACGCCACCTTGGAGGAATACAAGGCGCAGGTCAAGGACGCGCAGACCGACAAGGACGGCAACCTCGTGCTCCTCTACACCAACGACCCCGACGCGCACTACACCTATATCGAGCGCGCGAAAGCGAAGGGCTATGACGTCCTGCTGATGGACGGCGAACTGGACGTACACGCCATGTCGCAGGCGGAGCAGAAGAGCGAGGAAGGCAAGCTGCGGTTCGTGCGCATTGACTCCGACACCATCGAGAACCTCATCCGCAAGGAGGATACCGCCAAGGATACGTTTACTGACGAGCAGAAAGAGGGACTGCGCAAAGCGTTCGAGGGCTTGCTGCCGAGTGCCGAGGACAAACTCCGTTACTTCGTCACCTGCGAGGCTGCGGCTGCGGACGCACTGCCGGTCTTCCTGACCCAGAACGAGTTCATGCGCCGTATGAAAGAGATGTCCGCCCACCAGCAGGGCATGTCCTTCTACGGTCAGATGCCCGACCAGTACAACCTCGTTGTCAACACCGCGCACCCGCTCATTCAGGAGCTCGTCAACAAAGAGACCTCCGAGCAGGTAGAGGAAGAGGTCGAGAAGAAAGCAGAGAAAGAAGGCGAGGAGCCTAAAAAAGAGACCGTCATCAAGACGGTCTGCAAGTTGGAGGGCGAAGATGAGCGCATCAAACAACTCATCGACATCGCGCTTCTGGCTTCCGGTCAACTCAAGGGCGAAGCACTCGCCAAGTTCGTCAACCGGTCGGTAGAACTGCTTTAAGCAATCACGGAGTCGAGGAAGCCCATCTTAATGGCTTCTTCGGCTTTCATCCATTTGTCACGGTCGCAGAGCGCCTCGATCTCATCGATGCTCTGACCGCTGTTCTCAGCGAGGATCTTGTACAAATCCTGTTTCAGGCTTTCCATTTCTTTGAGGTGGATAGCCTGATCTTTGAATGTGGAGTATCCGATGCCGGAACTGGGCTGGTGGATCATGAACCGCGAGTAGGGCAGGGCGGTACGGTGACCTTTCTCGCCGCTCGAGGCAATCACGGCGCCCATCGACGCCGCCAGACCCAAGACGGTCGTATAGACCGGCGATTTGATGAACCGCATCACGGAAATCAGCTCCAGACCCGAATAGACCTCGCCGCCCTGCGAGTTGATGTACAGGTTGATCGGGTCGTGGTTCACGGAGTCGAGGAACAGCAGCTGGGCTACCAGTGTGTCCATGTTATCGCCTACCACCTCTCCGCTCAGGAATAGGATCCGGTCCATCATCAACCGGCTGAATACATCCAGTTGGGTGATATTCAACTGCCGCTCCTCAATAATGTACGGGTTGAATAATCGGTTGTCAATCTTGTTCTCTTTCATATAAATCCTAAATCTTAAATCTTAAATCTTAAATCCTAAATCTTAAATCCTAAATCTTAAACCTCAATTGCCTTGCATTTGCGCGCCAGGTACTTCCGCTCCTCTTCGTTCAGCAGCGGGCTGACCTCTTTATAGACGCGTACGTGGTAGGCGTTGAGCCAGTCTATCTCGTCCTCCGTCATCATCGACATCTCGATGAGGTTGGTGTCGTAGAAACAGAGGGTCAGCGTCTCGAACGCCAGCCATTCGTCTTCGGTGGTCGTCTCTTTGGTCTGCTTGGCGGGGATGACGGTGATGAGGTTCTCCGTGCGGATGCCCCATTTGCCGGTGCGGTAGATACCCGGCTCGTCGGAGACGATATGTCCTGCCTCCAGCGGCGTGGGGTTATTGTCGGTGCGCACGTTCTGCGGTCCCTCGTGGCATCCTAAGAAATGCCCTACGCCGTGACCCGTGCCGTGACCGAAGGTGATACCGGCTGCCCACATATACTGCTTGGCGAGGGCGTCGAGCTGGTTGCCTCTCGTGCCGCGCGGGAAACGTGCCCGTGCCAGGGCTATGTGCCCCTTCAGCACGTAGGTGTAGTCGTCTTTCGCCTGTTGCGGGATCCGTCCGCCGAGCCATGTCGTACGGGTGATATCCGTCGTACCGTCGAGGTACTGACCGCCGCTGTCGAGCAGCAGCATGCCCTCTTTGCGCACCTCGGCGCAGTTCTCTTTCGTCGCTGCGTAATGGACGATCGCGCCGTTGCCCTGATAACCGGCTATCGTGCCGAACGACTCCTCCACGAAGCCCTCGCCCATCGCCCGGAACTCATGCAACTTCTCCATCAGATCCCATTCTGTCAGCGCAGCGGTCTGTACTCTGTCAGCGCAGCGGTCTGTATTCTTAAATGCTTCTTCTTCCAGCCACTTGAAGAACCTCGTCAGTGCCGCACCGTCGAGCCGCATGGCTCTCCGCTCGCCGTCCAACTCGACGGCGTTCTTCTTCGCCTTGTCCACCAAGATGGGGGACTGTGTATTCACCGCCTTTGTCTTGATTGCCTCAAACAACGCCTCGTTTACCTTCGCGCCGTCGTAGAAAACCGTGCCTTGCAGTCCGCGGATATAGTCAAACACCGCCTCGTACGGTTGCATGTCGATGTGGTTGAAATCGAGGTAGTTCTGCGCGGCGGAGTCGATCTTCCCAGGGTTGACGAACAGCGTACATTTGTCCGCTTCGAGCACCACGTAACTGATCACCACGGGGTTGTACTCCACGTCGTTGCCGCGGATGTTGAGCAGCCAGGCTATCTCGTCCAATGCGCTGATGATCATCGAGTCGCCATGCATGGCGGCTAACTTCTCCCGCATCCTCGCTAACTTGCTCTCCACCGTCTCGCCCGCGTAGTCGGCAGGGTAGGCATAGAACTTGTCGCTCGGGATAGCCGGACGACCTTCCGTCCAGATGGGTTGTATTAAATTGAAAGATGAAAGCTGAAAATTGAAAGATTCTAATTTCTCTTTCAATTCTTGGAAGTCATTTACGGAGAACATCTCGGGGTTGACACCTACAACGAACCTTTCACCTTTCACCTTTAACCTTTCACCTTCCTTTGTCAGCCACTCCGCCACGCTCGGGCAGTCGATGTCGCTCTCGCGCATGAGCTCGATGGTGCTGTCTTTGAGTTCGATACCCGCCTGCAGGTAGTACCGGCTGTCGGTCCAGAGAAGCGCTCTGTCCATCGTCACCACCACGGTGCCGCTCTCCCCGTTGAACCCGCTCAGCCACTGCATCTCGCACCAGTGGGACGCCATATACTCGCTTGCGTGAGGGTCGTTACCCGGCACGATGTATGCCGCCAAACCCTGCTCACGCATCTCGCCGCGCAACGCGGCCAATCGCTCTTGTACTGTCATAATACTCAAAATTTTCTGCAAAGATACACTTTTTTTTGCATATATCAAAATATTTTTGTACTTTTGCACCCGTTATCGTTTGAAAAATGTTGTAACCATGCGAAACATAATTACCACTCTCCTTGTGGCAGCCGCTTTTCTGACGGCTTGCAATACCCCTCAACCGCAGTACAAGATAGGCGTGAGCCAGTGCCTTGACGATGCCTGGCGGCAGAAGATGAACTATGAGATGGAGCGGGAGCTGCTGCTCCATCCGGAGATGGTGCTCAGCCGTCGTATCGCCTATGGCAGTAACGAACTGCAATGCGCCCAGATAGACAGTTTCATCGCGGAGCGGGTGGATCTGCTGATTGTGAGCCCCAACCAGGCGGAGCAGGTCAAACCGGCGGTGACGCGGGCGTACAGAGCCGGTATCCCCGTCATTGTAGCGGACCGGAGGGTCACCGGAGACGAGTGGACCGCTTTCATCGGCGGCGATAACTACAAGGTTGGGCAACTCATGGCAGAGTGGGTGAGAGAACAATGCACAAAGCACAATTCACAATTCAAATCTTCAAATTTCACCGTCTTGGAGGTGGCGGGTCTGCCGGGTTCTACGCCGGCTACGTTGCGCCATAAGGGATTGATGGACGACCTGCCCGAAGGCGTGGTGGTACATTCGGTGATGGGCAGATGGTATAAGGAGAACGCCCGCGAGGCAGTGTCCGCGTACCTGCGTGACCACACCATACCTGATGTGATTGTGGCGCATAACGACCTCATGGCGATCGGTGCCGCCGAAGCAGCGGGGGGTGTCCCCATCATGGGAGTGGACGGTATCCAACTCGGACTGAGGGCCATAGTAGAGGGCAAGATCACCTGTTCGGCTACCTATTCCTCCCGCGGTGACATGGTGATTGCAACGGCGGCGCAGATCCTGCACGGCGAGCCTTTTGTGCGGGACACGGTGTTGGAGACGACTTTGGTAGATGCATCCATTGCTTACCCGATGCTCAGGCAGGACGAGGCGATCACCCGCGATCTGGAGACTCTCCATCTCTTCCAAACCCAGACGGAAAGCAAATGGAGACAGTTGCGTTATGACAAGGCCTTGCTTATTACCTGGCTAATCGTCTTGATTGCACTTTTTCTACTCGCTGCGGGCTATATTATTGCCAATCAGGTCAAACTCCAGCAGGAAATCAAACAGGAGATCCTGCCCCAGTTGGAGGATGTGCAGGAGGCAATCCAGCTCAGCTATCGGGATGAAGCGTTTGCCGAGCGGCTGAAACAGGCGGTGGATGATCATCTGACGGATCAGAACCTGAGCGTGGAGTATCTGGGGTCGATGCTTCAGCTGAGCCGCACCCAGCTCTTCCGCCGTGTCAAGACCGTGACCGGCAAGGGGCCGCTTGACTATATCCGGGAGCGCCGGCTCATCCGCGCGGACAAGCTTCTCCATACCACAGACATGACGGTACAGCAGGTAGCCCTCGAGCTTTGCTTCTCCTCCGCCGGCTATTTCACCAAATGCTATAAGGAATACTTCGGTCACCTGCCATCTGAACGATAAGATGCAACATTCATGGAATGACATAAGTGTTGCAAAATATATGCTATTTGTTGCACTGCAACATCTGTAGCATCTTTTGCAACATAGATATTTGCGCATGTGCCAAAAAGCACGTACTTTTGCAGCGGAATTTGGAAAATCCAAGTTCTGCTGTATTGTTTAACATTCAAATATCATGAAGAAAAGATTTATTCTTTCGGCCTTATTCGCTTTCGTGCTCGCTGTAGCGCCTGTGTTTGCGCAGGTGGCGGCTACGGGTGTGATTGTGGACGAGAAAACCGGTGAACCGGTGATCGGCGCCTCGGTACTCGAGGAAGGCACAACGAATGGTACCATCACGGATTTCGATGGTAATTTCCAATTGAACGTAGCCTCGGGAGCCAAGTTGGTGATCTCCTATGTGGGCTACAAGACTCAGAACGTGGCAGCCGCCGCCAACCTCCGTATCAGTCTCGCCGAAGACAGCGAGGTGCTGGAGGAGGTAGTGGTCACCGGTTATACCACCCAGCGCAAGGCGGATTTGACGGGTGCCGTGACGGCTATCTCCGCCAAGGATCTGGAGAAACAACAGGAGAACAACCCCATGAAAGCCTTGCAGGGTAAAGTGCCGGGACTGAATATCTCAGCCGACGGTAATCCTTCGGGGTCCGCCGGAGTGCAGATCCGCGGTGTGGGTTCTCTCAACTCGTCCAATGCGCCGTTGTACATCATTGACGGTGTACCTACCACCTCCGGCATGCACGAGCTCAACCCGAATGACATCGAGTCTATCCAGGTGTTGAAGGATGCCGCTTCGGCTTCTATCTACGGATCGCGTGCCGCCAACGGTGTGATCGTAATCACCACCAAGAAGGGCGCCGAGGGTAAGATCCGCGTGGATCTGGATGCAAGCGTAGCCGTTCAGTCGTATGTCAACCGCATAAAGGTGCTCAATTCAGAGCAATACGGCCGTGCGCTTTGGCAGGCGTATATCAACGACGGTCAACAAGATCCAAATTTCAATCCCTACTATCGCTACGATTGGGGCTATAATGCACAAGGACAGCCGGTATTAAACAGTGTCATGCTCAATAAGTATCTTGACGAGGCAGGTACCACTCCGGCAAGTAACACCGATTGGTTCTCCGAGGTAACGCGCCCGGGCGTAATACAGAACTATAATGTGGCTGTCTCGAACGGAAACCAGAAAGGCGGCTCCTTCTTCTCATTAGGCTATTACAAGAACGAGGGTATCATCAAGACTACGGATTTCGACCGTTTTTCGGCGCGTATCAACAGCGATTACAAGATTCTGAAGGACTATGTGACGATCGGTGAGAACTTCACGCTGAACCGCACTTCTGAGGTAGCCGCCCCGGGCGGTTATATCCAGAGCGCGTTGCAATATAACCCCTTGCTGCCGGTATATAAGGCAGACGGCGAAACGCTGGCACAAGCTCCTTCCGCCAGCCTTTTCCCGAAATATGAGAATCCGGTGTCTATTCTGGAACACAATAAGAACAACCGCTATACTTATTGGCGTATCTTCGGTAATGCGTTTATCAATATCAACCCTGTAAAGGGACTGAATATCCGCACTACTGCGGGTATTGACTACGCCCAGAAGAAACAGCGCTTCTTCACTTATCCTATTGCAGAAGGCGTGGTAGCCAATGACAAGAACGCCGTGGAGTACAAGCAGGAGCACTGGCTCAAATGGATGTGGAACGCTATCATCACCTATAACCTTGAGATCGGCAAGCACCGTGCGGACTTCCTCTTAGGTACCGAGCTCAACCGCGAGATCAGTGACTGGGGGTCTGCCTACAAGGAGGATTTCATCGTCCTTAATCCGACATACATGTGGCCCTCTGCCGGAACGGGCAAGGCGCAGGCATACGGTGGCGCTGGCAGTTACTCGCTGATCTCGTTCTTTGGTAAAGCCAACTACACCTACGACAACCGTTACCTCGTTTCCTTCACGCTCCGTCACGACGGTTCGAGCCGTTTCGGTAAACACAACCGTTTTGCTACTTTCCCCTCCGTATCCGCCGGATGGCGTATCAGTGAGGAGAAGTTCATGCGCGGTGCGTCGAACTGGCTCAACGACCTCAAGCTCCGTGCTTCGTGGGGACAGACCGGTAACCAGGATATATCCTCTACCGCCCGTTATACCATCTATGAATCCAACTATGGCGTGAACGAGAACGGCGGACAGAGCTACGGTACGTCTTACGACATCGCCGGCACCAACGGCGGTCATATCCTGCCGTCCGGCTTCCGCCGTATTCAGGTGGGCAACGATGATATCAAATGGGAGACGACCACCCAGACCAACGTCGGTCTCGATTTCTCTTTCTTCCAGCAGACTTTCTACGGTACATTCGACTGGTACTACAAGCAGACCCGCGATATTCTCGTGGAGATGGTAGGTATCGGTGCGATGGGGGAGGGCGGTACCCAATGGGTGAACGCCGGTGCAGTGGACAATATGGGTATCGAGTTGCAGTTAGGCTACCGCAACCAAACCAAGACCGGTTTCAAATATGACATCTCCGCCAACCTCTCGCACTATAAAAACACAGTGATTGATATGCCTGAGACAGTAGCCGCCAGCGGCCGTTTCGGCGGTAACGGCGTAGAGTCCGTAGTGGGACACGCGATAGGTTCGCAGGTAGGTTATATCGCCGACGGTCTCTTCAAGAGCCAAGACGATATTGACAACCACGCTATCCAGGAGGGCGCAGGCCTCGGCCGTATCCGCTACCGCGACCTCGACGGCAACGGCGTCATCAACGAGAAGGACCAGACTTGGATCTATTCGCCGATCCCTGCTGTAGCCTTCGGTGCTAACTTCTATTTCGAGTACAAGGGCTTCGATCTCACCGTATTCTTCCAAGGAGTAGGCGGCGCGCAGGTAATTACCAAGGATTACAAGGAGCAGACCGATTTCTTGTCGGCAATCAATGTTCCTTTCTTAAATAAAGGTACGCGCGTGTTAGACGCCTGGTCGCTCTCTAATCCCAACAGCGACATCCCTGCACTCTCGAACAGCGATAATAATAACGAGGACCGTGTCAGCACGTATTTCGTAGAGGACGGTTCGTTCCTCAAACTGCGTAACATCCAGTTAGGATACAACCTGCCCAAGAAAGCCTGCGACAAGATGCTGATGCAGAACTGGCGCTGGTTCGTTTCCGCTCAGAATGTGTTCACCATCCATTCTGCCAAGTTCACCGGTGTGGATCCTGAGAACCCGACCTTCGGCTATCCTATCCCGCTGACCGTAACCTTGGGAACGAAAGTGACTTTCTAAGTTGAAAGTTTAAAGTTGAAAGTTTAATGAAGTTTAAAAGTTTAAAGTAGAAAGTTATGAAAACATTCAATAAAATAGTACTTGGTACTTTGTCCCTTTGTACCTTGCTTTTCGCTTCCTGCGATAACTTCCTCAATCAGGATGTTCCACAAGGTATCCTGAGCGAGGATCAGGTGAACGACCCGCAGTATATTGACAACGTGGTGATCTCCGCGTATGCGGTGTTCATCTCTGCGGAGGATGTCAACTCGTCCTTCTCTATGTGGAACTATGATGTCCGTTCGGACGACGCCTACAAGGGCGGTAGTACCGAGAACGATGGTGATGTCTTCCACCAGCTGGAGATCAGCCAGGGTATCATGACCACCAACTGGAATATCAACGATATGTGGGTGCGTCTCTACAACTGTCTGAGCCGTGTCAATGCGGCTATCGACGCCCTCAACGCCATGCCGGATACCTATCAGCTCAAGGCGCAGCGTCTGGGTGAAATGAAGTTCCTGCGTGCCTACGGCCATTTCCTGCTCAAACGGCTCTATAAGAACATACCGTTCGTCATCGACCCGAACATGAAGCAGGCGGACTATAACAACCTCTCCAACACCAAGTACACCAACGACGAGGGTTGGCAACTCATCGCCGACGATCTGGAGTACGCTTACTCCGTACTGCCTCCGACCCAGGCGGACAAAGGCCGTCCTACCCAGGCTTCGGCTGCCGGTCTGCTCGCCAAGGTGTATCTCTACAAGGCCTATCGTCAGGACGATCCGAACAGCCATGCGGTGACCTCCATCAACCGCGAGGATCTGGAGAAAGTGATCACCTACACCGAGGAGAATATCTATGCCCCTGCCGGCTACGAACTGGAGGACGATTTCCACAATAACTTCCGTCCCGAGCCGCAGTACGAGAACGGCAAGGAGAGCCTCTGGGCAATGCAGTATTCGACCAACGACGGTACCAACCTCGGTAACTGCAACTGGTCGTACGGTCTGATGGTTCCGTCACGTATCGAGGGCGGTTGCGACTTCTACAAACCGAGCCAGAACCTCGTCAACGCCTTCCGCACGGACGCCAACGGTCTGCCGTATATCGAGTCCTTCAACCAGAAAGATTTCGATCCCAAGACCGAGACCGCCGATCCGCGCCTCTGGCTGACGGTAGGTATCCCCGACTTTCCCTATGAGTTCAACCCGAACTACATGATGAAGCGCACCCAGAACTGGAGCCGCTCCAACGGCCTCTACGGCTACTACGTGACGCTGAAACACAACGTGGATCCCGACGGCGGTTACCTCATCCGCTCCGCCCTGTGGTTCGGTACCCCGATGAACCGTATCGTTGTTCGTTATGCCGACGTGCTCCTGATGCGTGCCGAGGCATTGGCTCAGTTAGGCCGCGGCGATGAGGCGGTCCCCATCGTCAATCGGATCCGCAACCGCGCTGCACGCAGTACCGCCATGCTCGCCGGATATGACACCAACTATGGCGCACGTATCTTTATCAAACCCTATAGCGACTACTCCGACGCGCTTGCCAAAGTCAAGATGGAGCGCCGTCTGGAACTCGCTATGGAGTCCGAGCGGTTCTTCGACCTCGTGCGCTGGGGAGAAGCCGAGCAGGTGATCAACAAGTACTACCTCGAGGAAACCAACGACTGCCGTATCTATTCTACCGCCAAGTTCACGGCGAACAAGAACGAGTATCTGCCTATCCCGCATGAGCAGGTAGCGGCGTCCAACGGACATTACAAACAAAATATAGGAGGATGGTAATGCGCGGGGCGCAATTGATAATTGATAATTGATAATTGATAGTTGATAATTGATAATTATGAAAGCAAAATATATTATTAAGGCATATTTGTCCTTATTCCTTATTCCTTGCTCCTTATTCCTCGCTTCCTGCAACAAGTGGGACAACTCCTTCGCTGTCAACGGCGATTGTAAGATAGACAGTCTCATGCTCGATACCTATGCCGGCGTGGTGGATCATGCGGCGCGTACCGTGGTGGTAGGAGTGCCGGAGAACCATGACGACCAACTCATGACGATCACCCGTCTGGATCTCTCTGCCGGTGCTACCGCGAACCACAAGGTGGGCGAAAAGGTGAACATGACTACCCCGCTCGCTATCCGCGTGACGAACGGCAATGTCTTCCAGGACTATAAAGTATCGGTGAAGCATGACGAGGCGCGTATCCTCTCCTTCGCCCTCAACGAGACCTACTTAGGTATCATCGACCAGACCGCCAGAACCATCTCCGTCTCCGTACCGGTCGGCACGGACCTCAAGAACCTCGTTCCGACGGTTAAGACTACCGATGGCGCTACGCTCTCTCCGCGTGCCGGAGTGCCGTGCGACTTTACTAATCCGGTTGAGTTCACCGTTGCGTATAACACCGCTTCGACCACGTATACCGTTACTGTCAAGGAGAAAGGCAACCCCGTTGTCCTCTATCTCGGTCTGGCTCAGACGGTAGCCCAACTCAACCCCGAGGAGCAGGAGGCAGTCAACTGGATGCTGGCTAATGTGGAGAACTCCGACTATGCTTCGTTCACCGATCTGGCGGCTAACCGCGTGGTGCTGACCGACTGCAAGGTTATCTGGTGGCACTTCCATGTGGACGGAGGTCTGGAGGGCAAAGAGCGCTTTGTACAGGCTGCGCCCGAAGTGATGGATCCGCTGGCGTTGGACAAACTCAAATCGTTCTACCAGGCAGGCGGTTCGTTCCTCCTTACCCGCTATGCCGTTAACCTGCCGTTCTTCCTGGGCGAAGCCGAGTGCTTCCCGAATAACGCATGGGGTGGCAAAGAGGCGGAGGCCGATCGCGTAGGAAATCCGTGGGAGTTCGCTATCACCGGACATACCGACCATGCCCTCTGGCAGAACCTGACCATGAACCCGACCGCACCCGATCATGTCTATACCTGCGACGAGGGATACAAGATCACCAACTCCACCGCACAGTACCATATCGGTACCGACTGGGGCGGATACGACGACCGCGAGGTCTTCCGCCAGAAGACAGGTGCCTATGACATCGCCGGCGGTAACGACGCCGTAGTGGCGTGGGAGTTCAAGCGGACCGCTGACCACGGCGCAATCATCTGTATCGGCTCCGGTTGCTACGACTGGTACACCATCTCCGACGAAGGTAAGGACTACTACCACCACAACGTGGAGAAGATAACCGAAAATGCGTTTAACTATCTCAAACAATAAGGACATATGAAAACAATCAGTAAAATAGCTCTTGTACTTTGTACATTGTCCCTTTGTACATTGTTTACAGCATGCCAGGAGAATATCCCGCAGGAGCAGAAGGACTGGGAGTCCACAACCGACTATTTCAATGCGTCGGACGAGGCAGCCACTACGACTTATTACAAACCCTCCGTCGGTTCGGTCGGTGACCCGCTGCCGTTCTATGATCCGGTGGCTAAGGACTATAAGATCCTCTACCTCCATAATTTCGAGAAGAACATGGACCAGACCTTCCACCCGCTCTGGGGACTCCGTACGACGGATGCCGCTACTTATACCCAGATGGGCGAGGTGCTGCCTACCGGACTCGCCGGCGAGCAGGACGCTGCTCTCGGTACCGGGTGTATCGTCTATGACGAGGAGGCTAAACTCTACTACATCTACTACACCGGCGAGCGGTACAAACCCGCCGCCGATGAGGACCGTCAGGTCGTCATGCGCGCTACCAGCCCTGATTTCGTGACCTGGACCAAGGATCCGCTCTTCCGTCTCCGCGGTGCGGACTACGGCTATATCAGCTTGCAGGATTTCCGTGATCCATATATCTGGCGTATGGAAGACGGATGGCACATGATCGTGGCTACTAGACAAACGCCACCGGATCCGGCCAAGCCCAATGAGAACGGGGTGCTTGCCGAGTTTGTCTCTGCAGACCTCAAGAATTGGGAACACAAAGGCGCCTTCTCCAAGATGATCTGGGATCGTTTCCTCGAGTGTCCGAACGTGTTCAAGATGGGCGACTGGTGGTACCTCACCTATAGCGACATGTCCGCTTTCGAGCGCCGCGTGCACTACCTCAAGGGCAAGACCATCGACGAACTCAAGGCGGCTACTAACCCCAACTGGCCCGACTCCAAGGAGGGCGCACTCGACTGCCGTGCTTTCTATGCCGGCAACACCGCTTCCGACGGTACCGACCGGTATATGTGGGGGTGGTGCCCCGAGCGCCGCGGTAAGGACAACACCGACATCTCTGCCGAGGCGGAACCCAAATGGGGCGGTACCCTCGTAGCGCACAAGCTCATGCAACGCGAGGACGGTACGCTCTACCTTGCCCCGGTTCCGGCGATGAACGACAAGTACGCGGCGGCAAAGGACGTGAAGGTGGTCAAGACCTGGGGCATCGAGGAGGGTAACCTCACCATAGCCGACAGCGTCTATACCATGGCGGCATACAGCTCCGTCATGTTCAGCACCCTCGGCTACCACAACCACCTCTCCATGACCGTCACTACGGACTCCAAGGCGGACCGGTTCGGCATCTCTTTCGTCCGCGGAGACCGCAAGGATGGCGATAAGACCTACGAGAAATACTACTCCATCATGGTATGCCCCGACGGAGACAAGCACTTTATCCGCTTCGAGGAAGAGCAGGGCAAATGGGAACTCAAGGGCGGCGGAAGTTATGCTTTCGATACACCCGAGGACAATACCTATAAGATCGATATCTATACCGATAACTCCGTCCTCGTCATGTATATCAACGACATCGTCACCTACACCCAGCGTATCTACGGTATCCAGCGTAACTGCTGGTCCGTCAACTGCTACGAAGGTGGCATGACACTCAAGGATCTTCGGATCAAACAATATTAATTATTAACCGGAGAAGGGGCAGGTATGTGCCTGCCCCTTCTCCACAAATTTTTAAAACTTATGAAAAAAATTACTCTTTTGGCTGCGCTTTTCGCAGCAATGACCATCAATGCAACGGACATCTGGACGGGGAACCACGCAGTTACGTGGGGGACTGCCCTCAATTTGAACGCCACTACTTTTGAGAACGCACAGCCGGGGGATGCACTGAAAGTGTTCTTCAGCGACGCCTCTGACGGTATTGAATTCAAAGCAAATGGCGTAAACATCGCCGGCTCGCGTAAGAATGCGTGGATTAGCGGTGACGGCGCTTACGAACTGTACCTCACGCCGGGGGCTGTAGAGGCCATCAAGGCGCACGGCCTGGAGATCGTCGGCAATCATTTCACGGTAACAAAAGTGGAACTGAACGAAGTAGAAGGTCGCGAAGGCATGACTACTATGTGGAGAGGTCTCTATTGGGCAGACGGATGGGAAAATGACCCGATGCTCTTCTATCCCGCTATCGCAACCACAGTCGATTGGAACGACTATTCCGCTATCCGTGTATATCACGAGGCTGGACGCTCGGATTTTGAAGTGAACTTCAAGAAGTCTTGGGAAGAAGGTGGTCATATCGGCGGTATTAGTGATATGACTGCCGGTGACGGTTATGTAGAGTTGCCCTTGACCGACGAAAGACGTGCCCTCTTGGCTTCTATTGACAATGAGCTTATCGTGCAGTTCTACAAAGGCGATGACAAAGCTGCGTTCAACGTAACCGAGATCGTACTTGTTATGAAGAAGGAAACTACCGCTATCGACAACACCGCTGTTGAGAGCAAGGCTGTTAAGTTCTTCGAGAACGGACAACTCGTGATCATCAAGAATGGTGTTAAGTACAACGCCCTCGGCGCCGAGATCCGTTAAAAGGCATTATAAAGGCTAAAGGTAAGAAAAATCGTCCTTCGGGGCGATTTTTTTTGCGTATATCAAAAAAAGCCGTACCTTTGCGCTACTCCTGCGCTACTCTTGGGCTACCTTTGCACCGTAAATGAAAAATGGTAAATGACTCATTGCCACGTAATTACACCTCTTTTGAAAAAAAATACCCTCTTTCTAATGTCATAAGCATCCTTCACCTTTTATTTTCCGCCTAACTTCCAGTTAATCGTATACCTTTGCTATACCCTTACTATACCCCGGCATTTAATGCCGGTATTTTCTTCGTTAGTTACGTGGGATAGTATCCCGCATTATATTCTTTGCATTTTTTGACCAAGAAAAATAAATCTGTTTAATTTGTTAAATTTGTGGACTGATAAAATAGCATGAAACAGCAATAAATATGGGGGGCGAAAGGCTAAAGGTAATTCACAATTCACAAAGCGTCCTATTGGCTTTGGTACAAACAGATGAGTCCGTACGGATATTAGAACCTTGTACTAAACTCTAAAAGCCATTAGTACATTGTAAATTGTACATTGTACATTGAAAAAAACGTCCATCGGGGCTTTTTTTTCAATTTTTTTTAAGAAATACTTGTGTATTTCAAACTTTTGTTGTATCTTTGCACCAAATTTCGATTGGTTAACCAATTTATTGCACTCATGAAACACATTTTTTATAGTATTTTGCCCGTATTGGTAGTTACTCTTACTGCGTGTCATAACTCTGCGTATGATGCTTCATACGCGTATGCCAAGTCCGTGGCGGACGAGGCTCTGTCCCAACCGATCGACGTGCCTGTTCCTCATGATGCTGCCGGCGGTTATACGCATGAGCAGCATAAAAATAACTACTATGCGATGTATTATGCCGGTTTTCTGTATGATGATACGGGCGACGAGCGGTATGCCGCGTATGTGCGGGAGATGATGTTGCAATATGCCGCCATGTATCCTTCCTTGGGCGAACATCCTTACAAAGGCTCTCCTGTGCCGGGACGGCTGTTTTGGCAAACGCTCAACGAGTCCGTTTGGTTAGTGCATACCTCGCAGGCGTATGCGTACATATATCCTTATTTAAGTGCAGCCGACCGGGACAGTATCGAACAGAATCTGTTGTTTCCTGTCTGTGCGTTTATCGAGCGCGGTACAGAGGCTAATTATGCGACCTTCAACCGGATGCATAATCACGCTACTTGGGCGTGTGCGGCAGTTGGAATGACCGGCTATGCTACGGGTAACCGCGAACTGGTGGACAAAGCACTCTACGGCTCTGAAAAGGACGGTAAGGCGGGCTTCCTGCTCCAAATGGAGGAACTCTTCTCGCCCGACGGCTATTTTACGGAAGGCGCCTATTATCTGCGTTATGCCATATGGCCATTCATGCTCTTTGCGCAGGTGATAGAGAAGAACGAGCCGGAGTTGCATATTTTTGCGCGCCGTGACGGTATCCTGCTCAAAGCGGTCAATGCCTTGCTGCAGCAGGCGTACGACGGAGTGATCATCCGCACGAACGATGCGCTCAAAAAGACTTACAGCACGCAGGAGATTGTGGCCGCGGTCGATATCGCGTATTGGGCGAGCCGTGACCCTCAGCTGCTCTCCATAGCCGCGGAGCAGGGTTCGTTCGTTCTCTCCGAGGCTGGACGCGTGACGGCTCAAGCAATTGCAGAGGGTAAAGCCGTGCCGTTCCGCTACCGTTCAGTGGTCTATCACGACGGTGCTGACGGATCGCAAGGAGGTGTGGCTATTATCCGTGGCAGCGAAGCGAGGGATGGTTTTATGTTTACGATGAAAGCTACCTCGCATGGTTTGTCTCACGGTCATTACGACAAAATGACCATTGCCCTCTATGACGACGGAAATGAGATCCTGACCGACTACGGCGCAGCGCGGTTTCTCAATATCGAGTCGAAAAGCGGTGGCCGTTATACGCATGAGAACGACACGTATGCCCAACAGACGGTAGCGCATAACACAGCGGTGGTTGATGGCACTTCGCATTTCCACGCAGATTACAAGACCTCTATGCAATATTCTTCTGTGATTACGTACACATCGCTGACAGACAGCATCTCCGAAGTCTCTGTACTGGATACAGCAGCATATTACAAGGAACGCGTGCGTATGCGTCGCACGATAGCTGTGATGCAACCCAGAATGGCAGGAACGGAATATCCAATCGTGATAGACATCCTCCGCCTATCGTCTCCCGAGAAGCATGTCTATGACCTGCCGTTCCATTTCAGCGGACATATGATCAACACTTCTTTCCCGGCTCGCAAAGAAACGGATCATCTGACCGTTATGGGCTCGTCATACGGCTATGAGCACCTATGGAAGGAGTGTGAGAGCGCGCTTACATCCGGCAATGCGTGGTTTACGATCCTTCAAGGTGAGCGTTTCTATTCCGTCACCACTACCATGGACGCAGAAGCCGGTGCTAAAGCATTCCTCGTGCGCTCCGGCGCGAATGATCCGGATAACAACCTCCGTTCCGAGCCTGCTGTTCTTTTCCGCCAAGAAGGTAAATCGGATCATGTCTTTGCTTCGGTGATCGAGCCGCACGGCTTGTTCGATCCGAATTTGGAACTGACCAAAGGCTATCTGCCTCAAACGGAGCATATCCGCGTGGTGGAGGACGACGAGACACATACCACCGTAGAGGTTCTTCTCCGCGGGAAAGAGAAACCAATTGTTTACACTATAAATTATTGATTGTATGAAAACACACAGTGCAAGTTTTTGTTTAGCAAAAGACATCAAATGGGAAAACCCGTGTCCTGGTGTCCGCCGCCAGGTAATGGCTTATGATGGCCAGTTGATGTTAGTTAAAGTATGTTTTGAGAAAGGTGCCGTCGGCACTCCTCATGAGCATTATCACTCCCAAGCCACCTATGTAGCGAAGGGCAAATTCGAGATGCTTATCGGAGATGAGAAACGAATCATATCGGAGGGTGACGCATACTATATTGCCCCGGACGAATGGCATGGATGTGTATGTCTTGAGGAGGGTGTTTTGATTGACACTTTCTCCCCGATGCGTGCGGATTTTTTATCCTAACACAAAACTATAAAGCGTATGAAAATCAAAGGATTAAGATGGTGGATACTAGCGCTTGTCGTCATCGTCACCATCATTAACTATCTGGACCGCAACACGCTCGGAATCATGTGGGCGCACATAGTGGAGGATCTGGGCTTGATCGATCGCGAGGGACTGACCGATGCGGAATTCAACAGCCGTAGTAAGGAGTTGTTCGCCTATATCAACATGTTCTTCATGGTAGCCTATGGCATTTCGCAGATGTTGTCCGGAAAGCTGTATGACAAGATGGGCACCCGTCTGGGCTTCACTTTCTCGGCGCTTATCTGGGGTGTCAGCGACATGCTTATGGCGCTGGCTACCGGCGTCAAGTCCATCTGCGGTTTCCGTGCCGGCTTGGGTTTGGGCGTAGCCGGTCCATGGCCTGGTGCAGTGAAGAGCAATGCAGAATGGTTTCCGCAGAAAGAGCGCGCCATGGCACAGGGCTTATTCAACGCCGGTGCATCTATCGGAGCTATTCTCGCGCCGATTCTCATTGCGCTCATATGCGCCTCTTTCGGATGGAAAATGACATTTATATGCATCGGTATCTTAGCTCCTTTATGGGTTATTCCTTGGCTGTGGTTACGCAAAACCGGTCCGAAGGATCACCCGTATATCACGGAGGAAGAAAAGGAATATATCATCACCGGTCAGCCGGAGTGCAAAGTAACGAATGACAAAGGTCTCAGCTGGGGTCAATTACTCTCGCGCCGCAAGAGTTACGCCGTAATCCTTTCCCGTTTCTTTCTGGATCCCGTATGGTGGATGTTCGTTACGTGGCTGCCGATTTATCTGGGGCAGAAATATAACATGGACCTGAAAGCCTTGGCGGCACATATGTGGATTCCGTATGTGGGTGCAGCTCTCGGTTCTATTGCCGGCGGATGGATGTCGAGCCATTTGGTCAGTGCAGGCAAAACCGTCAATTTTGCGCGCAAGGCTTCAATCGTTTTAGGTGCACTAATTACCCTGCCGGCATTGATATATGTTGCTTTTGTGCATGACCCGATGGTGGCCGTGATCTGCATGGCGGTGATCCTCTTCGGTTTCCAGTTTACGATGAATAATATCCAGACCTTGGCAAGCGACATGTACACCGGCAAGAGCGTCGGTTCGTTAGCCGGTTTAGGTGGTGCTGCGGCAACATTGGGCACGATCCTCTCGATCTGTTTTATCCCGATGCTGACAGCCGGAGATAACTGGACACCGTTCTTCATCATGGGTGCCGCATTGGTCCCCATCAGCGTTTGCTGCGTCTTCCTTTTCGGCAAGAAGATAGAGCATGACAATTCGTAATAGTCAAAATTACTAACCCTTATTAATACTTATTATTATGAAAAAATTAGAAGGCAAAGTAGCCATCGTAACCGGTGGTGCACGAGACATCGGACGCGCAGTGTCTCTGAAACTGGCTTCGGAAGGAGCTAAAGTAGTAGTTAACTATTTTGACAACGAAGAGGATGCCAAAACAACGCAAGGCATGATCGCCGAACTGGGCGCTGAGAGTATTATCGTTCAGGGCGATATGACCAAAGAGGCCGACGTGAAACGCATCGTTGCTGAGGCACAGAAAGCGTTCGGTCAAGACATCCATGTGCTGGTAAACGTAGTTGGCGGTATCGTAGGCCGTAAGAAAATCACCGAGCAGGATGAAGCTTGGTATAACTTCCTTATGGATGTAAACATGAAGAGCTGCTGGCTCTGCACCAAAGAGGTCGTACCGTTCATGCCTCGTGGTGGCGCTATTGTGAATTTCTCCTCCCTTGCCGCCAAAGACGGAGGCGGTCCGGGTGCTTCCATATACGCTACGGCGAAGGGTGCAGTAGCTGTCTTCACCCGCGCTATGGCGAAAGAGTTGGGTCCTGACGGAATCCGCGTCAACGCAGTTGCGCCGGGTACGATCGCTACCTCGTTCCATGACCGTTTCAATACGCCCGAGAACCGCGAGCGTATGAAAGGAATCTATCCGCTCCGCCGCGAAGGAGATGCAGGTGATGTTGCAGATCTGGTATGTTTCCTCGCTTGTGATGATTCGGATTATATCACCGGAACCAACATCGATATCAACGGCGGTATCTTCTTCTCATAAACCAGTTAAATGAAAAAATGGTCAGTTCTGCTGCGGCAGATAACAGAAAAGGCGTCACTCGACGCCTTTTCTGTTTCGCAATGTTTCGGCAAACTGCAACATGCCGTCCAGATGTGTCTTCATCAATGTGGCACACACCTCGGGTCTCTGCTCTCTGATGAAGCGGTATAACAGCCGGTGTTCCTCCAAGGCTTTGGGGTCAAATGGCACACACATCTGGTGGCTCTGGTAGGAACTCATGATATCCGGCGCGATCAGCATGAGCATGGATCGCAAGGTGCTGTTTCCGCTTCCAACCGCTATGCAGCGATGCAGTTCAAAATCCGTGGCATACATTTTCTCTGCGTCCTTGGCTGCAAAGGCCTCTTCGTAAGCAGTCAATGCCTGGTGTATATCTTCCAGCTCCTGCTCCGTCCGCCTCTCGGCGCAGAAACGCGCAGAGTTAACTTCCAGTATAGCACGCATTTCCGCCAAAGACGCAAAATCAAAGGCATCCAGCTTGAGCACATCGGCGAAAAGCCCGTCCAAGGCGCTTACGTCCAGACCGACGATGAACGTGCCGCTCTGCGGCTTGGTTTCCACTATTCCGTAACTCTCCAGGGTCTGCAAAGCAGTACGTACATGTCCACGGCTGATGCCGAACTGTTCCGCTATTTTGCGCTCTGCGGGCAGCCGCATTCCCGGCTGCAATTCGCCGCTCTGTAACTGCTGGCGGATATGCTTGATAATGATATCCTGAGGTTGTTCTTTTTCCATTTCCGGCTGTATTAAATATGTGTGATGCGTTTTTCCGGCTGCAAAATTACAACAAATTTTGCACATATACAAGAAGAAAGTGCAATTTTTTTATGTTTTTATGCATTAGGGAGTATGTAAAAGCCGTAAAAAGGCTAAGGTCGGGGTAGGAAAAGCCGATTTTTGGTGTAAAAATTACTTTTTTTTCAAAAAAAATGCTCGAATATTTGCATATATAAAATATTTGTTGTATCTTTGCAGCCGAATTGAATTGGTTAACCAATTTTGTATAGAACGGACAATTAACTTTAAAAGTAATACAACCATGAAAAAAGTTTCCCTATTACTGGCTTTGTTTTTAGGCTCGTATGTGTGCGCGTATGCCGATTACACGCAAACCCTGCCTTTGGACTACACGGATTTCTTCCGCGCGGAGGCTCTCAATGCAGACGGTGAACATTTGGAGGTGTACACCTATGCCAACACGGATCAAAAGAGCTCTTCCAAGCCAGATGGTGAGGATCTTCATGGCGACCAATGGAATTGCAGTGGTAAAGCAGCTGATCAAAAAGGCGAAAATCCGGTCGTGGCTGCAAGTACCCTGGAGTACGGAAACTATGTAGATAATAAAAAAGGGAAAGAGATTATTTTAGCCAATCTCCCTCTTGAAGATGCAAACCCTGTTACTCGTGCCAGTATCTATAGTTTACAAAAGAGTTATGCTTACGCAGGGGAAGCTTATTATTTGGCAGCTTTGGTGCAAATCAACGAGGCGACCGGCAAGGGCGATATTCTGACCATAGACGGAAACTATACGGCGAGCGCACAGCGCGCCCGCCTCTTTGTAAACAAGCAGGGTTCCGGCTATAAATTGGGTCTTGGTTGGAATGGAGACCCGGATACTTGGACAGCAGAATTGGCATTCGGTTCTACGCACTTGGTAGTTATCAAAGTAACCCCTAAACAAGCAGGAAATGTTACAGGTGATGTGGAGGAAGCATCATGGTGGTTGGATCCGGATCTGAGCAAAACAGAAGGGGAGAATGATGTATTTGCAACAGTAGATGGAAGTGGCGAAATTGTTACAAGCGGTTCAACCAAAGGTCTTAAATCCATCCGCGGTATCACGATTCGCCAACGTTCGAAGATTGGCGGTAAGATTGCCGGTCTGCGTTTCAGCGACAACTGGGCTGATGTAGTAAAAGCGGAGGCGGTTCCTACCGGAGAAGAGGCAGATTACATCAAGACAAATTTCAATGATGGCACATGGGGTGAAATTAAAGATTCTGATCTTAAAGAGTATTCTACTTCCAGTATTAATGGCTTCGAGCTGGTAAATGCAGCATTGTGGGATAAGAGCGCAACTTGCGCTGAAACAAGTGAGAGTTTTACCAATCGTATAGCGATTAACAGCCTATCAAATGGAGGAATGGTTACACTGCCGACAGTCAAGAATGTCAAACAAATTATCATATATGCTAGCAGTGGCTCTGACGACAGATATTTGACATTGCAGAAATTTGATTATAGTGCACAAAAATGGGAAGACAAAGCTACATATCATATTGAAGACAAAGGTGTTTGCCATCGTTTCGTAACGGAATTGAACAGCAACGAGTTAACCAGCTTGCGTTTGGCTAATGCAGATGGTAGTACGAAATATATCTGGAAAATACAGACATGTCCGTATCCGCCGACAGTAGATAGAGAGCGCTTTGTGATGAATCTTGCTGACGAAGGCTGGAGTGATTTGGGTACTGCCGAAACAACGGCTACGGTTAATGAAGTTAACTTTGCCAAATGTGCATACTCGACAACTGGCGCATACGCCCTTACCGGAGAGAAGTTTGAGCAACGTATTGTGCTTGGTAAGTCAACAGGTATGATAGAAATGCCGGCGGTAGCTTCCGCTGCGCGCATTGATATTTATGCAAGTGCCGGTTCGGACAATAAGAACTTGAAGTTGCAACAATACAACTACGGTTTAGTTGAATGGGAAGATTTAGAAACAACTTTGCATTTTGATATAGGCGGAGTATGTTATCGTTTCTCTGTCGAACTGAATAGCACCACGGCAACCCGTCTTCGTCTTGTAAATGAGGAGAATAGCACCAAATATATTTACAAGATTATGACCTTTGCTTCCATGCCGCAAGATTTGGCTGCTCCTGAAGCATTGGCGGCTATCAACGTTAGCGCTAAATCGTTCGAGGCATGCTGGAATGCAGTAGAGGGAGCTACCGGCTATCGCGTAATCCGTTATAAGAATGGCGCGCGTGACAGAGTAGAGACCGCGGGTGCAGGTGTGACGATGCTCCCGTTCCGTGACAACAATATTACCGCAGCAACAGAGTATAGCTATGCTGTAGTAGCAATAGGAGATAATGAAGCAACGGCCGATTCTGATCCGTCCAATGTGATCTTTGTAACCACCGCTTCGGCGATTACCGATTCGTACACCCGCCCGGTGACGGAAGGCAATTATGGTACAATCTGCCTGCCAAAGGCGTGCGAAGCCGCAAATATTTCGGGGGGGGTATTCTTCGCTGTCGCCGGAAAAATTACAGAGGGCAATCAGTTGCAGGAAATCGTGTTTGACGAAGTGAACTCTCTGGAAGCCGGTGTTCCGTACGTCTTTCTGGCTACCGGTAGCGAGTTAAACCTCACGCTGACCGGTGAGGCGGTAGCAGAACCAAACAATACAACTTCGAACGGTTTGGTGGGTTCGTTTGAGGTAAAAAAGGTGGGTGCATATGTAAATAATTATGTTCTCTCTAATAATCTTCTCTACTGTACTAAAAATCATGACTATTACGTAGGCGAGAACAGAGCCTATTTCGATATCAGCAGTATGTCCGTCTTTGATTCGTCAGCACCGAAAGCCCCGGGTCGCCGGCGGGTACGTTTGGCAGTAGAACAAGAACAAGTGCTGACCGGGATGGACGAGTTGAACGCCCCGGCTGAGAATAGCAAAATGGTACTGGACGGCCGATTGGTGATTATCCATAACGGTATGTACTATGACGCAACAGGTCAAAGAATCCATTAACCGGAAATACCTACTTAATCATTTTAAATCCTGAATACAATGAAGACTTATATCAAACCTTTCTCGTCAATCCTGGTAATGACAGGCAACTCCATTATTTGTGCTTCCTGCCCTAACCGCGTGGGTGTTGCCGGCGAAAGCGAAACAATTCCAGAAAACTCAATAGGAGACTAAAACAATGAAAAAGCAATGGGGCAGCATTGTAGCTGCAATCACCTTATTAATGACACCTGCGCACGCAAGCGTGCTGTTAGTGGAAGATTTTAATTATGTAGCCGGCAGTGCCTTGGAGGGTCTGGGAACGCCGAACGCATGGACTGTGTCCACAAAGGCGGACAATGCGTATGGGGCGACACCGTCCTTCACGGTGAGCAGCCAGGGGATGACGATGCCTTATTACGGCGCAGGGGCGGAGGCAACCGGTTTGTCGGTTTTCCTGCCGCAAGCCACGGTAGCGAACAACAAGCAGCGGGTGCTCTATAAGACTTTTGATACCAATAAGAGCGTGAACAGCGGAGCCGTTTATGCCGCCTTTCTGCTGAACGTCAGCACACCCTCTGCCAACCTGCGCGATTTCTTTGCGTTGGAAGGCAGCACAGGTACCACCCAGCGCGCCCGGTTGTTCACCAAGGCTGTCGGCAACGGGTATCAGTTAGCCGTGTCGCGTGCCAATACAAGCCCCGTCTATACCCAAACTCTGGAGACAAACAAAACCTATCTGGTGGTGCTCAAATATGAGTTCATTGAAGGTGCTGCCAATGACCAAGCGACCGTCTATGTGGATTTTCCGTTGGGGTACAAGGAGGCGAACGTAGCCGAATACGCGTCGGTGAGTACGGATGTGGATGCGGGCACGAGTGACCCGAGCGGTCTGAAAGCCGTGGATTTGAAACTCCGCGATAGCGGTTCGGCGCTGCAGATATCCCATCTGCGTGTGGCTACTACGTGGGACGAGGCGGTGAACTACACCGGTCCTGCCGTACAACCCGCAGAGCCGGAAGAGACAAATCAACCCAAAGTGCATTTCGAGGAAGGCTTTGATACCAACGGAGGATGGACCATCACCGGTGCCGGTGCTTCTACCAACAAGGACCATGGCGATTACGGTACCGTCTCCCGTTCCATCTCTTTCAACAAGACTGAGGCGGCGGACAAATGTAATCATGCCCGTATGGTTTCTCCGACCGTCAAGACCGCCGGTGTGCTGCGTTTCTGGCTGACCGGCAGCGCCAACGAGACCCGGGGTAATATTATGGTTTCCAAGATTATAGGCACCGATACTATAGATGTGGAGTACTTGGAAGGTCCGTTCGGCAAGACCTGGACGGAGCACCTGATTATTATCAATGATCCCGCCGAGTCCGTCAAAGTGATGCTGACCGTGAGCGATTGCGGCTTAGGCGCGGGTACATTATATATAGATGATGTATCGCTGACGAATTACGTAGCCGGCAACAAGCCCGTAATCAGCGGTGTCGCCTTGACGCAGCCATTCCCATCCGCCAGCGATCCCACCCGCGTGACCGCCACTATTGCCGCCGGAGAAGAGGGCCGCTCGATAGCGGAAGCGAAACTGCTATGGGGATATGACGTTTCTACATCAGAAGGGACATTGGCGATGACCAAAGTCGGTGATATCTATCGGTCTGAAGTTCTGGAAGCCAGAGAAGCGGGAAGCACAATATACTACCGTGTCGTAGCGTTTGACAACTACTACGTAAGCGACACGAGTGCCGTGCAGGAAGTAACTGCTTATTCCGATTATTCGGTTCATCTGGCTTCACAGACTCTGGCAGCGGGCGAGAGCGTGACGCTGTCGGAGGGTTTGGAAGGTCTGCGTGTTGATTTCGGTACAGCGGGCGAGAGCAGTAGTTTGCGTATCACGGATGCCCAGAGCAATATTATGCCTTTCAGCGGCAGCGGATTGCAGACCACGGGCGATCTCTCTCTCATCGCCGAGCCGGGTGAGGAGGTAGTGATCACAAACACCGGTGCGAGCACATTGACGCTCAGCGCTATCCATCATAATGCGTTCCGCCCGGTAGTCTTCACTACACGTCCTGTACGGATGCAACTCTATCCGCGCAACGCGGAAGGCAATGCTGCCGTTATTATCCGCGGCTATACTCAGCGCAGCGATATTAGCAGTCTGACATTCGTAAAAAAGCGCAACGGTGTAGAGCAGGAGAGCAAACCCGTATCGGTCAGCAAGGGTGCACCATTTGAGGTGGAATTCATCATCATCGCCGAGCCGGCGGAGTACCGGTTTGAGTACGCTATAGGTGCAGGCGAGCGGATTATTCTGGCGGACAGCGTAGTAGCAGGTGATGTTTATGTCATTGCCGGTCAGAGCAACGGAGCTGCCGCCGGTTCCGGTAATCCCAATGTGACCAACGAATACTGGCGTAATTTCGGATGCGTACAGAAGACATCCGTGTATAACCCGGCTGACACGACTTGGGGCATGTCCAATTCCGCAGGCTGGGGCTATGGACGGATGTATTACAATGGATGGTCGGGATATATCATGCAGCGCAATCTGCTGGCTGAGCAGAATATGCCTACCGCTATTCTCAATATAGCCATCGGCGGTAGTTCCCTGAATCAAAACATGCCGAACGAGGAGAACCATGAGGACCTTAGTACCTTCTACGGCGAAGGTCTGTACCGTTTGCGCAAGGCTGGTTTGGCAGACGCAGTGAAAGCCATTATTTGGGTACAAGGCGAAAGTGACCAAAATGGTCTGTATGAAGATTATGCTTTGCGTTTCGACAGGCTTTATCATGCGTGGAAGCAAGATTATCCTAATTTAGAGCGTGTCTATCTGAGTCAGATTAACGTAGGTTGCGGAACCAGCCCGTATGCATCCGAGATGCGTGAGATGCAACGGCTCTTCGGCGAGACCTATCCGGACGTGACGGTGATCACGAATATCGGTATAACGATCCGTTATGACAGCTGTCACTACGAGGATGCGGGCTATGACCGTCTTTATACGCAATTCACGCGTCTCATCGAGCGCGATTTCTACGGCAAGAGTTTTGACAAACCTCTTACCTCTCCCGCAGTGCAGAGCGTACAATGGACGGACGAGAACAAAAGCACTATCGCTATCCGTTTTGACCAGGAGATGGTATGGCCGGATATCATGTGGGGTCGAAACATGAAGGATTACTTCTATAATGAAAACGAGCAACCTATTCCGATGTCCAGCGGAAGAGTGGATGCGACGAACAAGCATGTCGTATTATTAGAGTTGGAGAGTACGGCTGCCCGTCCGACGCATCTGACTTACGGTCCCGACAACTACGTCTATAGTTCCACACGCGGGATGGATACGCTCTATGTCGATCCGTGGCTACGCAATAATGACGGCTATGCGGCGATGACCTTTAACCGATACCCCATTGCCGACCATAACACCACAGCGTATGAGAAGATCGAGGATAAGGGTTTCCTCCGTATAGAGGGAGAAGAGTTAATCGTAGAGAGCATAAAGGGCGTGGACAGCGTTACTGTTTATTCCGTATTGGGACAAATCGTATTGCAAGTCAATGATAGTCATTGCTCTGTAGCATCGCTGCCAAGAGGTATATACAGTGTTCGTGTAAGCCTGCGGAACGGAGAAGGATTAAGTACTAAAATTCGTAAATAAATGTATTAATTAACCCAAACATTACATGTTATGAAAAGAATTTTCACTTTGTGTGCATGCGTATTCTTCGCTATTGCCACTATGCATGCCCAGCTTTGGCTGGAGGAGAATTTCAATTACCCGGACGGCAATCTGGAACAAGTAGGCAACGACTCACTTGTAGTGGGCAAATGGATGCCATCTCTCAAGCCAGCCGACTCATTAGGAGTTTCTCCGGTTGTAGTAAACCGCAATCTGACTTACCCGGGTTATATTGCTTCGGGCAAAGGCAAAGTGGCGGTGCTGGATGCAGCGGTGGGCGATGATGCCACTACCCAGCGTATCAGTGTCTATTATTTGGATACGCTCGGTGCACGTGACACCGTTTCGATGTATGCGGCGTTCCTGATGAAACCGCTTTCCGCGAAAAACACCGCCGGTCGCGACCTCGCGATCTGGGAAGGGTCGGTCGGCAGTTCCATGTGTCGTGGACGTCTGTTTATGGCGAAGGACGGTTCTGGCGTTAAGATTGGTGTGACGAAGAATAGCAGTAGCGTTACTACCTGGTCGCAAGTCGTGGCATTGGAGAGCACTAACCTTATTGTCATGAAATACGAGGTGGTAGAGGGCGCAAGCAATGATGTTATCAAAGTGTGGCTCAATCCTTCTCTTGCGAAGTCTGAGAGCGAACAGACGCCTCTTGTCTCTTCTGACAACGCGACCGATATGTTAGTCAAAGGTTTTGGTTTGCGTCAACGCGGTAACGGAGCAGAGATAGGTGGTTTACGCATTGGCACTACTTGGGCGGATGTTGTTAAGACCGATGGTTCAGATATTCCTGATGATCCGGACCAGCCGACAGATGCAGATGTTTACCTTGTAGAGAACTTTAAGTATGAAGCAGGTAGTGCTATCGAAGGTCAAGGAAGTTGGGTTGTAAGTACCGCAACGGCAGATCAAGGTGGTAAGAGTCCGAAAGTAGCTGCTACATCGTTGAGTTATGCAGGTTACGGCGCAGCGGAAGGAGGAGCATTGGCTTTGGATAGTACGGCACAAGAGATAAGCGGAGACTCAAAACGTAATACGGTTGTACCGTTTGCTAGTGGTAAATTAAATGAGGAAGACGTGGTTTATACTGCATTCCTGGTTAACCTCAGCGAGATGAACAGCACTTCCGGTAAGGAGATGTTCACTTATCTGAAACAAGGAGCTTCTGATGGTGCTAATACCACTATGCGTGGGCGTGTGGTAGTTAAGATTGAGTCAGGACAGAAATCGTTTGGTATCAAAAAGAACTCACAGACTATCGAAACATGGTCGGCTGCCACACCAAAAGATGAAACAGCACTGTTGGTTGTTAAATATATCAATAAGAGCACCTCGAGTAGTAATACCGCCGATGAGTTCTATCTCTTTGTCAATCCAGATCCGTCGAAGACAGAGGCAGAGAACAGTGCCGTTATGTTACCGGCAGCAGGTAATGATGCGGACGGAGGTGCTGATTTACGTCATTTATGCTTCCGCCAGATGAAACTCAATGCTACTATTGATGGCATTCGAGTGGCTAAGACATGGGCTAAAGCGCTCAATTATCAAGCATCGCAAGGAATAGAGGATGTACAGGAAAATGCCGTGCAAGGCACTAAAATCTTGCGCGACGGACAATTGTTCATTCTACGAGGCGATAAGGTTTATACCGTAATAGGTATGATGGTAAAATAGCCAACAAACAATAAAATTCATTATTAACACTTAATAATAAAGTATTATGAAAAAACATTTATTTTTAGTGGCTGCATTGGCAGCAGGAATGGCAGTTCATGCCGAAGTAAAATTGACGGAGACCTTCGATTACACGGCAGGCAATGCTATCGGGACAGTGGAAGGCTGGAAAACCAGTGGCGATTTGACCGACGGTGAGGGTCGTATTGTGAGCGAAAAGGTTCTTACCTATTCCAATTCCGGCGGTGAGTATATTCTCTCCGGTGAGGGCAAGTCTCTGAAACATAGTTATAAAAGCAATAAGACCGGAAGTGCAAACGGTCAGCAGTACATGTCTTCCCGTGCTTTCGATAAAGTAACGGACGTAGTGTATCTGAGTTATATCTATATGCCGGACGGCAAGCAAGACCAATCCAATGGCGAACTATTAGGACTGACATCCGGCGACACCAATCCTACTGCCCGTCCTTGGACAGGAAAGGTGAATGATGCTACCAAAGCTACTCATTACCGTTTTGGTTTGACCATGCGTTCCGGTACGAGTGCAGATATTGTTTGGGATACCAAACCTCAATCTATTGAAGATACCGTGCTTCTGGTTTTGAAATTCCAAATCACTAAGACCGATACCATCGCTTCGTTGTTTATCAATCCAACTATCGGAACCACGGAAGAGCCTGCTGCTGATATAACCGATAACAAAGGTGCCGGCCGCGACAAGATAGACAATATCATGTTCCGTAACCAAGGTGCCAGCAAGTCCAATTATTATATCGGCGGTGTGCGCGTATCCACCACATGGGCTGAGGCTGTAGCCCCAAAAGCATCGGAGGAAGTGGAACCGGGAGAGACCACCGGTCTGGATGAGATCAATGCGGAGATGAAAGCACGCAAAGTGATAGTTGATGGTCAGATGCTTATTGAGCGGAACGGCGAGTTCTTCGATATGACGGGTGCCAAACTGCAATAATGATGCAACAGTCCCACAGGCATATACTAACCATGATTTTTGTCCTGCTGTCCGGTATGGCAGGACAAGTCATGGCGCGTACCATCCCTGTATCGTCCGCGGGCTCCATCAACAAGACATGGTCCGCGGGCGATACTCTGGTATTGGTCAACGGGACATATACCAACCAAACGATTGTATTACAAGGAACAGGAACGGCTGCGCAACCGATAGTGCTACGCGCAGCCACAGGCGGTGAGGTGTATTTAGGAGGTTCCAGCACAATCAGTATCAAAGGCGCATACATAGAGGTGAACGGAATCCGTTTCAGCGGCAGCTATACCGGCAAGACGCACGTGGTGCAGTTTGAGAGCACGGCGTCCCATTGTCGGCTGACGGAGTGCGCCATAGAGAGTTATAATCCTGCGGACGAGAGCAAGGATTACAAATGGGTTTCTCTCAAAGGCCAAGGCAACCGCGTAGATCATTGCTATTTTAGCGGGAAGACGAATATAGGAACCTTGTTAGTGGTGTGGCTCGAAGAGAATGTCATCCCCAAACATCGCATTGACCATAATTATTTCGGTACGCGCGTAGCGAATACCGATGGTGACGGCAAGGCACTGAACGGACAGGAGATCATCCGTATCGGCGACAGCGGTACCAGTATGCAGGAAGCTCAATGTATCGTCGAAAGCAATTATTTTGAGCATTGCGACGGCGAGATAGAAATGATCTCCAATAAATCATGCGGTAATATCTACCGCGAGAACACCTTTTATGCCTGTTCCGGTACCCTTACTTTCCGTCACGGCAACGGCTGTACAGCGGAGAGTAATTATTTTTTCGGTGAGGGCGTAAATGCCAGCGGCGGCGTACGTATCATCGGAGAAAATCATGTGGTCAGAAACAATTATTTCCAAGACCTGACGGGCAATAATTTCCGTGCCGCAGTGAGTATCATTCGCGGCAAGCCCAATTCGGCGTTGAATGAGTATTTCCAAGTGAAAAACGCCGAAGTGAACGGAAATATTTTTGTAAATTGCAAAGAGGCCATTTGTGTCAACTATCATTCTTCGAGCGAATGTAACCTATTGGCGCTGAATAGTACCATAACCAATAACACAGTCTATAACGATGCGTCGCACACGTCTTGCCGCGTGGTGACTCAGGCTGTTTCCGGGGGCAGTGTCAGTTGGAGCGGCAATACGTATAAAGCCGGCAAGTTCAGCGGATACACGGCATCGTCTCCGGCTTGGAGCAAGCAGAGCTCGATGGCGAGACCATCCGTGCCAACGGATATTCCCTCCGCGGACAACAGCGGTCCTTCCTGGCGCCATTTCTCTTCCCCCACGAGCATCATAGCGCTCCCCGACAATCGTCCGGAAGCCCGCAAAGAGTTACGTGAGGGACATATATATATCCGCCTCGGCGAGCAACTATATGACTTGACGGGCCGAGCAATAAAAAACTAAAATATTGTCATTTATACTTTATTACTCCATGAGAAAAGCAATTCCAATTCTATCTGTGCTGTTCTTGTCAGCATCGCTTTATGCCGATGTGACAGTCACCGGAAGGGTGATCGACGAATTAGGAGAGCCGATGATCGGTGTGAATGTTCTCCTCGAAGGCACCAGTGTTGGCACCCTGACCAATATCGACGGTGAGTTTCTGCTCGAAGTGCCATCCGGTTCGTCCAAGTTACAGCTCTCGTTCATGGGTTACCAGACTCGCGAAGTGTTAGCTGGTAAAGGTCAGTTAGGCACCATTATGCTGGAAGAAATGGCTCAAAACATTGACGAGGTCGTGGTTGTGGGCTATGGTGTGCAGAAAAAATCCCACTTGACGGGTTCGGTGAGTAAGTACTCGGACGACCATCTGGGCGACCAAGCCGTGTCCCGTCTGGACCAGGCTTTGCAGGGCAAGATAGCAGGCGTGAACATCTCCAACGTGTCGTCCGAAGCCGGTTCGGCTCCCCAGGTACGCGTCCGCGGTATGGGGTCTATCTCGGCGAGCAACGAGCCTCTGATTGTGGTGGACGGCTATCCGATGAGCGACGGGTTGAGTTTTATCGACATGAATGACGTGGAGTCCATCGAGGTGCTGAAAGACGCCGCTTCAGCGGCTATCTACGGTAGCCGGGGTGCTAACGGCGTTATCCTCATCACCACCAAGAGCGGCGACATCCAAAAGGCGAAATACAGCGTGAAAGTGTTTACGGGCTTCAAACAGGCCTACAAACTGCACGACCTGATGGATTCGCACGACTATGTGAATATGCTCTATCGCGAGCAGGAATTAGGAGGAGCTGGTCCGACGGAATCCGAGAGAGCCTGGCTATGTATCGACAACCACACTGACTGGCAGCGCGAGGCTCTGCGTAGCGTAGCCAATATCACCAATGCTCAGTTCTCCGTGAGTGGCGGCAAGAAAGAGTGCAAATACTACATCTCGGGCAGTTACACGGGGGACGACGGTATTATGATCAACAGCCGGTATGACAAATTCAACGTGCGCGCCAAGGTGAATGCTACTCTCTCCAAGTATGTAGATATAGGCGTGAACATCACTCCGTCTTACACCAAGCGCGAGTCTCCCGCCACCAATTTCATTGATTTCTACCGCACTTACTCATGGCTTCCTGTGCGGCATACGGAATACACTGCCGCCATGACCGGTCAGCCTGTCGGGTCGTATGCACACGGGCGGCATTTCAACAATCTCGAATACACGGACAAAGACGGCAATACGTTCACCGCGAGCCCCTGGGGAACGAACAATAACAACCCGCGGTGCGTCATGGACAACGAGAAACGCTATACAGAGGACTACCGTCTGAACACTTCTGCTTATATCAATATCAATATCTACAAGGGTCTTACCTTCCGTTCCCAAAACGGATTCTACGTACAATACAGAGACAACAACACCTATCACAATGCCAATGCAAAGAGCGACGGCGATGCCAACTACGCTCTCTACACGAACCGTTTACGCATTGACCTGTTGACAGAAAACACGCTCAATTACAACGCCCAATGGGGCAAGCATGAGTTCGGCGCAATGGCCGGTTTTACAGCAAACAAGATTCGTCTACGCACCGCCGGCATCAAAGGAACTTCGTTCCCCACCGACTATATACCCACCATCAACGCAGCAACCGACATCGTCATCACCGAGAACGATGGTACGAGACGTACTTATACACTGGAGGAAGAGGAGCTGTTACTCTCCGTCCTCGCGCGTGTCAACTATAGTTATGCGGACAGATACCTGGCTTCAGTCAGTTTCCGAGCCGACGGATCATCCAAGTTCGGTCCCGAGAGACTATGGGGTTTCTTCCCCTCTGTTTCCATCGGTTGGCGAATGAGTGAGGAAGAATGGCTAAAGGATCAAGAATGGTTAAACCAGCTCAAGATCCGCGGCTCTTGGGGAATTACAGGAAACAATGACATTCCCAATTATGCCGCCTATGACAAACTGAATGCTGCCAACTATACCTTTGGTACCGCCAACACCGTAGTACCCGGTTTAGCGAACACCGGTACAGTATTAGGCAATCGTCGTATATCTTGGGAGCAGACGAATGAGTTTGACGTAGGATTTGACATCAGCATGTTCAAGACCCGTGTGAACCTATCGGTTGATTATTACTACTCGATTACCAGAAGTCTGCTGTTCCAACAGCCGGCATTGGCTATCACGGGTTATACCAACTACTGGAACAATATCGGCAAGGTTCGTAACCAAGGTGTCGAGATAGAACTGCATACCTATAACATCAAAAACAAAAAGTTCGAATGGCAGACACAGCTCAATCTCTCGACCAATAACAACCGTTTGCTCGAACTCGACGGCACTTCCGAAAGGCTGCTCAGCTACGGCGAGCGGAGCGAGGTGTATGCCGCACAGGTAGGCGGTCCGTCCATCCAGTACTACGGTTACCGGACCGATGGTATCTGGACCTCTCAGGAGGAGATAGACGCTTTCCTGAACGGCAGGAACGCAGCGGACGTCTTTCTGGTAGGCAAGACGGTTGTTCCGGGTACGCTGAAGGTGGTGGACAAAGACGGCAACGGCATTATTGATGCGTATGACCGCGATGTGCTCGGCACCCCGTTCCCTACTCTCACATGGGGAATGACCAATACCTTCACATTCTACGGATTTGATGTATCGTTCATGCTGCAGGGCGTAGCCGGCGCAACGGTACTGAACGGCGACGGCTATTACCAAGAGACAAAGAAGATTAACAAGGCTTATACCACCAACCGATTTATCTTTCCCTCTCACCCTGGTGACGGCAAGACACCTACTTTTGCCAATGGTAACGGTATGGCCTGGGAGCTGACAGACTACTTGCTTCAGAATGCTTCCTATGGCGCACTGAAGGATGTGACCATCGGTTATCGGTTCGACAAAAAGATGCTGAGACCGATCCGCCTGAACACTATCCGTCTCTATTTCTCGGCGCAGAACTTAGCGTACGTATGGGGCAAGAGTTACAAGGGAATCAACCCGGAGGCACGCTATACCTCCAACCAATACTCATCCCCGCTGGTAGATGGTTATCAGCGCGGCGGTTTCCCCATCCAACGCACCTATACGTTCGGTGTGGAGATAGGATTTTGATAATTGACAATTGATAATTATCGAGGTCACGAGATCACGAAAAAAAGAAAAAAATATGAAAAAGCATTTTTTGTACATAGTACTTTGTCCCTTATGCCTTTTGCTGGCGGGGTGCGATTTGAAGATGCAACCCATCTCAGAAATAGGCGACGGTAATTTTTACCAGACGCAGGAGGAAATCAATTCAGCCGTAGTGGCCTGTTATAACGGTCTGCAGGCACCGATGCGGTATGAGTGGATGCTGACCGAATTGCGGTCCGACAACTCCCGTTTGCAGTCCTCCGTAACCACCTCTACGGACCGCACGATGCAACTCGATTTTGACCAGTCGCGTGTGTCGGCGACCAGTGAGCACGTCTATAATTACTGGAAAGCGGTGTATCATAATATTGCTCGGTGCAACGTGGTTCTGATGCACAGTGAGGTCGTCAAAGACGCAACGCTCCGTGCCCAATATGAGGCGGAAGCCCGTTTCATCCGCGGGTACCACTATTTCAATTTAGTGCGTCTGTTCGGTCCGGTGTTCATTGTGGACAAACGGCTGGATGCTGTGTCGGCGCTCAACTACGAACGCTCCACAGTGGAAGAGGTTTATGATTTCTTGACTGCCGACCTGCTCTTCGCTATCGACCATCTGCCGTCCGCTTATCCCGAGAACGAGAAAGGACGTCTGACCTCCTGGGCTGCCAAAGCACTGCTTGCTAAGGTTCGCATGACACGCGGTCTATACGACACGGAGACCCGCGATCTGCTCAAAGATATCATTGAGCATGGAGGATTCAGCCCGCAACCTACCTATGCAGCTGTTTTTGATATCAATAACGAGCTGAATGATGAAATCATTTTTGCTATCCGTTATACCTCCGGAGGTATCGGCTTAGGCTCGCCTTTCGGCAATTGGTTCGCCCCCTTGCAAAGCGGTGCAGCCGTCATTAACGGCGGCGGAAGCGGTTATAATTATCCTACGGACGACCTGGTGTCCTGCTATTCATCCGCTGATACGCGCAAGGATGTTACGCTGGCGTTGGATTATACCGACGACCAGGGCAAGGTGGTGGACCGGAGGTATGTGAAGAAATACCTTTCGCCGGTTATACTCAAAGAAGACGGCGACAAGGACTGGCCGGTTCTCCGTTACGCCGATGTCCTGTTGCTGTACGCAGAGGTGCTCAACGAAATAGAAGGTCCAGCATCCGCCCTGCCATATATCAACCGCACCCGCCAACGTGCCGGTCTAAGCGAGCTCACAATGACCGATGTAACCAACAAACACCAAATGCGTATGGCAATTGAGAAAGAGAGACGACTGGAACTAGCGTTTGAGAACCAACGGTGGTTTGATTTGATCCGCACAGGACGGGTGATAGAAGTGATGCAGGAGCATTGGGCTACCGAGACCTACTATGCCAATATCATTACCGAGACCGGACCGATTGTGCTGACGGAGAATCTGATTCTATTGCCTATCCCGCAAAAAGAGATAGATATCAACCAGGCCATCACACAGAATGTGGGATATTGATAATTGACAATTGATAATTGATAATTGAATTGGTAATTATCGAGATCACGAGATCACGAAAAAAAGAAAAAAGAATTATGAAAAAGCACCATTTGTTGATAGCAGCCGTAGCCTTGTCCTTAGCGGCCTGCGAACAGACCTATATCCCTTCTACGGAACAGAAGGCGCCGGTGATTACGGATTTCAGTCCGAAAGAAGGCGAGACAGGCACCGAGATTACCATTACAGGGGAGAACCTGCAACGCGTGGATACCGTGATGATAGGCGGTGCCCCGGCAGTTATCGCCTACCGGGTGAGTGCAGGCAAACTGATAGCCAAAGTGGTGAATGGCAACCGTACGGGCGTGGTTCGCGTCGCCAATGTGACCGGTTCGGACGAGTCCAAAGAGGTCTTTACCGTCCACTACGCCGTACCTTCCATCAAACAATACCCGGAAGAGGGTACTGTGAATGCCGAGGTGGTTGTGGAGGGCGATAATCTTCATTTTGTGGAGCAGGTGCTGGTGGACGACCAGCCGGCGGTCATCATCGCCCAACGCAAGCAAGAGTTGGTTTTCCGCGTGCCGTATTCGGACAAAGAAGAAAAAGTATCGCTCCGTTTCACCTATTTCGACGGCACGTCCAAACAGTCCATCGGTGCGGAAGGAAAATCATTCCTGGTTCTCAAAGAGACTCCGAAGGTAAAAGTGTGTCCTACTTCTCTGACCAAATACGAGCCAGCTCTCTTGCAAGGCGAGAATCTCAAGTTGATTGAGAAAATTATGGTCGGCGAAGAGAGGGTAGAGATTAAGTTACAATCCGACGATGAAATCCTCTTCGATATGCCTACCAACTATTTCGGCGGAAATATGACGGGTGATTTGAGGGGTATCTACTACGGGACGAAAGAGATCTTATTGGCCTCTAATTTTCAAGTATTCGCAGATCCGAACGAGCCGAGGTATTATACTCACAAGAATGTGCTCCTCAGTGCCCGTGCCGGTTATGGAGGAACGGAAGAGGCGTTCTTTGACGCTGAGTCTGGCATGGTGATATCCAGTTGCGACGCTTCATCCAATATCTCCATTATTGACTTCCTGCTATATGACCAAGCAGGATACGTTCAACTCTATAGTCCGATGAACGCGTCCAATGTGGTGAAGAACTTTAAATGCGAAGGCAAGACCATTGACCCTCAGGACGGAACCTGGAAAGACTTCTACACGACAGAGACTTACTTCCGCGTACTCAACCCTGACTCTGCAGCTCAGCAAGCGATTATCAACGCCTATGAAGCCGGCACGATCGTTGAACTCAACGATGCATTCTTTACCGGCGTAGCAGAGCCTGTCAGTAAAGCCCCGCGCGTTTATAAGTCAGCCTCCGATCCCGGCTACAGCAATACCCATTTCTCGCTTGATGCGTACCCCTACGGATGGGTGAAGAATACCACCACAGGAAAGAGCGGCATTCTCAAAATGAAAGCAATCCCCAAGGACGCCGTCAACGGCCGTATTCCGGAACTGCAATTTGATATTATTTGGAGTAAATAATTAAGAAAGATAAAGCGATGGGAAAGCATTTTATTATAGGCCTATTGGCGCTCTTGATTGTCTTGCCTGCAGGAGCCACCACAAAGATTTTGACAACTGCTGCACAGGCCAAGACGGCATTACCTGCTGCTCAACCGGGAGATACATTCTTGTTGGCAGACGGAGATTATGCTCTCTCGTGGCTCAAAATCAAATGTGCCGGCACGGAGCAGGCGCCTATTGTTATTAAGGCGAAGAACCTCCTCAAAGCACGAGTTGTACAAGCCGGATGTATCACGCTGGAAAACGCTGCGTATATAGAGTTCTACGGGCTTGATTTCGATATGGCAGCCACCTCTTCGTTCTTTAAGTTGCAAGGGGCGCATCATATTCGTATCTCACACAACCGATTCCAAATGTCGGTGGATAAAGAAGGACAGACCTCCAAGTGGATTCTCATCGGAGATATTTGGGGAAACGACACATGCACTAGCGGATATAATCGTGTGGACTATAACCTCTTTCTCAACAAGGCCGATGGCGGAGCACTGATTGTCATCGATGGTGCGCACGGCACTCCGGGAGGCATCAGTAAATACGACCGCATTGACCATAATATTTTCCGCGGTAACGGTCCTCGTGTGGCAAATGAGAAAGAAACAGTCCGCATCGGAGTTAGTGACCTCTCGATGGATTCCGCTTATACGATAGTGGAAAATAATTTGTTTGAGGATTGCGATGGTGATCCGGAAGTCGTTTCTGTCAAGAGTTGCTGCAATATTGTGCGCAATAATACTTTCCGCCATTGTTTGGGTACTCTTTGCCTTAGGCACGGATTTTGTAACACAGCAGAAGGAAACCTCTTCTTTGGCGAAAACAAAACAGCAGTCTATGAGGACGGAATTATCGGTTGCGGAGGAATACGTGTGTACGGGAAAGACCATATTATTCGGAATAATTATATGGAAGGTTTGACAGGCTATAAGTGGGACCCGGCTATCGCGCTTACGAATGGCGATGCAACGAACACCGTTAGTACAGCGGCGAAGCATTTCCTGCCGGAGAATGTGGTAATCTCGAATAATACCTTTGTGCGCTGTGTCTCTACCTTAGAAGCAGGGTTCACCAATAACGACAAATACTCCAAGAAACCAAAATCTTGTCGTTTTGAGGATAACCTGATAGTAGCGGATACACAAGCGATTACGATGCATACAGAGATGAATAGCAGCAATATTGTCTTCTCCAACAACCGCATATATCTGGAGGGGAATGGTGTAGTAGGAATGACCTATTCCGCATCCCAATTCACGCTGCTTACGGAGCAACCCGCTTTGCCTTCTGTCAATGGCAGAATAATGAACGACCTCAATGCCGGTCCTTGGGCCATTGAAGAAACACCGCAAGCTATTGAGACGATAAACTCAAAAACGCAAGGCACAAAACTCCTCCAAAACGGACAGATAGTTATCATCCGCGATGGCAAGAAATATAATATTTTAGGAAATAGATTATAAAAAAAATATACGATGAAAAAATTGATCTTAATCTTGAGTGTGGCACTCGTTGGTGTTTCACTCAACGCAACGGTTTACAACGTCACTAATTCCGATGAATTCAATGCCACAGCAAAAAAAGTGCAGGCAGGTGACTCCATTGTGCTTGCCTCCGGTGTATGGCAAGACGCACAATTGGTCCTCAAACGTGCGAAAGGAACTGAAAAAGCTCCTATAACCGTCACAGTTGCCGAGAAAGGCAAAACAACCTTAGAAGGCGCTTCGTCTATTCGTTTTTCCGGAGATTATGTGCATGTCAATGGATTGATTTTCCAAAATGGAGGTCAAGGCGTCCGCCATGTGATTGAGTTCCGCACCAGCAGTACCGATTATGCCAACCATTCAGTGCTTTCCGAATGTGTCATCAAGGATTATAATCCCGCAGACAAATCCGAACAAAGCGATTGGGTAAGCCTTTGGGGTAAGCACAATACCGTCGAGCATTGCTATTTTGCCGGAAAAACCAATCAGGGCACTACGTTTATCGTCTGGCCCAATGACTCGCTGAGCCAGGAGAACCACCATCGTATATACCGCAATTATTTCGGTTACCGCAAGCCCCTTGGATCCAACGGAGGCGAGACCATGCGTATCGGCACCAGCCATGTATCCAAATCCAATTCGCAAACCGTCGTGGAGGGCAATTATTTCGAGCATTGTGACGGCGAGGTGGAAATTGTTTCCGTCAAGAGTTGCGAGAACGAAATAATTAACAACACGTTCTATGAGTGCGAGGGGGCGCTGGTACTCCGTCACGGCGACCGGAACGAAGTGAGCGGTAACCTTTTTATAGGCAACGGCAAACGCCATACCGGCGGCGTGCGTATTGTCAATGAGGGGCAGTATGTGCATCATAATTTCTTTTACAAGCTGGCGGGCAAAGAATTCCGTGCGGCTGTCTCGATCATGAATGCCATCTACGATACCCCTCTCAACGGCTACCACCAGGTGCGTGATGCAGTAATTGAACAGAATACTTTTGTCAGTTGTGCCCATCCCTTCGAACTGTGTGTGGGCAAAGGATTCCGTGAGCGTGACGCCAAACCTGAGCGGTGTGTGGTCCGTAAAAATATCGTCTATTGCCCCAATGCCGAAGAATTGGTAAAGGCGTATGATGAGGGTTATGATGTCCGTTTTGAAGATAATGTGCTCTTCTCACAAGCCGGTTTTGACCCGGCCTCTGTTACTACCGATGTCCGTACCGATTTCAAATACGAGCTTTTTGTCCCGCTTGCCGAAGACCCGTCCCTCGGCGCTTTCGGAGGTGGCGTATGGGCGCAACCGGATTATACGCCGGCGACCAAGGATAACTGCGGTCCTTCCTGGTACACGCCGACCGAGCCCTCTGCAACCGCCACTCGTGCGCCCAAGACGTGGCGTCCGGAACCGGGAGATGAGGCATTAGGCAAGGCTATTCGTAAAGCTCAGGCGGGAGATATTATCGAACTATCTTCCGGCACCTATACGCTGACCAAAAAAGCGAAAATAGCCGAAACGCTCACTATCCGGGCTGCGGAGAATGCCAAACCCCTTATTCTGATAGCGGGAGAGCAATCGACTGTCACCGGATTCGAGATTGGAGAAAGTGCCCGTCTGACTTTACAGGGACTCACCATCCGTGGCGACAAGGACGGTGAGCCCTTGGCCAAATATTGTTTCACCGCCAATAAGGAGAACGCCGCTAACTACTGCCTGTTTGTTGAGAACTGCGATATATCCGGATTCCTTGTTACGGATGGCGGTGCGCTGTTCAAAGCCTATAAGAATACCTTTGCTGACTCCATTGTTATCCGTTCTTCCTTCATTCATGATTGCTATCGCGGTCTGGCTTTGGCGGAGGAAAAGGAAGAAAAAGGACTCTATAATGCGGAGGTCGTTTGGCTGGACAACACGGTTTTCCGGGCGGTCACGCAATGGGCGGTGGATTATAACCGGTTGGGGATGGATGAATCCACTTCGGGCGGTTCGCTTATTATTGACCATTGTATTTTCGACGAGGTCAACGACCGTGAGGACCAGACTATCGTCCGGCAGAAAGGCATCAAGCAGGTAGAGGTGAGCAATACGCTGTTTATGAACTCCGCCGCCAAACATGCCATCCGGCTGACTGCATCCGGACAAACGGCGCAGAACTGCGATGTCTATTTATGCGGCAAAATCACTGTACAAGGACAGGCAAAGGCGGCCAATATATTATCCGTCAAACCCAAGTTCCTTAAAAAATCCTATACAGCCGATCCCAAATCGCCTTTGGCGGGAGCGGCTACGGACGGAGGAAACATAGGTATTCGATGAAACGCGTCGGTTTCATAGTATGGGCATTGGTCTTTTCGGCTGCTGTCGGCGGATGGAACTCCGCTTTGCTGTCCATCCGGGACGGTCAGCCGGTGTATCATCCCGATGCAGACGGTTATGTTCTGCCGGATTTTAGCCACGCCGGTTATAAAGGCGCAGACGAACAATGGCCCGAGATACCTGTGGTCAAAACCATCTATCCTGTCTCCGGGGACAATACGGCGCATATCCAAGCGGCTATTGATACGGTGGGCACCATGCCTTTGATAAACGGGGTACGCGGCGCGTTGCTCCTGAGTGCAGGTACTTATACGCTCTCCGGTTCGCTGGCTGTGCCATACGACGGAGTGGTTATCCGCGGGGAAGGAGCAGACCGAACTATTCTGCGTGCCGTAGGTGACACCCCCCATCAGCGCGATGTGCTGGTTATCGGTTCCGGCAAACGTATATGGGGCGCCTCCGAACGAAACGGCACGCGGCAGACTATTCAGGACGCCGTGGTGCCTGTCGGAGCTGTTTCTTTTACAGTCGGGGACGGCAGCCGGTATTCGGTGGGGGCTCCGCTGATGATTTATCACCCGTGTTCGGCGGCATGGCTGGCTGCGGTGGATTACGGCGGGGTGCCATATCCCGATCCCACCAGCCCGGCGGATGCCGACGAACGGTGGACAACCGACCTCTATCCCGTGACGTATCACCGCTATATTACCGGTATTGACGGGAATACGATAACCATAGATGCGCCGGTTTTCTATACCCTCCGAAAGAGCCTGAGCCCCTCCTATGTGTATGTTCCGGATATGACGGGAACCATATACGGCTCCGGAGTAGAGAACCTGTCCATTACGATTGAGAGTGCCGGAGGGGAGGATGAGAACCACGCCTGGAACGCAGTGCGGTTCCGTTCCGTTGAAAATGCCTGGGCGGTGGATTGTGAGTTTGCCGGTTTCGGTCAATCCGGTATCGTAACCGAGGCCTGCCGCCGTTCTACCTTCCTCCGTTGTCGGGCGGTTGACCCGGTAGCGGTCACAACCGGGGAACGCAAGTATTGTTTCAATACCTATCTCCATTCGCAACTCAACCTCTTCCGCGAGTGTTATGCCCGTGGTGGCAGGCATAACTACATCTCCAACGGCACCTCCGGTACGTCTGGGAATGTGTTTCTGTATTGTGTCTCCGACAGTGCCCTCAATGTAAACGAGGGACACCGCGGATGGACCCAGGGCATGCTCTTTGACAACCATCAGGATGTCAATATGGTTCGACCTTTCACGCTGGGACTGTATAATCGTGTGGCTATGGGAACCGGTCATGGATGGGCTGCTGTACAGTCCGTATTATGGAACTGCGATGTGGATGCCTCCTATGGTACAATAGGTCTTCAAAAACCTCCTACGGCGCAGAACTACGCTATCGGGTGCAAGGCTAAGAAGATAACAGGAAAACCTGTCAGCGCCTCGGATTTTACGCTCGGCTATGTGGAGGGACAGAACAAAACCGGCCTGCAACCGCAATCACTCTATGAAACGCAATGGCAAGCACGCCATAGTCTGACACCGACTGAGAAAAGGATGGTGGAACCGGAAGACATATGGATGCTTATTTCTCCTGAAAACATACGTGCCTATACGCCCGACGGGCGGCATGTGCCCTATCCGTGCGGATGGAACGGCATGATTATTGTTCAAGGCTTTTACAACGGAAACATATATACAAAAAAGATAATACGATGAAAAGGATTTTAACGATGGCTCTGACCGGTATGATGGCAATGAGTCTGTTGGGCAAAGGCATAGTATGGGATATGGAGCGCATGGCGGCGCAGTCTTCTGACACGTCCATAGCCCCCGCAATAGCCGGTGTTATCCGCGATGCGGACAAAATGATGGCATCGCCGATACCGCTGATTACCAACAAAAAACGGATTGCACCAAGCGGAGACAAGCATGACTATTTTTCGATGGCACGCTATTGGTGGCCGAATCCCAAAACGGAAGACGGGATGCCATATATCCGTCAGGACGGTAAGCGTAATCCTGAGGCAGAGGGATTGGACCGCGAGACCCTTGGTTCGATGGAGAAAATGCTGACGGTTTATTCGCTGGCTTATTTTTATTCCGGCAAAGAGGCGTATGCTGATAAGGGATGGGAAATTCTCCGAGCGTGGTTTATTAACAAGAAGACCCGTATGAACCCCTCAATGCAATACAGTCAGGTTCGTATGGGACATAATAATAACCAAGGCTCCAATTCCGGTTTGCTGGACGGCTATTCGCTGCTGGTGGTGCCTGATGCGGTAGAGATACTATCCGCTTCGCGCCAAACGAAACCCCAAGAGGTGGAGGCTATCCGAGCATGGTTTAACCGATACCTGGACTGGATGCTTACCTCAGAGCAGGGGCAAAAAGAAAATATAGCCCCTAATAACCATGGTACGGCGTATCATATCCAAGTGGCAGTTTATGCCCTTTTTGCCGGCAATGACACTGTGGCGCAGCGGTATCTGAACGATTTCGCCGACCGCCGTATTCTGCCCCAGATAGAGCCGGACGGGCGGCAACCGAAAGAGTTAGCGCGTACCCGTGCATACGGATACAGTTGTTATAACCTCAAACATTTCTTCGATATGGTAAATATATGCCGCCTGCAGGGAATAGACCTTTTGGCGGATGCGGAAGTGGCTGCCCGCTTGGAGAAAGCGGTGGATTACCTGGTGCCTTATCTGGGTAAACCAGTTTCCGCTTGGCCTTTCCTGCAGATAGCTGATTGGCCTAAAGAACAGCAGAATATGTGCTGGGTGCTTTACCGCGCCGACCGCCTTTTCCCCGGTAAACAATACATGGAAACATACCAGGCTTACACAACCGCCAAACCCTCTGCACGCTATTATCTCATCTATTGAGAGACCTTTGAACACCAGGCAATGGTTTTCTTTGGTGGCTCCGCAGACGGTGAGGTAGAAGTGCTCATGCGCACTGAGGCTCAGCGAGCCTGTCAGCAGGCAGATCAAATAAATGAAGCGTTTCATAGTATTCATTGTGAGTTGTGGAATAATCGTGCTCTTGTGGCTAAGAAATAAACTCACATAGACAAATGCTTAAATAGCAATCTCTGCAATGATTGTATAGCGACTCACCGCGAGGTGGGTCGTTTTTTCTTTCTATGTCGTCCACCACCATATCTTGATTGATGTTTCTTTGTTGATTGCGTCTGCATCTGATGCAGACATTTGTATATTTTTCTTCATTAATTTCAGGTTGATATTATCAACCGCTCAAAGAATAATTATTATGGCAAAATACAAATCAATGACCCACACCCAATTGGCGGATTGCGCGGGTGTGTCGCGTCGTACGTTATATAATTGGTTATGTCCTCTTGAAAAGAAATTGCTCAAACTCGGAGTGCGTCCTAAAGCAAAGTTGCTCACTCCGAAAGCAGTACAATATATCTGTGAAGTTTATTCTATTGATGTAGACTAATGGGAAGAATTGGGAATAATTGGGAAATAGTGAGAAATCGCAATCCCCCTCATCGTACCTTTGCACTCGATTTCTAATTTCGCTGAGCTCAAACGATTATTTCCGGAATCAAGTTAACAAAAGTACTAATCCGTCAATTTTGACACTCCGCATGGTTGTCTTTCAGGTCGTAGACCGGTCTTCAGTACAACGGTCTAACAGCGTAAGCGGTCTATCAGCACGAAGTGCGGTCTGTTGGGGTTGGCACAACACCAACATTATTATGGCACAAGTAAAACCTATGGGACTTATCGAGTCCATGTCCGGCAAAGTATGCGAACACTCTGACATGTATTTCTTCCGCAAGAACGGCAGACTCTACAACGCCCTCGGCGCAGAGATCCGTTAAAGGCTAATGGCGAAAGGTTACAGGTTAAAGGTAAGAAAAATCGTCCTTCGGGGCGATTTTTCTTACCCATAAAATTCAATTATTAGTATGACCAAGTATCAATTTCGAGCTCCCGCTCAAGTACGCCCAATGGATGGAGATTTATGAGTACCATCTGGAGCATCCGCAAGAAAGCCAGTGGCACGTGTCACTGGCTTTCGGCGTTAGTAAGGGCACCGTCTGGAATGCCTACCGGTTCATGGCAGAGGGGATCGCCCACGATTTTGTGGTCGCCCATGTCCCGAAAAATCACTATCTTTGCACCGTAAATGAAAAATCGTAAATGACATGGCGAACAGACAAGAAATCGTATGTACCTACATCTATGACAACTATGTGCAGTTCGACCGCCTGCGGCATGACGAGATCTCCGACAAACTCGTCTCCTGGGGCAATATCAAGAAACCGATGCCCCTTAATCG
>CAMOGT010000006.1 GCA_946614295.1 uncultured Bacteroidales bacterium
ATCGCTTCGGAACCGACGATGGCTACTATCGCCAAAGTGCCGGTAACCTACGTGGCGCCGACGGCTGTTGAAAACCTCGTTTATACCGCATCTAACCAGACCCTCATCGCAGCCGGTCAGACCAACGACGGTATCTTCGAGTACAGTCTCGACCCGACCCTGCCGGATAGCTGGAGTGCTGAACTGCCGCAGGCTATGAGCGCCGGTACGTATAGTGTTTACTACCGCGTAAAGGGTGACCTCAACCACCTCGATTCGACGGCTGTTGATCCGATAGCTGTGACGATCGCCAAGGCTGAGTTGACCGCTACCGCCGATAACAAGGCGATCATCTTCGGTGAGTTAGCTCCGCAGTTTACCGTTACCTATGCCGGCTGGCAAGGTGACGACGATGCTTCAGACCTGACCGGTGACATCGCATACGCTACCCCGTACGTACGAGGCAATAACGTAGACGAATACACGATTAAGCCGAGCGGCGTAGATGCTGCTAACTATACCATCACCTTCGTCGATGGTACGCTCACCGTGAACCGCAAGTCTGCTGAGTCCTCCGACATCATGGCGGCTCAGGAGGATGACGAGCAACTGGTTTACACCAATGCTGTCAACAAACCGACCATCGTTGTGAAGGATACGACCCTCACGCTGACGGAAGAGAAGGACTACAAGCTGACCTTCGTCGGCCGCGGCGAGACCGAGTACACCGAGTCCGCTACCGCTCCGACCCACGTAGGCGAGTACACGGCTAAGATAGAGTTCATCGGCAACTACAAGGATATGCTGACCGTGGACTTCACCATCTCCAAAGCTGAGCTGACCATCACCGCCGACGACAAAGAGAACATCTTCGGCGAGGAGGCTCCTGAGTTCACCGTAAGCTACGAAGGCTTCCTCGGCACGGACACCAAGGATGTCCTGACCGGCAGCCAGGCATACGCATGCGAATACGTCCGCGGTGATAATGTAGACGACTACACGATCATCCCGTCCGGCGTAGATGCACATGATTATGCAATTACCTTCGTCAACGGCACGCTGACCGTGAACCGCAAGTCCGCTAAGGACGCTGACATCGCGGCAGCACAGCTCGCCGGCGAGGCACTCGTTTACGACGCCGAAGTCAACAGACCGACTATCGTGGTAACCGATACGACCCTCACCCTGACGGAGGACAAAGACTACGTGCTGACCTTCATCGGTACGGCTAATGACGCTTCTGTATATGAAGAGTCTGCCGTGGCTCCGACCAAGGCGGGTGACTACACCGCTATCGTAGCGTTTGTAGGCAACTATATCGACACCCTGACGGTTGACTTCACGATTGCCAAGGCTCCGCTGACCATCACCGCGGATGATAAAGAGATGATCTACGGCGATGAGCATCCGGAATTCACCGTTTCGTATGACGGCTTCCTCGGTACCGATGACAACTCTGTACTGCTTGGTACACAGGGCTACAGCTGCAGTTACGCACCGGGCTCGTATATCGGTACCTACGCGATCACTCCGAAGGATGTAGAGGCATACGATTACGCGATCACCTTCGTCGATGGTACGCTGACGGTCAACAAGGCAGTCGTATCGATCTCCGGCGCTGAGGCACAATGTGCTAAGTTCGCTGACGGTAACGCACAGGCAGTCGTTCTGCAGCAAGGTACGCTCAACGGCATCAAGCTCAACGACCCGATTGCACACGTCACTACGGCGGCTTACAGCTCCGCTGATGTGGCTGAGCACCTGACCGTCACCCTGTTCTACGAACTGACAGGCGATGCAGCGCTCCTTACCAACTACGATCTGCAACCGACCTCTGAGGTCTTCTCTACCGAGGGCGTGATCATCGAGCCGATGATCCCGGATGACCAGCCGGCAGAGAAAGAAGATGAAGAGACCGAGATAGAAGAAGGTATTGAGGTGTACGCTTACGGTTATTGCGACGGTAGCGGTTACAGCCTGCGTTACCACCTGGAGACCGGTATACCTGATCAGTACAAGATCGAGTTCGCTGACAGCCGCTTCGCGGATATCGACTGGACGAATCTTGAGGTAACGGGTCCTGACGGCCATATCGACATCTTGATCCCGGTTGACCTGCCGACAGGCGACTATACGATGACCGTCACCTTCCGTGACAGCCGCTTCGTATGGCTTGAGTCCAAACCGTTCGACGTGACGTTCCATGTGAACCTGCCGGAGACCTTCATTACTCCGCTGTTCAACAACACGATCGCACTCGTAGATACCTGCAACTGCTTCACGGATATCCAGTGGTACTGGCGTGCTGATGAGAGCCAGTTGTGGCAACCGATCGAGGGAGCTACCGGTCACTACTACCACGTAGAAGGCAAACTGACGGGCGAGTACTTCGTACAAGCTCGTATGAACGGCGAACCGACCTACACCTGCGGTCAGGCAGACATGGAGACGCTCTACGGCGCCGACAAGCAGCAGCCGAAGGCAACCGTCAAGGCGTTCCCGAACCCGGTTGTTAACACCACCACGGTGACCATCGAAAACTCGGAGAATTGGAACCACAGTCTGCGCGTAGTCAACCTCACCGGTGTCGAGATGTTCCGCACGACCTTCGAGGGCAACGAGACGGTAGTCCGCATGGACGGCTTCGTTCAAGGCAACTACATGATCTCCGTTGACGGCATCGTAGTCAAAGTAATGAAGAAATAAATAGACCGCTAACGCTGAAAGAAGAAAGACCGTTTCACTAAAAGACAAAAGACATAAACGGCTTTGAGTCCCGCAGGGACGGTCTTTCTACTTTCTACTTTTATCTAAATAACATCATTATGAAAACAAATCGTATATTTTCAATCATTGTTGCAGCGAGCATTGCTTTGACAGCCGTAGCTCAGCAAAGCGAGCATGACAACTACATCGGTGTTAACTTCGGCGGTGGTCTGAACTCTGCGCTGTACAAGCCGGCTAACGGTACACAGGGTCTGGGCTTCGGCTTCGACGCCGGTCTGCACTACGGTCATTTCTTCAACAAGACCGTCGGTCTGGGCGTAGGTGCTCAGTTCTCGTGGGCGAACGCGTATGCCACCTATAACTGGAACGAAGTGACGACGGGGCTCACGCACCCGTCCAACCCCAACACGCCGTATAACCTCACCACGGGCTTCAGCAACTTCGTGGAGCGGCAGAACATCGGCTATCTCTCCATCCCGGTAGAGGTGCTGTTCCGCAAGAAACTCAACGACCGCGCCGCCTTCATCGGCGGAGTGGGTCTGGCGCTGGACCTGCCTCTCTACGGCAAGTATCTCGCCAAGGGCGGCAGCTACAGCACGACGGGTGTCTTCCCCGCGCTCGGTAACTACTCTATCGAGAACATGCCGGAGCACGGCTTCAGCACCTATACGACGACGCAGGGCGCCAAGTGGAACAACCGCGCGAAGGTAGGCGGATCGGTCATCGCCGACCTCGGCTTCCGCGTAGCGATGAACGACAACTGGGGCATGTACTTCGGTCTGTACGCCGGCTATGGCTTCACCAACCTCTTGGGCGGAGCCAAGACGGAGGAGATGATCATGATCAACGCCGCCGACCCCTCCAAGATCGACTACCGCGGTACGTTCGACTCCAACGAGGCATCCAAAGCCAACCTCATCCGTGCGGGTGTGAAGATAGCCATCGACTTCGGTTGGGGCGATAATAAGTCTAAAGCCAAGGAGGCGGAGCGTCTGGCGCGCGAGATGGCAGTCCGTGACTCCATCGCCGCTGCCGAGACAGAGGCTGCACGACTCGCCGCAGAAAAAGCAGAACAAGAGCGTATCGCAGCAGAGAAAGCGGCTGCAGCAAAAGCAGAAGCTGAACGTATCGCAGCCGAGAAAGCAGCGGCTGAGAAAGCTGAAGCAGAGCGTATTGCTGCAGAGAAGGCCTTCAGACAAAGCGTGGAAACTATTACTATTCACTTCGATGTAGAAGGTGCCAAACTGAATATTCCGGAGGCAGAGAAAGCGGTAGTGGACGAACTGTGCGAGAAGATGAAAGCCGACCAGTCCATCAAGATCGTCATCACCGGTCATACCGATAACTACGGTGACCCGCGTCAGAACCTCGAGTTCTTCGGTCTCAGACGTGCGGAGTCTCTGCGTGACTACATGGTAAAGAACGGCGTGCCCGCCGACCAGATCCGCTGCGAGTCCAAGGGTCAGACCGAGCCTGTCGCTCCGAACGACACACGGGCTAATCGCGCAAAGAACCGCCGTGCCGAGATCCGGTTCGAGTAATGGCGAAAGGCGAAAGGTTATTGGCTAAAGGTTTTAAGAAAAATCGTCCTTCGGGGCGATTTTTTTTGCATATGTCAGAAAAAAGTTGTACCTTTGCCATCGGAATTCAAACTTATTACTACCATGCGAAAGATTATTTCCTTTGTACTTTGTACATTGTCCCTTTGCACCTTATCTGCCGCTCCGCGGCGTGTACACACGATCGGCGACAGCACGATGAGCGAGTACAAACCCGCAGCAACGCCCAAACGCGGCTGGGGCATGTACCTCCAGGCGTTCTTCAATGCCGACTCCGTAACCGTCAACAACCGCGGCAAGAGCGGTGCCTCCACCCGCACGTTCTACGAGACGGACAACCTCTGGCCGTCCGTCAAGAGACAGATGAAAGCGGGCGACTACCTCATCATCCAGTTCGCCCACAACGACGAGAAATGCAAGGGCGAGGACGTGTATGTGGAGAACGCGCGTTTGCGCGCCGAGGGCAAGGACACGCTCACCGACATGCGCGGCACGGAGCCCAACACGACCTACAAGGAGTATCTGCGGACCTATATCCGCGAGGCACGCGAGATGGGCGTGACGCCGATCCTGATGAGCCCTATCTGCCGCGCGTATTTCAAGAACGGCAAGATCAATGACGAAGGGCAACACAAGCTTTCAGCGGTCAGCCATCAGCCATCAGAGGCAGGAGACAAAGATTATGTCCGTTGCATGCGTGAGGTGGCGGAGGAGATGATGGTGCCGTTCCTGGACATGACCGCCCGCAGCCGCGAGTTCTACGAACAGGAGGGTCAGAGCTACTGCATGAGCAACTATTTCAACTGCGGCGACAAGACGCATACCTCGGCTGCCGGCGGCATGGCGATCGCCTCGCTGGCATACGAACTGATTAACAACTCGCCGGAGTTGGAGGAGATGCACCCGTGGCTCGTCTTCCCGTCCAAAGAGGCTTATACCGCCTATGCGCAGAACATCGAAGAGCGCGGCAAGAAAGCGGCTTTTGCGGCAAAAGGAACGCCGGTTGAGTTACGAATGACGAATGACGAATTACGAATGCTGAATATGGAGCCCGGCAAGAAGGGTTACGTAGCGGCAGGCGGTCTCTGGCCGGCAGGCGAGATAGACGAGGTAGCCAACCGCTATATCGAGTACACCATCGCGGCGGAGAAGAAGAAAGGCCTCGTCATCGAGCATATCACCCTACCCCTCAAGGCGATCGGCGGCGCGGGCATGAATATCCATATCAACTACGGTTTCGGCGAGGAGTTCAGCGGCGTGACGACTATCTACGAAAACACGGCGCTACCGAAGAACAAAGAGATCGTCATTAAACTCGACCAGCCGATTCTCGTACCCGCCGGACAGACGCTGCACCTGCGTATCCTGCCGTGGTACGACTCCAACGGCAAGCCGCAAGGCAAGAAGTTCCTGAGATTAGGAGAACTGGAAGTAGCCGGAAAGCGACTGAACTAAACAATTAAAGCCACCCACAAAGGTGGCTTTAATTTATTCGCTTTCTACTTTGAGCAAAGCGGTCTTTCGACTTTCTGCTCCTTAGTAACTTGTACGCTGCGTAGCAGCATAACTGATCTTCAGTGCGTATGCGCGACGGAGCTCCTGTTTGATGTCAGCGATGACACCCATCTTGGTCTCCTTGTCGGCTTTGATAGAGACAGTCATCAAGCCCTGGTCTGACTCCTTCATGGAGGAACGCTCGTTGACGATGTACTCGCCAATCTCCTTTACCTCCGCGAACTGGTCGTTGAGCTGGATACGGGTCTCCGCACCGTACTGCTTGCGGAACTCTGCGGTCGGGGTACCGACGTAGATATAGCGCACAAGGGATTTATTCTCCAACTTGGTGAGCTCCGTTGCCTGCGGGTTCTTGAACTGCACCTTGTAGCTGACCTCTTTCATGGACGTAACGGACATGAAGAAGAACAGCAGCATGAAGATAATATCAGGGAGGGACGACGTATTCAACGCCGGCATCTCACGTTTCTCATTTCTACGTATCTTAGCCATAATCAGTTACCGTAATTTTTAGGTTCAGCCTCCGAAATCTTCTGAGGATAGATCTTCTGGATCTTTTTCTGCTGCTCCTCATCGAGATCGTTGTAGCTCTTGTGGAAATACTTCTGCGCGCACTCTTCACGCAATTCATTATAAGCGGCTACGAGTTCGTTCTGTACGTCGAGGTATGCCTGGTACTGCGTATCGACATCGTTCTGGACGGAGATGACGTGGTCCCTGGTGTACTTGAGGACACCGAACGGAGCGCCGAAATCTTCCTCCACGAGTTTCGGATAGTAGTCCGCATTCTCTTCGTTCTTAATGAACTTCTTAGCGTTCTCTCTCAGTTGCTTCACATCCATCAACTGGCCTTGCACCATAAGTTGGTTAGCAGAGTTGATTTTGACAACCAACAGGTTGCGCTTGTTGATATCCTTATCCTCTACCTTCTGGTCGGGGGGGATAGGAGCAGGCAGACGGCGAGCCAGTCCCTGGTTCACATCCATAGAGGTGGTCACCAGGAAGAAAATCAGCAACAGGAACGAGATGTCAGCCATGGAGCTGGCGTTGATCTGTGGGACTTTCTTTGCCATGATAAATGTGTTTTACTTCGACAGTTTTTTAGTATAGCAGTATCCCCAGATCATCGTACCGATGGTAGCGAGAATGAGGAAATAGCATGCGTAGATTACCGCATCAGCCATCTGAGCCCAGAAACCTTCGTTGTCCGTACCCTCATAACCGATGATATTGATTTTCTCCGGGCTACCGAGCAACCAGCAGACGCACGCCAGAACGATGAAGCCGCATACTACGCCGAGGGTCATATAGGCCTTGCGGCGGTTGTTCTTCCAGTTATTGGCGAAATCTACGACTACGACAGCCAGAGTGATCAGAACTACGATTCCGAAGAGGATGTAGTTCCAGATGAGGAATGCATCGGTGAAACGAGGGATATCCAGGAAATCACCGGCAACCTCCAGACTACCGTTCGAGCCGCCGAGGAAGAACAGCGCGATGAACGCGATGCCCAGTCCCAGAAGGGTCCAAAGGGTAATCTTAGGAATCATTTTATAGTTTTTCATAATGCTCAAAATTTAAATTAATTGTTCGTGTACAATCAGCCAAACGTGGCTGATACAATTACTTCTTCTGAGCCTTGTCGTACTCTACTACGATGTCGAGCAGGCTGATGGAGCTATCCTCCATTTCGTTAACCAGACCCTCAACGAGCGAAAGGATATAGTTGTAGAACAACTGCAGAACGACTGCGATGATCAAACCGAGGAGGGTGGTCAACAGAGCGACCTTGATACCGCCGGCAACAACGGTTGCAGAGATATCACCAACCTGCTGGATCTTATCGAATGCCTCGATCATACCGATGATGGTACCCAAGAATCCGAGAGACGGAGCGATAGCGATGAAGAGGGTGATCCAAGAGAGGTTCTTCTCCAAGAGACCGAGCTGAACGCCACCGTAGGAAGCAACAGTCTTCTCAACTACGTCGATACCCTCGTCGTAACGGCTGAGACCCTGATAGAAGATCGAAGCAACCGGACCACGCGTATTGCGGCAAACCTCCAGTGCTTTCTCGATACCGCCCTGCTTGAGAGCAGCCTCTACATCAGCGAGCAGTTTCTTGGTGTTGGTCTTGCTGAGCGAGAGATAGATGATACGCTCGATACAGAGAGCCAAACCGAAAACGAGAGTAACGAGGGTCAGTGCCATAAAGCCTGCACCACCTTCGATGAACTTGGTTTTCAGGGTTTTGTGGAGAGCTACCAGACCGCCAGCCTCTTCAGCCGGAGCCTCTGCTACTTCTTCAACTGCAGGAGCAGCTGCTTCTTCTACTTGTTCCTGAGCAGCTTCCTCAGCGGGAGCAGCTGCCTCTTGTGCCATTACTGCGGCGCTACCAAAGGTAAGCATAGCCAGCACTGTAAGGGTTGCAAATACTTTTTTCATGAGAATAAAATGTTAATTAAATTATTTGTGTTTGTTGTATTTTCGGTTAATCTTTTTGCGGAGAACCTCTCCACGGGGATTTCTTATCTCGCTCTGCTCGAACGATTACTTCTTCGTAATCCCCACAAGCTGCCGCTGGCACCTTGTTCAAAGCTTTTGCATCTATCCGTGTCCGTAAGCAAGCTTACTTCCCCGGCTTGACGCTCTCCACGGGGATTGCTTCGTAATCCCCACAAGCTGCCGCTGGCACCTTGTTCAAAGCTTTTGCATCTATCCGTGTCCGTAAGCAAGCTTACTTCCCCGGCTCGACGCTCTCCACGGGGATTGCTTCGTAATCCCCACAGTCTGCCACGGGCATCCTGTGCAATCCATTGCCAATGTTTGCTTGCTCAAGCAAGCTTGGACAGACAAACCTTGTCAATGTCTTGCGGAGAGACGGGGATTCGAACCCCGGAAACCCTTTTGGAGTTTACACGCTTTCCAGGCGTGCCTCTTCAACCACTCGAGCATCTCTCCTTCGCGTTCGGCAACAAGTGTGCTTTGTCCATACCGCTCCGCTAAATGGACGGGCAACTTGCGCCTCCGCTCTCCCCAAAAATTAAAATTTTCGGGGCCCCACTAAGGGGTATATTTCAAATCGGCTACAAAATTACTGCTTTTTTACGACATACGCAAGGATTTGTGCATTTTTTTGCAAAAAATAATTCATTTTAGCCCAAAAAGGCGTTTTGCGTTGGCAGTTGTGACCTCAATTACGGTCTTTTTGTCTGTTTGATAGACCTGCGCAAGCCGTTCCGCCACGTACTCCATCCACCGGCTCTCGTTCCGTTCGCCCCGATGCGGCACGGGTGCCAGATACGGACCGTCGGTCTCCAGCACCAAGCGCTCTAATGGCACGCGTTCAAAGCGTCCGTCACCGGCTAAGGTGTCAGCGAGTTTGCAGTTCTTGAAGGTTATCACGCCGCCGATCCCTAAGTAGAAACCGAGGTCGAGGACCTGCTGCGCCGTCTCGCGGCTGCCGTTGAAACAGTGAAGGACACCGGTTAATGTACTATTTGGACATTTACCGTTTACCATTAAGGCTTCTTTCAGGATGCGCAGGCAGTCCTCCGTCGCCTCGCGGCTGTGGATCATCACCGGCAGGTGCAGTTCCTGCGCCAGATCTAATTGCAGCCGGAAGAGTTCTTGCTGCTCCGATTTGTAGGTGGTGTCCCAATAATAGTCAAGACCAATCTCGCCGATAGCGACCAGTTCGTCGCGGTGGGCGCGGATGGCTTGTTCAATGACCGTCCACTGCGTTTGCCAGTCCGCCGTTACATCCTGCGGATGGAGTCCCAGCGCCGGGTAACAGTAGCCCGGATGGCGACGGGCGATATCGAGAATCCCCTCTATCGAGGCGGCATTGACGCCGGGTATGAGCATGGCTTCCACGCCTGCCTCACGCTGCCGCGCGATCACCTCCTCGCGGTCGGGCGCATACGCCTCTTCATCTATATGGATATGGGTGTCGAGCAAAATGAAAAATGAAAAATGAAAAATGAAAAATGAAAGATTACGAATGACGATTGAGAATGGAACTGTCGCCGTAGGAGAGGAAACGGAAACCGTGGTTCAGAGCGTAGTCATATATGGTGCGCCAATCACCACCGACAAAGGCACTGACGAGCAGCAAGAGTGTCGATTGCGGCTGGTGGAAGTTCGTGATCAACTGATCCACCACACGGAAGGTATAACCGGGTTTGATCATGATCTGGGTCTCGGCGTGGAGGGTCTGTTGCCCCGTGGCATCGAGGTAATCGAGGATCGCCTGTAGTGCCTCACGGGTAGAGAGTATGTATTCTTTTCCGTAGGGTTCGAACTGGTCCACATGTATCTCATCGGAATACTGATATTCCGATTTGTCGATATTCCGAAGCTGACAACCGATGAAATAGAGGCTCTCGAGGGTTCGCATGGAGGTCGTTCCCACGGCTACGATCTTGCCGAGCTTGGTCTGTATATGGGCGATGGTCTCCCGCGGCACGGCGATGATCTCCGTGTGCATCGTGTGTTCGTTGGCGTCCGCCGTCTTGACGGGCAGGAACGTACCGGCGCCCACGTGAAGCGTCACTTCGTCAGTCTCTATGCCGCGGCGATGCAGGTCGTCCAGCACGTTTTGGGTGAAATGCAAGCCGGCAGTCGGAGCGGCTACGGAGCCTTTGATACGTGAATAAACAGTCTGGTAGGTCTTCAGGTCGGACGCCTCGGTCTTGCGGTTGAGGTACGGCGGAATAGGCAACTCGCCTGCCGCATCCAGAATCTCCGCGAAGGAGACACCCTCGCCGTCCCACTCAAAACGCACGGCAAAAGTGTTGCCCAGCACCTGCTCCTTGTATGCACGGAGCGTGAAACCGCCTGCTTGCAGCGAAACGGGTTCGTCGTGCCATTTCTTGGCATTACCGACCATACATTTCCACGTACAGCCGGTGGTCGAGGTCAGTGAGAGCTGATAGTCGTGCGGCTCCAGCGGCTCCAGACAGAACACCTCTATCCGGGCACCGGTGGGTTTGCGGAACTCCAGACGCGCCTGTATCACGCGCGTGTTATTATATATAAGGAGTGCGGAGGGCGCGATATAGTCGCCCACATTGTAGAACCGGTCTTCCGACACCTCGCCCCCGCGATAGACCAGCAGCTTGCTGTGGTCGCGTTCCGGCAGCGGGTATTTGGCAATCCGCTCGTCGGGCAGCGGGTAGTTGAAATCCGCTATGTATAGCGGTTTATTTACCATTTGGTCGTTTACCATTTTCACATTTTCGCATTTTCACATTTTCGCATTTTTGCATTTGGTCACTGCGTTTGCCGGCAAAGAGGTCGTAGCGGTTGAATTGGCAATCCAGTTCGCCGTTGAGGAGGTGGTATTTCTTGGAGGGTTTGAGTCCGATACACTTCATCGCCGCAGCGTTGGAGGAGATGATCCACGCCGTGGAACCGGCGAACTGGTGTTTGAGTGCCGTGCCGATGGCGGAGTAGAGATCCTCCATCTCTTTGTTGCTCTTGAGCCGTTCGCCATAAGGAGGGTTGAGCATCACAATGGGTGATGTATTTGAAGATTGGAAAATTTGAAGATTGGAAGATTTGATTTCTTCCATGCGGATCTGCTTGAGTTCCACATCTTTCTGCACACCGGCGGACTTGATATTCTTCAGTGCCTGCTGAATGGCGTAGAACGAGGCGTCTGAACCGTATATCTTATGGGTGAACTCGCGTTCGCGGCTGTCATCGTTGTATATGTCGCTCCATAAGTCAGCATCGAAGTCGGGCCATTTCTCAAAGGCGAAAGCACTCCGGAAGACCCCCGGCGCGATGTTGTGTGCGATGAGCGCCGCCTCGATGAGCAGCGTACCCGAACCGCACATGGGGTCATAGAAATCCGTCTGACCGCTCCACCCCGCCATGAGCAACATTCCCGCCGCCAGGACCTCGCTGATCGGGGCTTCGGTCGTTGCCACGCGGTAGCCGCGTTTGTGCAGACTCTCGCCGGAGCTGTCCAGCGAGACGGTCAGGTGCTCGGCGCTGATATGCACATTGATGCGCAGGTCGGGGTTCTCGACAGATATATTCGGGCGGGAGCCTGTTTTCTCCTGCCAGTAATCGACGATGGCGTCCTTCACGCGGTAGGTCACGAACCGGCTGTTGCGGAAAGTCTCGCTATAGACGGTAGTGTCGATAGCGAAAGTGGTGTCAGCCGTCATGTACCGGCTCCAGTCGATCTTCTGCACCTCCTCGTAGAGCAGATCCTCGGGTTTGAGGTCTTTGGCTCTGCGCGGCATGCGAAGGGTGGCTTCGTGGACAGGCACGAGCACACGGATCGCCGTGCGCAGACATAAGTTAGCACGGTAGAGAAGCGCCTTGTCCCCTCTAAAAGAAACGGCTCGTCTTTCGATGAGCACGTCATTGGCGCCTAACTCGATAAGTTCCTGCGCTAATACTTCCTCCAAGCCCTTGAACGTCTTGGCAAGCATAGAAAAGTTTTTCATCATCAGCTAATTATTCCCGGGATTCGGACGCCGCCTTGCTTCGCAATTCCCCCGAATCCCCACAATCTGCCACGGGCATCCTGTGCAATCCTTTGTAGTTGTTTGCCAGCTCAAGCAAGCTTGGCCAGACAAACCCCAACAAAGTCTTGCGGAAAGAGAGGGATTCGAACCCCCGGTACCTTTCAGTACGTCGGTTTTCAAGACCGATGCATTAGACCACTCTGCCATCTTTCCAAAAGCGGGTGCAAAGGTACAACAAAATTCGCACATATGCAAATTTTTTAGCACTTTTTTGCTTTCCGCCTCTTATTTTTTCAGTTCAAAGGGGTACGAGCCGATCATATTCCCCTCGCAGAAGAACTCGATGATATAGACTCCTTTCTCCACGCTATACTCTTCGTCCAGCGGACAGTAGCAGATACCGGCATAGACATCTCCGCTGTACTCGATTTCCTGAGTCATCGAGTAAGGTATCTCGCCACTCTCAAAAGGAAAGACTTTGCCTTCCTCCTCGCCTATCAGCACGCCGTCCGGTGTCATCACCCGTGCATAGAGGTTCTTGAGTCCGGGCGTGCAGGTGATATTCTTCGCTATCTCATAGTCGAACTGCAGTTTGCGGGCATGGCTGGCGATGCGGGTTTTTTTGTCTTTCTTGTTGAGCATCGTAGTCTTGCAGGCAGTGACCTCCAACATCGAGGCACGGGTCACGGTCTCCGTCAGCTTGGTGTTGTCGCGAGTCAGTTGCTCGTTGCGGGTCTTGACCTCCTTATTCTCCTGACGCACCTGGATATTCTCCTCGGTGAGGCGTGCGTTGGTAGCGTTGAGGCTGTCTATCTGGCGCACGTAGTCTTTCATCACCGCACGCACGGTAGCCAGTTCTTTCTTCAGTTCAGCTATACGGCGGGCGTTGGAGGCTTTGGTCTGACGCAGTTCCTCTAACAGATCCTGCACCCGCTGTTGCTCACGGCTCAGCAGGTCCTGCAGGCTGTCGTTACGGATATCCATCTGTTGGTAACCGTCGAACTGGATAGCCAGATCTTCGTACTCCTCCTGCAGTTCCTCTTTCTCGATCACCATCTGCTCCACCATCTCGTTCAGTTCCCGGCGCTGCGTCAGGTTCCAATATACCAGCCCGGCGATGATCAATACGAGCACGGCTGCCACACTATATACTACTTTCTTATTCATAATAACGGTATTACTTTTTCCAATTGGTTACTTCTGCTGCCTTTCAGCAGGATGCGGTATCCGCTGAGCGGCTCTTGTTCCAGATGCCGGCAGAGCGCCTCTACGTCGTCAAAGACGGGGTACGGCGCAGTCGTCTCTTTGTACTCTGCTCCAACTAACAGCACTTTATCCGCCTTCCTCTCCAGCAGCATATTGACGATATTCTGGTGCTCCAAATGGCTGTATTCGCCCAACTCGCGCATCGCACCGAGGATATATGCCTTCGGCATTTGAAGATTGGAAGATTGGAGCATTTGAAGATTATCAAATGCGTTGATTGCAGCCGTCATGGAGGTCGGGTTGGCGTTATAGGCATCGATGACGACGGTGTTCTTGTCGGTCTGCATGAGTTGCGAGCGGTTGTTGGACGGCACATACGCACGGATGGCAGCCAGAGCCTCCTCTTGCGACACGCCGAAATACTCGCCTACGCAGATCGCCGCCGACACGTTCTCCGCGTTGTATCCGCCTACCAGGTGCGTACCCTCCGGCATCACGCCGGTATGGTATAAGACGGTCTCCAAGGACCTTAAGGTCTTTAAGGACTCTAAGGACTTTTTCTCCATCTCCTCCAGATGCGGGTTGTCGGCATTGCGGAAGATGAGTCCGCCGTGCGCCAGCAGGAAATCATATAGCTCCGCCTTGGTGCGTTTGACGCCCTCGAACGAACCGAAACCCTGCAGGTGCGCCTTGCCGACATTGGTAATCAGACCGTAGTCCGGTTCGGCTATCTCCACCAGTTCTTTGATGTCTCCCGGATGGGAAGCGCCCATCTCCACGATCGCCATCTCATGCGCACGGGTGATGGACAGCAAAGTCAGGGGCACGCCTAACTGGTTATTGAGGTTGCCCTGCGTGTAATAGAGATTGTATTTGGTGGATAGCACCGCTGCGCAGAGTTCTTTCGTGGTCGTCTTGCCGTTCGTACCGGTGATGCCGAGAATCGGCAGCCCTAACTCACGCCGCCAGGCACGGGCGAGGTCCTGCAGTTCCGCCAAGGCGTTTTCGCCCGAGATGATATACTCTGCCCCATCCTTCCGCGCCTGCTCCACAAAGTCGTTACCGTCGAAGTGTTCCCCTTTGAGCGCAACAAAGATAGAGCCGGGAGTTACCTTCCGGCTATCTGTTGTGACGGTGAGCGATTCTTTATTTTTTATTAGGAAGCTCCAGTCCATAGTTTTTCTTTTTATCCTCCACCTTCAGTGCCAGCGACAGTAAGAATGCCAGTACGCCGAAAGAGGCAAAGACGATCATCGGCACAAGGTATCCTTCTGTTGCCACACGCAGTTTGCCTATGAGCAGCGGTACGAGGCATAGACCTATATTCTGAACCCAGAAAATCAAGCAGTACGCCGAACCGAGCACTTTTTCATCGATGATTTTAGGCACAGACGGCCACATGGACGCCGGCACGAGCGAGAAGCTGACGCCCAGCACCAGAATAGTGATGAGCGCAAGAGTCTTGGACGGATACGCGGGCAGCACGAACGCAAACACACTATGGCAGGCAATCATGATTACCGCGCCGAGGAGCATCATGGACGCCCCTTTACCCTTATAATCGATGAACGCACCAAGGAAAGGTGTCAGTACCATTGCCAGTATCGGGAACCACTTGAAGAGTCCTGCCGCCTCAGCATTGGAGATAGCGAGGGTCTCCTCCAGGAAGTTCGTAGCGAAACGCTGGAACGGGAAGATAGCCGAATAGTACAGTACGCAGAGCAGCGCCACGATCCAGAACATCTTCGAACTGAAGATCTGCTTGAGGTCGGATACATGGAACTCATCCTCCGGATCCTTCACCGCCGTAGCCTCTCCGATAGCCACCAACTGGTTATCGAAGGTCTTATCCATGATCGTGAAGACGAAGAAATTGAGCAGACCTATTACCAACAGCGCGGACGCAAAGAGCAACGGAGCAGTGACAGAGTTTACGCCATCAACCGCAAATTTCTCACTAATCATCGGGGAGAGCCACATGGCTCCGAACACACCCAGACGGGCGATTGCCATCTCCAGACCCATGGCTAACGCCATCTCTTTGCCCTTGAACCACTTAGCGAGGATCTTACTTACCGTAGTACCCGCCATCTCACATCCGCAGCCGAAGATCATGAAACCGAACATCGCCAGTTTGGCGCTACCCGGCATCGACGGCCACCATGCATTGAGCCACTCTACCGTATTGGCATCCGCCCAGGAGATACCCCAGAACTTTATCGCCGCTCCTATTACCATCAGGCTTGCGGAGAGCAGGCCCGTGAAACGAACACCCATCTTATCGAGGATAATTCCCGCGATGATAAGGAACCCGAACACATTGAGCAGGTATTCACCAGCCGCATATGTACCGAACACACCTTGATCCCATCCGAGCGTGTCGTTGAGGAGCGAGGCAAGCGGCGAAAGGATATCTACAAACATATACGCAAAGAACATCATACTCGCCACGAGGATCAAAACCGTCCATCGTGCCGCAGCACTGTCACGAAGCGTCTTTTGGATTTTTTCTACCATAATTATAGGAATATGAATTTTTCTTTTTGAGCCACTCAGCCTTTTTCTTCTCATACTCGGCATAGTGTGACTCTAAATAGCCATCAGCCATTGCATTGGGTCATTTAATACCTAACTCTTTCTTGACAGCCGGAGTAGCATCGGTAGCGTCAGCACCGATATGCACCATCGCAGCGGAGTCAAAGATATAGGTGTATCCTTCGCGCTCGCCGACAGCCTTGATGGCCTTCGCCATACGCTCGTGTACCGGAGCAAGTAACTCCTGCTGCTTACGCTGGATATCCTGCTCGGCAGTCTGGTAGAAGAGCTGGATACGCTGCTGCATCTCCTGGAGCTCCTGCTGACGGATCTGCTTGATAGCATCAGCCATCGTAGCCTCCTGGGCCTGATAGTCCTGCATCTTCTTCTGGATCTCCTCGTTCATGGAAGCCAGTTGGTTTTCATACTGTCCCTGGATGGTGTCCATCTGAGCCTTCACCTGAGCTACCTCCGGCATCTGCGAAAAGAGTTCCTGGGTGTTAATGTGACCGAATTTCTGTGCGCTGGCCAGCATCGGCAGAGCCAGCATGATTGTAATGATAATTTTCTTCATTTTATATAATATTTTGTTTATTTACTTTGCTCCAAGTTTTTGCAGTACCTGGTCGGAGACATCCAGTTTGGAAGACATATAAATCAGCGACGGGTCTGCCGAACGGTCCTTGACAACATCGATCTTCTTCTCGTTAGCCAGATCCTGGATAGCCGTGTATATCTCATCCTGGATAGGCTTGATGAGTGCTTCGCGCTTCTTATACAACTCACCTTCCTGCCCGAAGTACTTGCGTTTCAGTTCAAGCACTTCTTGCTCCTTCTCCACTATTTCCTGCTCGCGCTGATTACGCATCGTTTCGGAGAGGAAGATCTGCTCCGTCTGATAGTTCGTCGCCATCACTCGAGCCTCCTGTTGCGCAGCGTCTATCTCCTTCTGCCATCTGCGGGACAGCATCGTCAACTGCTCGTTCGCTTGTTCGTACTGAGGCAGATTCTTCAGTATATAACTCATATCAATGAACGCTACCGACTGATCCTTAGCAAAAGTCGTGCCACAAAGCAGCAAAGCTGCAATAATGAATAATGAATAATGATTAATGAATATCTTTTTCATTGTTGTTTTGTGTTTTATAGTTGATCTAGCAGAACCAGTTTTTCCAGTTTAACCAGTTTATCCGGGATTTTATAACTCTTGTCCGAGAACGAAATGGAACTGGCTGCCGCTATATTGTCTGGAGCCGTTGATCTCATCGAATCCCCATCCCCAGTCTATACCAAGGAGACCGAACATCGGCAGGAAGATTCGTACGCCGACACCGGCAGAACGCTTGAGGTCAAATGGGTTATAGTCCCTGATATCCGAGAAACAGTTTCCTGCCTCCAGGAAAACATGCGCCCAAATCGTAGCATTCTGCTCCAGCGAAATCGGGTAACGAAGTTCCATAGTGAACTTATTATAGAGGTAACCCATATTACGACCGGATGAAACGTCATAAGGTGTTAATGAACCCGACGAGTAACCACGCATTGCCACATACTCGGTCGAATAACTCGTATAACTCGACATACCGTCACCGCCCATATAGAACGACTCAAATGGTGATTTGGCATACTGGTTGTAATGCCCCAGATAGCCAAACTCAGCACGCGTCATGAGGACTAATTTACTATCCCTCGTTAGCGGCGTGAACACCTTTCCCGAGAACTTCCACTTGTGATACTCGATCAGGTTGTATTTCTCCGAGTTCGTCATCCGCGAATAGTCCTTTCCGCTGAATAGCGACCAAGGCGGGGTAAACTTGACACCGAGCGTGAACTGGCTTCCACGGCGGGTGTAAATCGGGTTGTCTATTGACGAGCGGCTCAACTGCAGATTGATTGCCAGGTTATGGCTCGTTCCATTAGCGATCAACAGGTACGGCCAGTCTTTCATCATATACATCTGATAACTCAGTTCGCCATAGAACGTAAAATAGTCATCCGGCCATCTCAACCTCTTTCCATAACCGATTGAGATACCCAGTGTACGGAGGTACTTGTCCTTATCCGCCTCCGACTCTGCCAGTTGCTGGTAGTAATTACTGTTACCGGAGTAGTAATAGTAGTTCGAGTAGGTATTGTAAAGGTTCTGATAAGCACGCTGGTAACGGCTTGAATAACCTGTCTGGTTCGCAAAATAGATACTTGCGCTCAAGCTATTCGGACGCTTACCGCCAAGCCATGGTTCCAGGAAGGAAATGGAGGCTGAAGTATAGTATATACCATTCGTACGCGCATTGATGGAGAAGGTTTGACCTTCACCTTGAGGTACGATGCGGTAGGCTTTCTTGTTAAAAAGGTTCTGAATAGCAAAGTTCGTAAACTTCAGACCTAACGATCCCACCAGACCCGTGGCTCCCCAACCGAGCGAGAACTCAATCTGGTCGGACGACTTGGTCTCTAATTTGTAAGTTATATCTACCGTTCCGTCCTCGGGGTTCGGCTGAATATCCGGCACCAGTTTCTCTTGGTCAAAATGCCCCATCTGCGCCAACTCACGGAGCGAACGCATGATGTCCGATTGCGAATAGAGTTGTCCCGGTTTGGTATATAACTCACGTCTCACTACGTGCTCGTACACGCGCGTGTTTCCTTCTATTCTTATCTCATTGATGGTAGCCGGCTTACCTTCGTACATGCGCATCTCGAAATCTATCGAGTCGTTCGCAACATTCACCTCCACGGGGTCAACATTGAAGAAGAGGTAACCGTTATCGGTATACAACTTACTCACCGCATCATCATCATTAGTCAGGCGGTCATTGAGGGTCTTGAGATTATACACATCACCCGGTTTGACACCCAGCGTAGCATCCAGGAACTCATACGGATAAACCGTGTTACCCACCCATTTGACGGAGCGGATGTAGTATTTATCCCCCTCGCTGATGGTCATATAGACATCTACACGGTTGGGGTCTTCCGGGTTCGGTACTACCGAGTCTGCTACAATATACGCGTCCCGATAACCGTATTCATTATATTTCTCGATTACCGCTTGTTTGTCTTTCTCATACTCCTCGGTCACGAATTTCTTGGTGCGGAAAAGGTTCACGATATCGTTATCGTTGGTCTTTTTCATCGCCTTGTTGATCTGGCGGTCAGTCAGGGCGTGGTTGCCGGTGATATAAATCTTGCCGACCTTGGTTTTCGCCTTCTTATCGACTCCAATCAACACCTTTACGTACCCGGGACGATCCTGATCGTCGCGTTGGATAACATGCACCACGGCGTTATGGAACCCCTTCTCCGCCAGATATTTCTTGATCACTGTTTTGGCGTGGTCCTCAAGGTTAGGCGTCATCTGGGAACCCTGACGGATACCGGCTTTCACCTCTACATCCTCGCGCTCGCTTTTCTTAAGTCCCTCATACCGCACCTCGCTGATACGCGGACGCTGTTGCAAGTCGATGATCAGCCATATCTTCGTTCCCTCGATCTTCTTTGCCCTAATCTTGACATTTGAGAAGAGTCCCTGTTTCCAGAAACGTTTGATGGCTTTGGTTATCTGATCTCCCGGCACCTCAATCTTGTCCCCCACAGCCAGGCCCGAGAAACCAATAAGCACAAAGTCCTCGTAGCTGTCCGCTCCTTGCACCTCGATACCCGCAATCTCGTAGGTCTTGCGCGTCAGTCCGTACTCAATCTCCGGCACAGGTTCAGGAACGCTCAAACTATCGCTCTGAGCGTACATTCCAAGACTAAATACCAGGAAAAATGCTATTTTAATGTATCTGTTCACTCGTTTTTCCAAATCTTCTTTCCCGTTTTTGATAATCTACAATGGCCTTATAGAACTCCTCCTCGGTAAATTCCGGCCATAAACAGTCGGTAAAATACAATTCACTGTACGCCAACTGCCATAAAAGGAAATTACTAATCCTATACTCCCCACTGGTGCGGATCAGGAGATCCGGGTCCGGCATCTCTCTCGTTGTCATAAGCGAGGATACCACCTGCTCATTCACATCTTCCGCACGCATCTTGCCCTCCTGAGCTTGTTTGACAGCAGCACGAACCGCCTCGGTGATCTCCCACCGCGCAGAGTAACTGAGGGCAATTACCATCGTCAGCCCCGTGTTATGACTCGTCTCCTCGATACATCCCAGGAACTTCTGTTTCGTACTCTCCGGCAGACGCTCGATATCGCCTATGGTCTGCAGCCGCACGTTGTTATTCATCAGCGTCGGTGTCTCTTTCACTATTGTATCCACCAACAGCGTCATCAGCGCGTCCACTTCCTCTTTGGGCCGGTTCCAATTCTCCGTGGAGAACGTGTAGAGCGTAAGGTACTCAATCCCTAATTTAGTAGCAGCCACGGTGATATTATGCACAGTCTCAACACCTTGTTTATGACCGAACATACGCGCCAGCCCCTGTTTCTTGGCCCAGCGCCCGTTGCCGTCCATTATTATGGCTATGTGGCGCGGCAAACGCTCTTTGTCTATCTGTTCTTTATATTCCATTTTTTTTACCAGTTACATATTCTACACGGCTTCGGCGCCCTCGCAAACTCAAAGACGATACCCGCTGTGAGCATTCCCGTTAAATCGCAGTTCATCCAGTTCCAACCATTCAAATGATGCTTGTCGTTCAGGGTGTCCTGAGCCTCCAGATTATCCGAGAAGTATATATTGTGTTGCCATGCAATATTCAATCCCACAAAGTCCGCGAACTTCCACTTGAATCCTATTCCTAACGGTATATACCCTGCGGCTGTTATTTTTTTTCCGCCATCCGGCGCTATGTCGTTATACATCCCCACACCGACTCCTAAAAAGATATAGGGTGTATAGGGCTTGATACGTTTGTCATTCTTATTATCTTCGCCGAACCGGAAGAAATTGAATTCGCCCATCACATCCACATTATACAACCTGTTCGACCACTTACTGTCCAATTTCTCACCACGGATTGTATATTGGTTACCCTCTATCCGTTGGCCGGAGAACTTAGCCTGTATTGCCCACCGTTTGGTGAACTTATACCGGAAATGTGCGCCATACGCCTCGCGCACGTTCATAAATATATGCGGTGTAGCATCCCCTACATAGTAACCGCAACCTCCCTGCAATCCGATTTCGCAGAGGTAAGGCTGACCTTGTGCAGACGCGGAGAACGGATGCAAAACGACAGATAGCAATCCCACCGTCATCATCACCACTATCCTATGTATTCCTCCACAGTTTTTCATTTCTCACTCTTCGCATTAATCAGTATTCTGAAAGCATCTGTCACGCGCTTAACGGGCACTACCTCTATCGTATACCGCTTCGTGTCCACTTTCTGCTCCGCAGGAATTAATATCCGTTTGAAACCCAGTTTCTGTGCCTCTGCAACGCGTTGTTCAATCCGGTTCACAGGGCGAATTTCGCCCGCCAGTCCCACCTCGCCACAGAGACACGTGCCTGCGTCCAAAGCGATATCCATATTACTACTCAGTACCGCCGCCAGAACCGCGAGGTCGATTGCGGGATCCTGGACTCTCAGACCGCCGGCTATATTGAGGAATACATCCTTTTGCAGTAGTTTGAATCCGATACGTTTCTCCAGCACCGCCAGCAGCATGTTCAGTCGTCTGCCGTCAAAGCCCGTGGACGAGCGTTGCGGTGTACCGTAAGCGGCAGACGAGACCAGCGCTTGTACCTCGATCAGGAAAGGTCTTATCCCTTCCACCGCCGCAGCGATGGAGATTCCGGAGAGGCCCTCACGAGAGGTGGAGAGCAGGAGTTCCGACGGGTTCGTCACCTCCCGTAAGCCGTCCCCGCGCATCTCGTAGATGCCCAGCTCCGAGGTCGAACCAAAACGGTTCTTCTGCGCCCGCAGAATGCGGTACATATTATGCTGGTCACCCTCGAACTGCAGCACGGTATCGACTATATGCTCCAGCACTTTCGGACCCGCGAGCGAGCCCTCTTTGTTAATATGCCCGATGATGATGAACGGGATATTACGGGTCTTGGCAAACTCCATGATCCGGGCTGCGCACTCGCGAACCTGACTCAGCGAACCGATGGTGGCTTCCACTGCCTCGGTGCCGATAGTCTGTATGGAGTCGATTACCACAATCTCCGGTTCTATCTCTTTCACTTGCTCCAGGATCCGCTCCAGCGAGGTCTCGGACGATATATACAGATTCTCCGCATTACCGGCGATGCGATCTGCGCGCAGCTTGAGTTGGCGCACACTCTCCTCGCCCGAGGCGTAAAACGTCTTACGCTCGCCCTGCTGCATCAGCACCTGCAGTGCCAGCGTCGATTTGCCGATACCGGGTTCGCCGCCTAACAGCACCAGACTCCCCGGCACTAATCCACCGCCCAATACACGGTTGAACTCACCATTCCGCATATCCATCCGCATCTCCTCCGTCGCCACTACTTCTTGCAGCCTCTGCGGGCGAACGGACGTACCCGGACGGCGCAGAGAACGGGCGGAAGTGCCGCCGTTTCTTTCCACCACTTCCTCCTCGTACGTACCCCACTCTCCGCACACCGGACAGCGACCGAGCATCTGCGGAGCTTTGGCCCCGCAGGATGAACAGACATATTGGATGGTATTTTTTGCCATGTTTGGTCATCGTGCATCCATGCACGACTAAATCTCTATTACATTATTCTCCTCCGCCAGGATCGTGTTCTCAAAAATCGGCTTTGCTTCGTCGAGGAACAAGCTATGATCTTCAACCCTCGCCGAGTAATGTCCCAATATCAACTTACCCGCACCTGCTTTTTGGGCTATCGTAGCGGCATCGGCGGCTGTCGAGTGCTTCACCTCCTTGCTCCGCGCCTCCATCGATTGCAGGAACGTGGACTCATGATACAGCGTCTCTACGCCCTCAATAATGGGCAGGATCTTTTCGCTGTACTGCGTATCGGAACAATAGGCATAGCGCTTACGCGTCTCGTAGGTGAACGTACCGTCCTCGTGCTTCACGCGGTGCCGCTCTTTGAAAAGAAACCCGCAGGTCGGCACGCCATGTTTCAACGGCACAGTCTCTACACTCACCGTCCTGTCTTCAAATATCACCTCATGCTTGCGCGGGTTGATGGGATGGAAAATAATCTCATACTGCCGGTCATTCGCATGATACTCCAACAGCGGCGTCAGTAGTTTCTCCAGATCCGAATGAGCGTATATATGCATCGGCTGGGTGCGCTTGAGCATGCCCAGCGTCGTTAGCAGACCGATCAGACCGAAACAATGGTCTCCGTGCAGGTGCGAGATGAAGATGTTATACAGCCGCCCCGTGCGGATACCCAACTTCTGCATCGTGATAACAGCACCCTCTCCGCAATCCACCAGAAACGACTTATCCCCCATCTCCACCAACTGTGCTGAAGGTGAAGTGGTCTTTGTCGGTTTGGCGCTCCCGCAGCCTAATATGGTTACCTTTGCTTCGCTCATTGTTATCCCGGTCGTTATAATTGCCCTAGTTTCTCCAATATGCTGTCTCCCAAACGGGTCTTTTTCTCAATATGTTCGAGTACGGCTTTGACAAACGAGTTGGACTCAAACGAGCCGCGTACTTCCTCGAAATCCGCCTCCGCGGTCTTACGGTCTCCATCGGCACCGAAACCCGTCTGACTATTGAGGTCAAACTCCTTCCGTGCATCGTTGTAAACCATCTTATCAAGGCTCACTACAGCCTCTTTCCACTCGGTTACGGTCCTTCTCACCTGCTCTACCGTCACTTTTTCCACACCGCATCCCCATACTCTCTCCAGATGTTCCAGTGCCCAACTCCATTCATAGGAATAGTAGTTGGCGTGCATCTCTATCAGACGCTCCTGGATACTCTCCAGACTCAGTTTACCGCTCTCTATATCGTCCATCAGCACACTCACTTCACTTCTCGGCGCAATCAGTCCGGCGAGATCCACCCATACGCCTTTTCCCTTCTCGCTGTCCGGTCTCAAAACTGCGCGCATCTCCGCCTCCGTGTGCCACTCGCTCTTCTCCAACCGGCTTATCAGGCTGTTCCCTAAGAACTTCCGGATACCGATTGTGTACAGTTCGCGACCGTGTTTGAGGGATGAGTTACGGATCTTGCAGTTCTGATAACCGTACACCTCCGTGTTCTCGCCGCCTAACGCCACCAGTTCGTCCAGCACCTCGCGTCCCCGCCACATTTTCTGAACGGTGTAAGGACTCAGGAGGTTGAAATTGATCTGGTCCAACTTATGCGGGTCCTTGCGGTTGTCGCGTTTCGGCCATTTCTGCGCATCGCGGATGGTACCCACGGTACGAAGGTTGGCACCGGGTACCAGATAACTCTCGCTGTTGTTCTCTATCAGATACGAGAACGGCAGGTCAGAGGTGTCTGCGTGGTGCGTATGACGCCCCATTACCAGAGAGAATGCACCTATCTTACTTGGCCAGAGCAGATAACTGTCGCTCGTTGTCTTCGATCCGCGTTCCGCTACACCTTGGTGGATAGGACCTAACTTGTACATATGGTTACTCTGGTTACTACCCGATCCGGCGTTCATGAACGAGAACATACCGGCTATCAGCAGCGTGCTCTTATGATGCGTCACGGTGTACGGTCCCGCAAAAATAGCGCAGGCCTCGCCGTGCATCCCCTGGCAGTTGCTGAAGAAGAGGCTCTCTCCCGCCGAGTAATGTTTGTCAAAGATACATCCCTGTCCGACAAAACACTTATCCACTAATGTGCTGTCACCAATCTCAACACCCGATGCGATAATGAAATCCGTGCACTTCACACCGCTCCCCAAACGAACAGGAGCTGCCTCATTGGAGTTGATGGTACCGTTTTTAAGGCGGCTCACACCCGTTAACTCGGCATAGTCTCCGACCTTCACATTCTTAATGGAACCGCAGTTGAGAATCCGAACATTGTCGCCGATGAACCCCACCTCAGCCGCCTGCGTCTCCGCATACGCATCGATCATTCGCTCCAGTTGATGAATCATCTGTGGCCGATGGCGATACAGCGTCAGAATATACGCCAGACTGGCGCTCAGCTCATTGAAGATCGGAATCTCGCGCCCGCCCCCCTCGTTCATTACCGGCACGCGTACACCGTTACCGAACATCGTACGCCCGTCCACAAGGATAGCGTTCACGTTCTCGATACAGGTGTTACGGCCGATACGGTAATTGGCGATGTAGTTATGGATATTATACAGATGTGCATCATCCCCCACCTCTACATTATGCAACGTTGCATTATAGATGCCCGAGTGAACCAGCAGTCCACCCGGCAGACTTATCTCGCGACGGAAAGCGCCCAGTCGGTTACGCCCCGAGAAATGAGCGTTCTTCACATAGTGAGGATCAAACCCTTCAGCCACTTCCACGTCCGCCCACTCGTGAGCCGAGCAGCCTTGCGCCTCCAGCTGTGCAATCTCTTGTTGCGATAATTTGCGGTACATAATCGGTCTTTGTTCTTTGAGCACCAAAGGTGCGGTCTTTTCTCTTTGAGCGGCTCTGCCGCGGTCTATTTAATCATTCAGCAACATCGGCATCAGCAGCATCAGCACATCCTCACCCTCGGCGTTTTCTGCCGGCAAGATAAGTCCTGCTCGGGCGGGATCAGCCAGTTTCAACTGTACATCAGCACTCGCGATGGAGCTCAGCAGATCAACCAGGAACGGGGCTTTGAAACCGATAGCCATCGGCGTTCCGTTGTAATCACAAGCTATCGTCTCTTCGGCACTCGTTGAGAAATCAATATCCTGAGCCGAGATTTTGATCTGGTTCTCGCTCAGCGCCAGACGCAGTTGCGCGGTTCCGTTGTTTGCGAACACAGCCACACGCTTGCAGGCGTTGATCATCGTCTGGCGGTCAACCGTCACCACATTCTGGTTGCCCTGCGGAATAACGGCATTGTAGTTCGGGAAACGTCCCTCTATCTGACGGCACACAACGATTGTATTGCCAAACTCGAAACTTGCATTCTTGGCTCCAATCGTCACTTTCACTTCCTCATCTGCTTTTGCCAACAGGTTCTTCAGCAGTCCTGCCGGTTTCTTGGGCAGAATAAAACTTGCCGCAGCACCTGCGGTCACACTCATGTTTGTATAACGAACCAGACGGTGAGCGTCCGTCGCTACCATCGTCACTTTGTCCTCTGCAATATCGAAGAAAATACCGTTCATTACAGGACGCAACTCATCGTCTGCGGTACAGAAAATGGTCTTCTCAATCGCGCTCTGCAGCACATTAGCCGGCATGGTAATCGTCTTGGCATCCGCCTCGGCGGCTGGCATCTCCGGATATTCGTTTCCGTTCACGCCCACAAACGAATAGGTACCGTTCTGGCTCACCATGTTTACGGCAAAATTATTATCATCAATCGTGAAAGCCAGAGGCTGCTCGCTGAACTCCTTCAGGGTCTCCAGCAACAACTTGGCAGCAGAAGCCACTTTGCCGGTTCCCTCGGCACCTTCTACCTCCACACTTGTGCGGATCGTCGTCTCGCCGTCCGATGCGGTCAGTTTCAACTCATTACCCGCCAGGTCAAACAACACGTCATCCAATATCGGCAACGCATTCTTACTGTTAATAACGCGGCTTACCGCCTGCAATTGAGAGAAGAGTTTTGAACTCGAAACATTGAATTTCATATACGTATATTTTTAGTTATTTTTCCTTGTTTTTATTAAATGTTTACATTTAAGCGTGCAAAATTACAACTTTTTTCTGACATATGCAAGAATTATGCCATTTTTTTGACAAAAAAGCCACTTTTATTTGCATATTCTACTTTTTTATACTACCTTTGCAGCGGATTATGGCGAAAATCGGTATTTTTGACAGCGGTTACGGAGGCTTGACCATCTTGGATGCCATCCGCAAAGAACTTCCCGGGTATGACTATATCTACCTGGGGGACAACGCCCGTGCGCCGTACGGCACCCGCTCTTTCGATGTCATTTACCGCTATACCTTGCAGGCAGTCAAATTCCTCTTTGAGCAAGATTGCGCGTTGGTCATCTTAGCCTGCAATACCGCTTCCGCCAAAGCCCTCCGCACCATCCAGCAAAAAGACCTGCCGGAGATAAATCATAAATTTGAAATCTTAAATCATAAATCTTCCAAGCACAACGTGCTGGGCGTCATCCGTCCTACCGTGGAAGCCGTTCCGTCTATCACGAAAACCGGACATGTAGGCATCCTCGCCACCCCGGCTACCGTCAGTTCCGAGAGTTATGTCATGGAATTGGAGAAATTGGCTTCCGATCTTTCCGTTGCCCAGCAAGCCTGCCCTCTCTGGGTTCCGCTCATAGAGAACGACGAACATCAACATGAAGGCGCAGATTATTTCGTGAACCTGTATATGCGCCAGATCATGGAGAAAGATCCGCAAATAGACACCCTCATTCTCGGCTGCACGCACTACCCGCTGTTGCTGCCCAAAATTGAGAAATGGCTGGAATCCTACAGCGAGCAACGCGAGCGTTCCTACAGCAACGCGGTCTTACAGCAACGTGGTCTTACAGCCGAAGGCGGTCACGAAATATCCGTCATTTCACAGGGTTATTTAGAGGCCAAGAGTCTGGCGGATTATTTGTCTCGCCATCCGGAATACGAATCCCAACTCTCGCAGGACGGCTCCTGCCACTATCTGACCACAGAAAATGCGGACCGCTTCTCGCAATCCGCATCGCTCTTCCTCTCTTCCCCCGTCCAAGCGGAGCACATTGATCTGGAGTAATTTTCCATATCGATCTGGAGTAAATTATCCTCTTCTTTTATCCCGCCATGCCGGTTGTCTTTTTCGGCTGTAGTCTTCCTCCCCTGGTGTCCTGTGCGCGCCACCTCTGCTGGCGCGACTATTCCCCCTCTACCCTTTTCTCTCCTTCAGAAGTACCATCCGCACAAACACCGGAAACATCCCGTAAACCTTCTTTTCCGCCAACCCCTCATTCAAAAACGCATCCGGCTTTTCTTTGAATTGCGCATTCCATCGTGCCCGCAACTCTGCATACCTTGCATGGTTCTTGTCTTTCACAATTGCACTTGCCTCTCGGCAAACCTCCTGCCACACCAACCTCTGCGCTTCTTCTTTCTCGCTCCGCGGATGGCGTTTAAAATCACGCTTGTCTTTGCGGTAATACTCCTGCGGACCCATCTTAACGATATTCCCCTCATCGTCACGATAAGATTTGATACGCATGGTCATTCCCGATTTCCCGCTTACTTTTCCTCTCCATGTATCAATCCCCGGACTTAATGTTACTCTTGACATATCCTTTCTCCTTTCTTTTTATTTCGATTTTTTATTTCGTCTCTCATTTTATGATTGACTTGCCTGTTTTTTATGATTGATTTACCTATCATTTCTTATCTTTTCTTTGGTAAATCTTTAGTTATTCTTTGGTAATATTTTAGATATTGTTTGGTTATTCACGGTATTATCACGTGACGATATTGGGACAATACCGCAAAAACCACGGCCCAAAAAGACTAAAATCTACCGAAAATCTGTTGAACTTCTAAATTTTGTGCAAATATAGTCAAAATTTCTGACATACGCAAATATTGATGATATTTTTTAGGTTTTCTTTTCTTTTTTTTATTTTTCTCTGCATTTTTTTCGCCCCTCGGTGTTCTGTGCGCGCCACCTCCGCTGGCGCGCTTCCCCCTTCTTCTTGGTTTTACGTCGGATGGCATCCGATGCCGCAAAAAAGGCAGCGGATTTCTCGCTGCCTTTCGTATGTTCATTCCGCGGGATTATATCCCGCCTGACTTCGTCTTTTGCTGCGGAATTGTATTCCGCTTTTTTACGCCGTCGGTGAGGCTATATCCGGATTATATTTGGGGTTACCATGCGACACCGAGAGTGATACCGACACCGTGCTGGAGGTACTGGTTGAGACCAAACGCTCCGATATTCGTTTTGAGGGGTTCGATGGTCATTGTTGCTTTGCTCCAAAGCCAGTTCATATCATAATGAAGTCCCAGCACGAAATCACATGAGCCGGTGGGAATACGCCAGTCCAAACCCACACGCGTATCGGTTGTGATCGCCGCATTGGTATTAAAGACGTCACCGTTAAAGAACGGTCCGGCGGATGCGCTTTGGTTGATTCGCGGAGCAAGAATATACTTACCCACCTGAATAGGAATCTGCGCTCCCAGATAAACGCCGAACAAAGGTCCCACACTAATTACCGGCGTGCTTGATTTCTGGGTCTCGCTAATCAAAGCCGTAACCTGAAGACCCGTCGTAACGAAGCCAAGCCAGTCGTACCCGAACTGGATTCCAACTATTTGGTTCATACCGAAATAATTGTCATAAATCAAATAGAAATGGTTCATCTTGTCCATATCGGTCACGATATGTGTTGCGGAGCGCTCGAATTTCTTGGCAGCCTTCCCCTTTTGCGCAATCAGACTATCACGGACAGCAAGTGTGCGCAAAGCAGGATCGAGCGGCAGGTGCCAGTCCAAGTCGCGTATCTCTTTTTGAACCGAATCCGGCAGTTGGCGGAAGACATAGAGCCAGTCTTCGCCGGAGAGCGACCGCAACGGCTCCATATCCTTGCTTGCATCGGTTTTGGACGTACCTAAGGTAGCGATAAACGATTGCACGTCTTCTTTTCCGATCGCCAAGCCCACTCCTTCACGATAGAAAGCCTTCCAAGTGTTGATACCCAGGATCTCGTATTTGCCGTCTTTATTCTTGAGTAACAACGGTCCTCCGCTGCTTCCCGGATCAATCGAAGCAGTGTGCTGAATAATGCGCGTAGCGCGCTCACGGTCGTCCACATCTACATGTGCATTGGAAATGATACCGCGCGTGAGCTGCCATGACGGTTTGTTTGCCAGCTCCGGAAAACCCGCTGCCACAATGGAGACATCTTCCTCTATCTCGCCGGCATAAACAGGAAGGGCAATCATGTCACACTCGGCAGGAAGGGCTATCGCCGCCAGATCCGTCAGACCGACATGAACCACATCGCAATGCTCGTAGCGGACGGTCTTTTCATGGAGTTGGAAGATAATCGTTGCTTTTCCGGCATAGCCGACCACATGCAGGTTGGTGAGCACATATTTCTTGCCGTCATGATTCACTACGACGCCCGAACCAAAAGTGCCCTCGCTTTTGTAAGCTGTCAAAGTACGCGCCGCACTTCTCATTCCGGCTCTCGCCGTATAGAGGGCATAGTCGCCCATGAGCGATTTGTCCGCATCGGAATACTCCGGTTCAACGACACAAACACTATGCCGCAAGCCTTGCGCAGAAGCCGGCAGCAGCACACACAGCAGCATAGCTGCCAAATAGAAAATACGTTTCATATCAGAAAAAATTATTCGTCGTCACCCACTACACCATTCGAAACTGAGTCCGTCTTCGTCTCCGGAACAGCTTTTTCTTCCGGCATGGTGTTGTCTTCAGGAATCACTTTTAGCGGCATTCCCGCTTTCTTGTCCCCCGCCATTTCGTCCAATATATACTGCATATCGGAGCCTTTGAGTTTTCCTTTCTTGATAGCCGTAGCAATCTCTTCATTCTCAGCAAACAGTTTCGCTGCCGCTTTCTTCATCGCCATAAAACTGCCGTTCGCCATCGCCAGTTCAGCCAGTTCCAACTCCGGGCGAACCAGATAATAGAGCGTAGGCGTGTCCGGTCCTTTTCCTCCTTTAAACTTCACGATATACAGGTCGCCTGTCTTCTTGTCTATCTGGTAGTACATCTCGCATTTGAAAATCACACCCCATGCACTACCATAAACAGGGCTTCCCCATTGATGGTCATTTTGCATCATCGATTTGCGGGCGTGGACGTAGTACAACACGTGCTTCTTATCCGGGAAATCCTTATGCCAGATCTTGACACCAACGATATTCGCCGCATCTATATCCGTATGACCTTTGTCACCCGCATTCTTTTTGACCCCCAGCTTGCCTTTGCCGACTCCCGGTAACTCCACCTCCGCGTATTCTTCGGAATGTCCGTCCACGAAATACACTTCACCCGGGTAATAACGAGGCGCAAGCAAAGTCATTTGTGCAATAAACTGCGCCTGAAGCGCTACGCTGGCAAAGACTGCTGCCAAGACGAAAAGAATTCTCTTTTTCATAATTTTAACAGAATTAATTAACAATTCGCTGCAAAATTACAGCTTTTATTTGACATATGCAATAGTTTATATAATTTTTATGTCATTTTTTCACAAAAAAAGCGCGGGCTTTCGTTTGCTTCATTTGATTCATTGAGGTCCTAGACTTACCTTAAAACTTCAAATAAATGCACGGAAAACTCACGCTGTTACGTGAGCGTGCATAAACCATGCTTGAAGTTTTAATGATTCTTTGTAACTTGTCTAGGGTTTCAATGAATCAAGTTGGCTTATAACGCTTTATGATGGCGCAACGCTTTGCGCTTTTATATTTCTATATTTTTTCCGCTTTTTTACGCTGTCGGTTCCAGCATTTTCAAGGTTGCATTTTGTGACCTTGAAAAATTACATTTTACTCAATAGCTCGTCGGTTGGTTGCTCCAATTTGACAAAGCCGAACCATTTTTTGCCGAGGTCTTTGAGACTTGCGCCGATGAGATAAACAGTATCGTCGATACATAAGAATCGGTCATGTGCACGATCAAACTGCTTTACCTCAATGGGCGAGTACTGCGCGTTATGTTTCTCAAAATCAAGCGACAACTGACGCGATATATTCTTTGTATAAACGATAGCCTCCACATTCTCGTGACGTTTGTCAAGCATCGTTAACACGCTATCATCCACATAGTTGTCAATCAGTACAATGCGCTTCTTTGCCTCACGGATTCGGTCATTGATAAACGTATATGCATCAAAAATCTGACCGTCATAGAAAATACCTTCAACAGGAGGTAGAGATGTGCGCACGAAAAAATCTATCTGCTCCTGATGCTGTGCCAGCTGTTTCTGCTGTGATGCCAATTGGTCTTCAATATTCTGCAATCGTTGATTAACGGCATAGCCACGCAACATGTAATCCTTCAATACTTGGTTTGCCCACCGGCGAAACAATGTGGCATTCTTGCTATTTACACGATATCCAACAGATAATATAGCATCTAAATTATAAAACTGGGTACTATAAACTTTACCATCAGCTGCAGTATATTCCAAAATGGAATGAACTGAATTTTTATCTAATTCACCCTCCCGAAAGATATTTGATAAGTGTTTAGACACAGCCGGTTGCTTCACTCCGAACAAATCAGCTATCTGCTGTTGAGTTAACCATACGGTCTCATCTTTCAGTTGAACTTCTAGCTGAAACTGCTCATTAGGTCTATATAGTACTATCTCATCTTTCATCGTCAATAAACGTCTTTTATGTCACCGCTTTTTTACGCTGCCGGTGCCGGCAGTGCATTTTGCGCTGCAAAATTACAATAAAAAAATGACATACGCAAGAGGTATGCCATTTTTTTGAGATTTTTCGATAAATCGAGAAACTGAGTTATCGCGAGGCCGAAGATGCTCTTATTTCTTGCAGTTACCTTCGCAGGTGATGCACTTGTAGCAGAGGCCTGCGAGGGCTGCGCCAACGAGCGGAGCGACGATGAAGAGCCAGAGCTGCGGAAGAGCAAGTGCGTTCTCGGAGAAGAGTGCCTGCGAGATCGAACGAGCCGGGTTAACCGAGGTGTTGGTCAACGGAATAGAGATCAAGTGGATGAGGGTCAGAGTCAGACCGATAGCCAGACCACCGAAAGCACCGTTAGCGTGCTTGCTGTCCGTTACACCAAGGATCACCATGAGGAAAACAAAGGTCAGGATGCACTCGGTAGCGAAAGCACCCCAAACATTAGTCTGCAGATAGCCAGCCTCTACATCAGCTGCGCTGAAGAAATCTCCGTATCCGTTAGCGGCAAACGTACCGATTTCCATACCAGCGGATTTAGCGATACCGAAAAGGATTGCAGCCGCAGCGATAGCGCCGAGGATCTGTGCACACCAGTAGCAGAACATCTCTTTCGCGGACATACGACCGTTCACAAAAACACCCAGGCTAACAGCCGGATTCAGATGTGCGCCACTAATGTGGCCTATTCCGTAAGCCGCAGCGACAATCGTCAGACCGAACGCAAGGGCTACGCCCAGAAAACCAACATGTCCAAACAGGGCCGTTCCACAACCGCCCAGAACCAATACTGCCGTTCCGAAGAACTCTGCAGCAAACTTATTACATAATTTCATTTTGTTTTATTATTTAAGGGTTAAACAATAAAGTTGCATTTTATCCTACGGAACCTTCAAGACTCACCTGCAGCAGTTTCTGCGCCTCGACGGCAAACTCCATCGGGAGCTTGTCCATCACTTCCTTGGCATAGCCGTTGACGATCAGCCCCACGGCGTCCTCTGTGCTGATTCCGCGCTGGCGGCAGTAGAAGAGCTGGTCCTCGTTAATCTTGGAGGTCGTGGCTTCGTGCTCCACCGTTGCCGTAGGGTTCGAGATAATCATATCCGGGAAAGTGTGTGCGCCGCATTTGTCGCCCAAGAGCAGACTGTCGCATTGGCTGTAGTTACGGGCATTCTCCGCCTTGTAACCCATCTTGACCAGCCCCCGGTACGCGTTCTGGCTGTGCCCGGCAGAGATACCTTTGGAGACAATACGCGAACGCGTGTTCTTACCGATATGGATCATCTTGGTTCCCGTATCCGCCTGCTGGTAGTTATTGGTGACGGCGACGGAATAGAACTCCGCCGTAGAATTGTCGCCGCGGAGGATACAGGACGGGTATTTCCATGTGATGGCGGAACCGGTCTCGACCTGGGTCCAAGACAGACGCGCGTTCTCATACGTGATGCCGCGTTTGGTAACGAAATTATAGATACCTCCCTTGCCGTTTTTGTCGCCCGGATACCAGTTCTGCACGGTCGAATACTTGACCTCCGCGTCCTTGCGCACCACGATCTCCACGATGGCTGCATGCAACTGGTTCTCATCCCTCATCGGAGCCGTACAACCCTCTAAATACGAGAGATACGCACCTTCGTCGGCAATCAAAAGCGTGCGCTCGAACTGACCCGTCTTACCGGCATTGATACGAAAATAGGTACTCAACTCCATCGGACAGCGGACGCCTTTCGGCACATAGACAAAACTGCCGTCGGAGAAAACAGCGCTATTCAGCGCCGCGTAGAAATTATCCGTCGGCGGAACCACCGACCCAAGATATTCCTTCACCAGATCGGGGTGCTCGCGCACGGCTTCGGAGATAGAACAGAAGATGATTCCTTTCTCCGCCAGCGTCTCCCGGAAAGTGGTTTTGACAGAGACCGAATCCATAACCGCATCGACCGCCATATTGCCCGCCAATGCCGCCCGTTCCTCCAGAGGTATTCCGAGTTTGTCAAAGGTCTTCATGATCTCCGCATCAATCTCGTCGTCTTTTGTCTTTTGGCTCTCGTCTTTCGGCTTTTTCGTCTTCGGCGCCGCGTAATAGGAGATCGCCTGAAAATCTATCTCAGGTATCTCCAGATGCGCCCAGGTCGGCACTTTCATCGTCTGCCATTTGCGGAAAGCCTTGAGCCGGAACTCCAGAAGCCATTCGGGTTCACCCTTCTTCGCCGAAATCAACCGGACAATCTCTTCGTTCAGCCCTGCCGGTACAATATCCGTCTCCACGTCGGTCGTGAAGCCGTATTTGTATTCCTGCGTGGTTATATCTTTGATTAACTCATCCATATAAAATAAGCCGCCATCATGTTGGCGGCTTGGAGGCCGGTAGCGGAGTCAAACCGCTCTATACGGTTTTGCAGACCGCTGACTAAGTCGCTCATCCAACCGGCCAAATTTGCAAAGCGGGTGCAAAGGTAGTACTTTTTTTTGACATATGCAAATATTTGCACAAAAAAAGTACAATTTGCAATGCTTTTTCTCAAAAAAGACTCAAATCGGCATCCGTGATGGTCCCTTTTGTGCGTTTTTTGCCACGTGACGGCGGCTGACTGCTGCCAGCTGACGGCTGACTGCTGACGGCTGAAGGCTTAGGGCTGAGTACCTTCAATATAATCTGCCTGGTCTGGTCGTCCGTCCATTTGCATTTATCCACTATCCACTCCAGATAACTGCGGTCAATCCGCATCATCGACTCGATCGACTCGCCCTTATGGCCGCCCTGCGTGAGGTAGTAATAACCGCCCTTCTTCGTCAGCCAGCGGTCAAAGCAGATAAACCCGAACTCATCCCGCTGCGCCCATTCCCAGCCGTGGGCCGCCACCTGTGCCTTGAACACCTCAATCGTCGCCATCACGTCGTCCAGCGAGTTATGCGCGCCCTCGAACGGATGACCGTAATACCGCGTGTAAGCCGAGGTGAGGTTATTATGCACTTTCTCTCCGTTCTCATCAACCATTCCTGCTGTATGAATACGCTCTAACAGCAGCGCGTCGTACCATGTCCGGCCCTCGAACCGGAAATTCAGACCGAGCCGCTGGAGGTTGTAATGCAGAATCGGTGCATCATAGCCGTTGCCGTTATAGGAGAGAAAATCGCAACCCTCGGTGAACGCCACCAGATCGTCATACACGCTCCTGAGGCTCACGCCGTGCTCCAACAGGAACGGCTTGCTGATATGGTGTACCGCTTCCGCCTCCGCAGGGATCGTAAAATCCCCTTCCGGCAGGATATACCAGTCCCGCTGGTCCACAACGGACCAGTCCGCCGTCTCCACTTTTACCAACGATAGTTGGATAATATGCTCTTTCTGCACATCCAGACCCGTGGTCTCTGTATCAAAACAAACAAGCGTCATTCTATATATAGTACTAATCCTTTCAGGTACTCGCCTTCGGGGTGGTAGATATTAATCGGATGGTCCTGGGGCTGGTGGAGCTGGTGCAATATCCGCACTTTGCGTCCCACCTGCGCCGCCGCGCTGAACACCGCCAGCCGGAACGCCTCTTTGTCCACCGCCTGCGAGCAGCTGAACGTGAACAGGATACCGCCCGGACGGATCATCTCGATAGCTTTGGCATTGATCCTCTGGTAACCGCGCAAGGCGTTCTTCACCGCGTCGCGGTGCTTGGCGAACGCCGGCGGGTCCAATATAATAAGATCATACGTGCGCCCTTGCGCCTTCTGCGCGCTCAGGTACTCGAACGCGTCCGCCGTCACCGCAGTATGGTTCGTAGCTTCCGGGAAGTTCCTCGCCACATTGACGTTCACCAGGTCTATTGCCTTCTGACTCACATCCACCGAATCGACCGTCTTGGCGCCGCCACGCAGTGCGTACAGACTGAATCCGCCCGTGTAGCAAAACATATTCAGCACGTCTTTGCCGTCCGCATACCGCTCTACCAGCGCCCTGTTCTCCCGTTGGTCAATGAAGAATCCCGTCTTCTGTCCCCGCAGCCAGTCAATGCGGAACTGCAATCCGTTCTCCACACTCCAGAATTCGTCACTCCGGCTTTTGTCTTTGAGCGAAGCGGTCTTTTGACTTTCGACTAACCATCCTGTTTTCTCGCCTTCGATGGCTGCCTTGAACGGCAAGGTATCGTCGCTCTTATAATAGATATTCTGCACCTGCGGCACCTCCGCTAATATTGCCTCCGCAATCTCTTTCCGGCACACGTGCATACCCACCGAATGCGCCTGAATAACGGCGGTCCCGGCATACACATCCACGATCAGTCCCGGCAGAAAATCGCCCTCGCCATGAATGAGACGGAAGGTGTTATTCTCCTTCGTACATCGTACATCGTCCCTTCGTACATCAGCCAAACCAAGCGTTTGGCGCACTTGGTATGCCGCACGGATTCGCTCGCGCCAGAAATCCTCGGGCAACTGCTCCACCCCGAACGCCAGTATGCGCACGGCGATGGAACCCACCTGCCAGTGTCCGACGCCCAGCACTTCATTCGCAGCCGAATAGACCGCCACCAACTCGCCCTCTTCAGGCGCGTCACCTTTATGCGTAGTGTCCAGCAATACGCGGCCTATCGCCCCGCTGAACACCCACGGATGAAAACGCTTGAGTGACTCCTCTTTATGTGGTTTTAAGAAAACAGCTGTCATCTTTCACTTTTCATCTTTCATCTTACTCCACTCCGTGGGTCAAGTCGTGATACGAATGCAGGCTCAGGTTGTCACTCACATACTTGAGGCTATGCAAATGCTTGAAACCCAGTGCCGCGATGAACGCCAACTCCATGTCAAACACGCAGTCCTTATACTCCGATGCCAGCACAAAATCGCAGTTGGTATAGCAGATGGCGCGCTTGATCTCCCTTCCCTTCAGGGAGGGGATGGGGGTAAGCCTCAGCTCCGGTTCCTCATACGTCACATTCGGGTGATTCAGTCTCACTTCCGTCACCTCTGCCCAAGAGCCCACCTCAAAGTTCGCACTGCCGGCATAGCCGATATTATAGACCTCCGCCTCGCGGTCAAGCCCCTGCAGCGAACGGATGATATTGATCCCGCCGACACCCGTATAGATGAGCTCGGCGTCACTCAGATCCAGACCGAAGGTCTCCCGCACCTGATCCCGCAGCTTATGCTCGCCTTCTTCAGCCATTACTACATATTTCTTTGCCATAGTTCTTGAATTTGGGCACAAAGGTACTGCTTTTTTCTGACATACGCAAAAAAAATCGCCCCCAAAGGACGATTTTTTGTTTGGCTCTGCAACAATGTGCTTCCTTAACCAAGAAACCATGCCGTTTTAGAAGATCGTTTGCTGACCGTCAGATGAAAGAGGTGTCTTGCCGAGATGTTGGTACGCCAGAGGCGTTGCTTCGCGTCCGCGCGGGGTACGTTTGATGAAACCTTCCTTGATCAAGTAAGGCTCATAGACATCCTCGATCGTGCCGGCATCTTCGCCCATGGCGGTAGCGATGGTATTGAGTCCGACAGGACCGCCGCGGAACTTATCGATGATGGTCGTCAGGAGTTTGTTATCAATCTGGTCGAGACCGAAGGTATCGATATTCAGTGCCTCGAGGGCATATTGGGCGATCTCCAGATCGATAGCACCATCTCCCTTGACCTGCGCAAAATCACGTACGCGGCGCAGCAAGGCATTGGCGATACGGGGCGTACCACGCGAACGGCGGGCGATCTCTCCGGCGGCTTTCTCATTGATCTCAACGCCAAGCAGTCCGGCGGAACGTTTGACAATACCGGCGAGGATGTCGGCATCGTAGTACTCGAGATGGCAGTTGATACCAAAACGGGCACGGAGCGGGCTGGTCAAAAGACCCGAACGGGTTGTGGCACCGATGAGAGTGAAGGGGTTGAGGTCGATCTGGATAGTACGTGCGGACGGACCCTTGTCAATCATAATATCGATACGGTAGTCCTCCATCGCGGAATAGAGATACTCCTCCACAATCGGACTCAGACGATGTATCTCATCTATGAAGAGCACATCGTTGGGCTCCAGCGAAGTGAGCAGCCCGGCAAGGTCACCGGGTTTGTCCAACACAGGACCGGAGGTAACCTTAAAGCCTACGCCTAATTCGTTGGCGATGATATTGGAAAGGGTAGTCTTACCGAGACCCGGAGGGCCAAAAAGTAGCACGTGATCCAGCGACTCACCGCGCAGTTTGGCTGCCTCGACGAAGATCTTGAGGTTCGATGTCACTTTGGACTGACCCGCAAAATCGGCGAAGCATAAGGGACGGAGGGCGGAGTCTTGCTCCTTCTCGGTCATTTGGTTTCGGATGTCAAATTCTGCCATTATTGGGTTACATTGTGGAACAATTGTTCCAGATTATCTATTTCTTCAATGGGTTCATCGGCTTTGATGGTACCGTGGTCCAAAATGATGACGCGGTCGCACATCTCACGCACCTCCTGCATGATATGCGTAGAGAGGATGACGGTACGGTCTTTGCCTAAGTTCTTGATGAGGGCACGGATCTCGACGAGCTGGTTGGGGTCCAGACCGGTGGTCGGTTCATCGAGGATAAGCAGCTGCGGATCACCCAGCAGTGCCTGGGCAAGCCCTACGCGCTGGCGGTAACCTTTGCTTAACTCGCGTATATGCTTGTGCCGCTCAGGACTGAGACCTACAAGCTCGATGAGACCATCAATAGATGTACGAAGGTCGGATGTGCGATGTACGAGGGATTCCGGCAAGGTCAGACCTGCCATGAACTCCAAGTACTCAGAGACGTACATATCCTCGTAGAGAGGGTTGTTCTCGGGGAGATACCCTATCCGTTGAGGTACTTGTACGGTTCCCGAGTCTGCGCTCCAGAGCCCGATCAGGATCTTCATGAGGGTCGATTTGCCGGCGCCGTTAGGTCCCAGCAAGCCTACTATCTGACCTGCAGGGATATCCAGGGACACATCTCTCAGCACCTGCTGAGCACCGAAAGACTTGTTTATATGTGCTATCTGAACCATCTTAGACAGTGGCTTCTATATTCCATACAAAAGCGCGGACACCCACCTCCTCGTTGCGGAGGTCGAGTTTCTTGATGGACTCCAGGAGCGCGGGCACCTGCTCGTCTTCGACGACGGTGATGACGCAACTGTTCATCTCGGGCCAGGCGTGGGTACCGCGGCGGGGTTCGCCGCCGTGGGTACCACGACCTTGCACTTGCTCAAAGAACGTGAAGCCTTTGATTCCCAGAATATCCAACATATATTCCACACGACCGGTGTTGGCCTGATTAAAAACGATCATTACGGATTTCATTTCTCGTCTCCTTTCTTTACTTTGAGGTCCATGAAGATGAATTTCTTGCGGAGGGCTTCCTGTTTGTCACGGTCGCCGTGGCGGGACATAACACCGTAAAGCACAGGCACTACGTACAGCGTCAGGAAAGTCGAGACGGTCAGACCACCGATGACGACAATACCCAGCGGCTGCCACATCTCGGCACCTTCACCGGACGAAACCGCCATAGGAATCATACCGAGGATGGTAGTGAACGCCGTCATGAGGACGGGACGGATACGGCTGCGTCCGGACATCTGGATAGCCTGGTTCAACTCGTAGCCACGCTCGCGCATGAGGTTGATATAGTCCACAAGCACGATACCGTTCTTCACCACAATACCCACCAGGAGCACCAGACCGAGGGCACCGATCATATCCAGTGAACGACCTGTGAGCCAGAGGGCTACGATGACACCCGAGAGGGCAAACGGGATAGAGAACATGATGATTGCAGGCATCCGGAGTGACTCGAACTGCGACGCCATGACGATATATACCAACAGGATAATCATCAGGCCGAGCAGAATCATGTCGGAGAAAGTATCCTGCTGCGTCTCGTAGTTACCGCCGATATGGGTGGAGTAACCGACAGGGATGTCGAGTTGCGGAACGACCTCCGTCTCAATCGCTTTCGCCAGTTCACCAAGGGTGGTGTTGTACGGCGTAGCCTTGACGGTGACGATACGCTGGCGCGCCTTACGCTCGATGGTAGGCGGTGCCCAGTATTCGCCGACCGTAGCCACCTCGGACAGTTTGACGGTCTTGCCCGTCGCTGTCGGGATAGAGAGGTTGAGGATGTCGGAGATCGAGTTGCGGTCCTCCTCCATGAGGCGTACCACGATATCGTACTCCGAACCGTCGTCCTTGAGGTAACCGCACGCCATACCTGCCACGCGGTTGCGGAGGTAGGTAGAGATGGTAGCGGAACTCAATCCGAGGCGCGACGCTTTCTCTTTATCTACAGTAATCTTGATATCCGGACGGTCGTCCTCGCGGGAGATATTCACGTCGCGGGCACCGGGCAGTTGCGAGATGAGCTGACGGCACTGCTCCGCCATCTGGGAAGTCTTGTCAAAGTCATAACCGTAAATCTCCAAATCCACCGTGTTACCGCCACCGGGACCTCCGGATGAAACAGCACACTGGTATTCGTTGATCTCCGGGTATTTAGCCATCTCCTGACGAAGGATCTCGGCAATAGTCCAGATGTCGCGGTCACGCTCCCACTTCTTAGGCAGACGGACGGTCATCTGAATCTTGTTGTTCATCGTCGAAGAGAAGAGGGCTGCGATAGAGGCATCATCGTTGGAACCGGCGGAGGTGTTGATCAACTGAATCTCCGGCACGAGTTCCACGAAGCGCGCTTCCAGTTTACGGGCGGTCTTGAGGGTCTCCTCGATACGCGTACCGCGCTGCAGCTTGACGGTAACGGTCAGACGGCCGTTATCCTGCTCCTGCATAAAGTCCGTACCGATCTTGCCTGCAAAGACAGGAATCAAAGAAGCGGCAAAGAACGCGATGAGGATAAGGAAGGTGAGTGCCTTGTGGTGCAGACACCAGCCCAGTGACTTGGCGTAATACTCGTCAATGACGTCAAGCATGTGCACCACCGTACGCTCGTACCAGCCTTTCTTGCCTGCCTCGTCGTCCACCAGATTGCCGTTCTCATCGACGTGCACTTTCTTGGCTTTCAGCAGTTTGGAGCAGAGCATAGGCGTCAGTGAGATAGCCACAAGAGTGGAGGTACAGCAGACTACCGTCACAATCCATCCAAGCTCGTGGAACATGATTCCCGCCATGCCGGAGAGCATGGTCAGCGGCACGAACACCACTACGAGCACGAGCGTAGTAGCAATAACGGACACCCAGACCTCGTTGGTGGCGTAGATAGACGCCTCATGCGGGTCCTCGCCGCGCTCCACGTGACGGGTGATATTCTCCAAGACCACAATCGCATCGTCCACCACCATACCGATAGCGATAGTGAGCGAACAGAGCGAGATGATATTGAGCGACGAATCCGCCAAACCGAGGTAGATAAACGCCACGATGAGGGCGATAGGAATGGTGATACCGATGATGATCGTTGCACGCCATTTGCCGAGGAAGAAGAGTACCACGAGTACCACGAACAAGAGGGCGTAGAGCACGGACTCTTCAAGGGAGTTGATAGAGTTCTGGATATTCTCCGAGGAGTCGTAGATCTTCTCGATCTTCACGTCCGTCGGGAGCTGTTTCTGTATCTTCGCCAGCTCGGCACGCACGTCGCGGCAGACCTGTACGGTGTTGGCACCGGTCTGCTTGGCGATGACCAGACGCACCGCCTCACGGCCGTTGGTCTTCTCATCCAGCGAGAGGTCCTTGATAGTATCCTTGACAGTAGCGATATCGCGGATGAAGACCTGCTGGCCCTGCGGCGTCATGGCTACCATGAGGTTCTCTATCTCCGAGGACTCGATGTACTCCGAACGCACCTGCATCTGGTACTGCTCCTGCGGCATCTTGATCGTACCCGAAGAGAGGTTGAGGTTGTTCGCCGTAACGACCTGCCCCACCTGCTCCAGCGTAATACCGTAGGCGTCGAGTTTCTGCTGGTTGATATTAACATACACATAGCGGTCCGGTGCACCCGAGAGGGAGATATTACCGATACCGTCTATATGGTTCAACTGCGGCACCACTTCGTCGTTCAGAATCTTATCCAGACCCGCGTAGGTCTCGTCTGCCGTGATGGAATACTGGCAGATAGGCATGGAGGACGTGGAGAGCTTGAAGATAACCGGCTTGGCGCAGTTGTCCGGCAGGTTGTTCGCCGCCATATCGACGAACGAACGCACGTCGTTCACCGCCTCGTCCATGTTACTACCCCACTCCAACTCCAGCGTCACCACGGAGATGTTATCCTTGGACTGCGAAGTGATGTGTTTGAGGTGATCGACGGAGGTCAGGGCGTTCTCCATGATCTTCGTCACGTTGGTCTCCATCTCGCTCGCCGATGCACCCGGATAGGTGGTCATGACCGTGATATACGGCGGGTCCATCTCCGGGAACTGGTCAATCGGCAGCTTCAGGAAACTGTATATACCGATGACGATGACCGCCACGAAGATCAGGGCGGTGGTCACCGGTTTTTCGATTGCTGATTTATAAATGCTCATAATTCGTCTTTTATCTTTGAGCAGGCTCTGCCTGCGGTCTTTCTACTTTGAGCGTAGCGGTCTACTCAACTACATTAACCTTCACGCCGTCCACGAGTTTGTGCTGGCCGGTGGTTACGACCTCTACGCCCTCCTTGATTTCGTCGGCGATGATCTCAATGTCCTGGTCAAAACGCTGACCGAGCGTAACAGTCACCCTCTTGGCGTGTCCGTCCTCTACGATGAAGACATAACGGTCGTTGGCACCGACGAGTTTCTCTACCGCCTGGTACGGGATAACGAGCGCGTTAGCCTTGCCCAGACCGATTGTGGTCGTCACGTACATACCCGGGCGGAGAAGGTTCTTGCCGTTCGGGATGACGATCTTGCATTGGAACGTGTGAGTGGAGGGGTCAATCGTCGGATAGACGATCTCTACCGTAGCAGGGAATGTTTTGTCGGGATAGATATCCGTAGAGAGCGATAGTTTCATACCCGGTTTGAAGAGCGGGAAATACGTCTCGGGGATAGCCACAAGCGCCTTCAGTTTGTCTATCTGGGTCAGGATCAGAATCGGCTGGCCGCTGTAGAGCTCACCATCCTCATAGTTCTTGGCGGAGATCACACCGGCAAACGGGGCCTTGACATACGTGTTCTGCTCCAGGAACTCCAGTTGCTCCTTGGTGGAGTTATACTGGGTGATAACCTGGTCGTACTGCTGCTGGGTAGCCGAACCCGAACGGAGCAACTGGGTCACACGGTTCTTCTCGATCTCAAGGTTAGCCATGGTGATCTTGGTGGTCTTGTACTGGGTCTGGTCCATGCGGACGAGGTCAGTACCTTTGCTGACCCGGTCGCCCACCTCGCGGTAGATATGCTCTATCTTCCCGGTGAGGGACGGAGCCACGTTTTGGGTGAGATACCCCTGAAGGTTGGTGGAAACAGAGATCTCGCGCTCTATCTCACGCGGTTGGAGTACCGTGGTGCGGACTTGCTCCACGCGTTCTTCCTCCTGCGTAGCAGTACTTTCCTTGCTGCCGCAGCCTATGAGCGCCAAGGCTGTGAGGACATAAAACAGATTCTTTTTCATATAGATATTCATTATTTATTATTCAGGAACTCTTCCAGATCGACTTGCGCATTGATGAGGGTGAGCATGGCGTTCACGTAGGTCGATTGCGCGTTGATGAGGTCATTAGAGGCGTTGGTCAGCTCCAGGTTGGAGGCTGCGCCCCATTTGAATTTCTCCGTAGCGGAGTTGAACACACGCTTGGAGACCTCGATGTTATCCTTCTCGTTCATGTAGGTCTCGTAGGCATTTGTGAGGTCGAAACAGAGCTGGCGGTACTGAATGGAGAGATTGTCGGTCATCTCCGAGAGGGTGTTCTTTGCCCGCTCGTAGGCGATCTTCTTCTCCACCACGCCTGCCGCACGCTTGGCGGAGGACCATAGCGGCATCTTGACCGACACCTGAATCACGTTCGGCGGGGTCATACGCATACCGCCCTCGCCGTAGTATTTCTGGTTCTGGTAGTTATAAGCCAGCGCCACGGTAGGTCCGTACGCCCAGCCTGCCATGTGCACATTGCGTTTGGCGAGTTCCGCCGAACGCTCTACCGTCTGGTAATCCAGGTTGTTACGGATGTCGAAATTACTGGACAGCAACGTCAGTACACGCTCCGGCGAGAGGATGGCATCAATGTTGTCGGTAAGGGTCAGTTCGGTCTCCACCGGCACGTCCAACAGCACTTTGAGACTGTTGGTCGCCAGTTCGATGTTCCGTTTCTGCGAATTGATATTATTCTTCAGCGTATTGACACGCACGCGTATCTGGTCCGCCGCCGTCTGCTCAGCCGCACCGGCATTGACGGAATTCTGGGTGATCTGCTCCAGGTTCTGGATGTTCGCTAACGAAGAGTCCAGCAGATTGGTGATACTCTGGAGAGCCAGAACAGACACATAACTGCTCATCACACTTCCACGGAGCTCATTCTCGGATTTCTCCAAGGCGATCTTTTTCATCTGGATGGCTACATTATTGAGCAGCGCACCTACGATACCCTGACCGTTAATACCGATGGTAGCGGTCACACCCAACGCACCTACGTTAGGCATGTTGATCTTCACATCATTACCCATCATGGAAAGCGTAGCAGAATAGCCACAGTAGTTGGAATAGGTATAGCTACCATCCACTTGCGGCAGCATGGCTGCGATAGTCTGCCACCGTTTGGCGTACTCCTCCTGTACCGCCAAAGAGGCGTTTCTAAGGGTTCGGTTCTGTTTGATGGCATAATCCTGCGCTTCTTTCAGGCTCAGACTCAACGCCGCCGGCACACTGTCTTGTGTGCGGTAGGCACTGCGGGTTGCCGCCATCACGTGATCTTCTGCTACAACCGTCGCACTCATCGCGAGCATCGCGGTCATCACTAAAAATAGTTTCTTCATATTGTTGTTTGGTTTTATCTATTTGTACTGGTTAGACTAGTTAGACTAGTTTCTCTGGTTATACAATTCCAGCCCCTCCTCGCTCAGCACGCCGCGGACGAAAATATCCATCGCCGTATGTCCCAACTGGTGCATGTTATGCCCGTGACCTTCGATGATCTCGAAATCATTGATCGCATCGCTGTGTATCTTCGCAAAAAGGACTGCTGTTAACTCTATATTAAGGTTCGCGCGCACGAGACCCTCCTGCTGCCCTTGCTCCAGATATGCCATGATATACTCTTTCTGCGTCTTGAAACATTCGGTTTGGAACTCTGCGAATTGACGCGGGTAGTATTTCTTGAGGTCATGGACCAACTGCGGCACACGCCGCACATCGTTCTTCTCCGCCTCCTGACGCTTGACAAACCGTCTCACAAGTTTACGGAAGTCTTTCAGCAGCATCAATTCCTCCATTTTACCGGCGATATAAGCAACATTAGCATGCAATAATTGTGCCACCAACTCGTCCTTCGACGCAAAATAGACATAGAACGTCTTTTTGGACATCCCGAGTTCCCGGCAGATATCGTCTATTGATACACTGCGGATACCCAGGCGAAAGAACATCTCACCTGCAGTCTTGATAATATGTGTACGTTGGTCCTCAGACATAGTTCGTCAAAAACGGCTGCAAAATTACAAAAAATTTCCGACATACACAAGAAAAAAGGAAACTTTTTGAGTGCAAAAAGTTTCCTTGTAAAGTAGAGTTTGCAAAATGACTATTCTGCTGCCTTTTCTTCAGTTTCAGCCTCAGTCTCAGTCTTAGGTTCGGCTACGAGGATGTTCTTCACCTCCCAAGTGGAACAGGTTTGTCCGGGCTCGCTCTTATAACGGAAGCCTATATAGATAGCTTGTCCATTCCATGCGGAAAGGTCCAGCCTTCCGGTGTTGTAGAATATCCAGCTGTTAGCAATGGGGAAACCGGTGCCGGTTGCTTCATCAAACTCGTTCCAAGGAAGCTGAGTCCAGGTTGCATTACGGACATCTTTCTTGTAGTCCGTGGATACCCATACCGTTGCTTGTTCAAAACGGCCCGCTTCGGGCAGAGGACCATAGTTCATCGCCATGTCGAAGCTGAGGGCAGGAGATACGGAGCTCTTCAGTTTGATTACTGGCGTCACGAACCAGCCCTCACCCGCGTGTGCAGAGCCCTTGGCATAAGCCGTTCCTTTCATACCATAGGTGTTATCAAAGACCCAGATATAACTGATTCCGTCTTCCATGTCGAACTCCTGGGTAGTGAGTTTGCCTTGACTGCCATCGCCGGCTACTGCCTGCTGATAATAGGTGGAGGTATTGGTTGTCCATCCTTTCTTGGCATCCAGCTCAAATCGCATCGTCTCCTCCACGATACCGGTATTGGGGTTCCACTCCTCGCCATTGAATACGAACTCATAGGCGACGTATGCCTTTGAGGTGTCGTCATAATACATTACTACCACTTCCTGCTCCTCGCGGGCATAGGGGTAGTTCACCTTCAGCCAGTTGATGACCTGACCGTTCGCCTCCAGCGGAAGGAGGTGCATATCTACAGTCGCAGGGAAGACAGCCGGTGTCCAGTTATAACCATCCAGACACTCGTATATAGCCTCCTTGGTCCCCTCTGCATACAGAGCGCCGATGACCTGACCCTCATCGGGCTGCGGGAGAAGGGCAGGAATCTCCGCTTCATCGTCTGTAGCCAGTTCTACACGGGTTGCTCCGTTATAGGGAAGCAGGTACTTGGGGAGACCGTCGTTGGAGTCATAGTTGACATTGATAATCGAGCCCGGATCCAGTTGGGGATATTTGGTACTCAGGAACGCGGGAACGTACTTATCCGCCGTAATGTACGAGTTGAAACAGTACTCCGTTCCCACCCGGGCAAGTGCCTTTTGGTAACGGTTACGGGTATTGTTGATGGAGTCCGTCTCTGCCGCTTTGGCTTTATTGACCGAGGAATTGGCGATAGAGACATAGTCCGTCGGGAGGAGAAGGTATTCCATCGTCGGCTTGACCGGGATTGCGGGCTGACCGTTATTGAGATATTTCTCGTCGAAATAGTTATCACAAGCCGTCAGACCAAGGGTGAGGGCTGCGAGGCATAATATATATATCCTTTTCATAATTCCTTAGAATTGAAGTTTTAAGCGAATATTCCACTGCCGTCCTTTGTTATAGAAGAAGACGATATTATCAAGCGTGTTAGCCGCTACGCCTGCCGAGGTGATATTCTTGGACCATGCCTTCTCCATATAATACTGGTTCAGGACATTGGTGACATTACCGGAGAGGGTAGCGCGTACTTTACCGAAATCGAAGGAGTAGCTCGCACGCAGGTCAAGCGACCCTCCAAGAGGCATTCGGTAGGGCTCAATGACATTGGTAGCCTTACCCATCGAGAGGTTCGAACCGGAGAAAGCATAGTAACTGTAGTTACGGTCATAGAGCGTATATTCGCCACCGATACGGAAGCCCTTGAAGGGCTTGAAGGTCACGCCGAAGTTAGCCGTAGTCTGCGCCTGACCGCCTACGTGAATACCCTTCATGTTAATCTTCGCCCAGTAATGGTCCGGAGCGCCGATCTCGGTCACTTTGCCGTCAGAGGTCATCGGCAGGCCGTGCTCGTCATAGGCGTAGCCGATCACGGAGTCGCGGTCCCATTTCCAGCTGCCGAGAGACACCATGGCGCTCAACTCCACCCATTTCGCAGGACGGACCTTGCCCTCGAACTCCAGACCCATGTGACGGGCTGCCACACCGGTCATGTTCATGTAAAACTCCGTTTGGTTGGGATCACTGAGGTTGCCATGGGAGGTCATCGATTTATCCATCCATTCGGTGAAATACCCGTTGAGATGGATAGAAGCATACTGGTTCTCAAAACCATAACCAAGTTCGACGGAAGCAATCTTCTCGTTCTTCGCATTGGTATTGATGGCATTGGAAGTGCTGACGGACATGTAGATTGCCTGGAACTTAGGCGTACGGCTGATGAAGCCGGCATTGACAAATACATTGTGGTACTTGGCGAACTTGTAGTTCACACCTCCTTTAATTGTTCCGCCTACGCGCGCAACGCTGTCGCGTGCGGTAACATTATTATAATAATAGCGGTCGGTACGCCAGTTATGATTAAGGAAGAGCGAACCGTTGACGAAAGCCGAGAGGTTGTTCTTGCTGTACTCGAGGCTGGCGAACACACCTTCCTGCACAATCGTACCGGTGTAGTCACGGTAGCACACATCGCCTACGCCGAGTTTCTGATAGACCCAGTTGGGGTCATTGCGGTTGGGGTTATTCGCTGCATTCACTTTCTCGCGGGTAGCATCCACATAATAGTCTCCACCCATGAGATCGGTGATGACCGCCTTGTGAATACCCTGGTAGAAACGGGCGTCAATACCGGCGGTGAGTTCCAGACAATCCAGGAACTTCTTGTCGTACGTAGATACAACGCCTACCCAGTTATGGTCGTTACGGTTGAGACATTTCACGAGTTGGGAGCCGTACTCGGAAGCGGCGTTCATGTCATAGATAGCCTGATAGTCGAACATACCGGTGGTCTTGTCACGGAACTTGATGGCATCCGGATCACCGTCAGTGGCGCCGTAAGTCATGTCGCTGTAGGCGCCGGCGTAGTTCAGACCGTTCTCCGCCGTACCGCCGCCACCACGGCCGATAGACACATATGCCGTCGTTGAGAGGGAACTGTTATCGTCAATCTGCCAGATATGGTTGAGACTGATCTGGGGTTTGTGGTACTCGTTGTAGTTCGTACCCTGCTGTTTGCCGTCCGGTCCAAGACCGTAAGAGGGGTTGTAACGGCGGCGGTCCATACCCTGCGGCATGTACTTGGCGACTTTGTTCCAACCCTCCAGGGAGAGAGCTCCGTGGGAGCCGCTCGGACGGGTCCAGTGCCATTGCGGTGCACCGAAGGCGGTCAGACTCAACTGATGGTTCTCGTTGATTCGTTTGGAGATATTGGCGAAATAGGAATAGCCTTCAAATCCCGTTCCCTGGATATATCCGTTACCCCAGGTGCGGGATCCCATGACGGTGATCGCCCACCCTTTGATCATACCGGTGGAAACGGAGAAAGCCACTTTGTTATACCCGTCGTTGCCAAGGGCATACGAGAGCGAGCCGCCTTTCTTGGCGTCAATGCCGCGGGTGACGATATTGATGGTACCGCCTACAGAGGGAGCGGACAACTTGGACGCACCCATACCGCGCTGCGTCTGCATCACCGAGGTCACGTCGCTCAGTCCCTGCCAGTTGCTCCAATAGACCGAACCGCCCTCCATGTCATTCATCGGCACACCGTTGATCATCGTGGCTACGTTCGTGTTATCGAAACCGCGCATCCAGATCTCCGAGTCGCCCCAGCCGCCACCTTGTCCGTTGGCGTGCACACCCGGCGTGTTCTTGAGCACCTCGGGGAACTCCTGTCCTGCCAGCCGCTCCTCGATCTCAATAGCCGTCACCTGACTCACTGCTACAGGGGTAACCTGCGTGCGTGCCATCTGACCGGTGATGGTCACATCCTCCAGAGCAATCGCTTCCGGCTCCATGCGAATGATACCCAAGTCACCTTTCTTGGAGGTCAGCTCCTGGGTCTGGTAACCGACATAAGAGAGTTGTAATTGAGCCCCGGGCTGTACCTGGAAGGAGAAATTACCATCCACGTCGGTAATGATACCATTGGTTGTACCGAGCTCCAGAACAGAGACGCCTATCAGCGGTTCGCCCGTCTTGGCGTCCTGCACATTACCCGATACTTTCTGCGTCTGTGCGGACAATGACACCGCCGCAAACAGACACATCCATAAGGAGATAAATTTACGCATAAAGAAGAAATATTGGGATTATAAATTAGTCTTACGCACCTGAAACTAAAAGAATAAGGGGCGCATTGCTGCGTCCCTTATCCGTTAGCATTCGTTATTAACGAACCTGTGCACCCTGGAGGTTGTACAGTTTGCCGTCACGAACGATGTAGATTACGCCGTCCATGATCACCTTGTTCACCTTCTCGGTCAGCACAATCTGCTCGATAGCCTGTTTCCACATAACGGTTACCTTGGAGCCCTTGGCAATCTGAGCGGTGTTGGCATCATTGTAGAAGTTGTTGTACAGTTTACCTACTACCATTACGCGGTCGCCCGGAGCCAGAGCCTTGCCGGCAGCCTCGTCAATACCGCCTTGGAACACCTTAAGAGCACCCTCAGCCTCAGCACTAACAGCATCGTCGGTCATGAAGAACGAGATATTATGGAACTGATCGCTGTATGCGGTTGCAATCTTGGCTACATTACCTATTACCACGTAGTCCTTGGTACTTGCAGTATTGTCTTCCAGTTGGCGAGCCAGACTAACTGCGGTAGCCACATTGACGGTATCAATCTTGAGAGCCTCTACTACCGTTACAATAGCGCTGGTCTCAGACTCGATTGTTCCTTTGTAGTTCTTAATACGGGTTACGACATTAACTTTGTCACCAACTTGAAGCGTAGCCTCAGATACACCTTTGTAAACCTCAAATGCTGTATTTTTATCTTTACCGCCGTCAGCTGCGTCAGCCATCCAGAACGAACCGTCTGTGCCTTCGAATGCTGTAATATAACCGGTGATAGAGTAGTAGTCTGCTGTCAGTGCGTTATTCTCTACCGTTTTGCCGATTTCCAGTGCCTCAGCTACGGTCTTCTCAATGAAAGTCGGAGCTGCCGGACGCTCACCCTCTGCCTTCTCGATAATTACAACAGGAGCATTGCTGATTTCCGGAGTCATATCAGTACCCTTCACGAATTTCTGAAGGTGACCGGTCAATTGGATCTTATCACCGTTAACAACAGGAACAGCCTCATCATTCTCATAAGCGGTGCAGTAATAAGCCTCGAAAAGCTGGTGAGCCGTGTTAGCGGTGTCGTCTGCCATGAAGAACAACTGGGTCTTAGAAGACCAGCTGAAATCATCCGCATTGACTACATAACCCTCTACGGTGAACTCATGAGTACTGGTTGCACCATCTTTCATAGCGCTGACAAGCTCAATAGCCTTGGCTACAGAGATAGCACCCTCAATAGGCTCGGGATCAACAGCAGGAGCCGGCTCAACACGCGGACCTGCGATGATTTCGGTCAGATAGCAACCTTGGTTGAGCTGATGAGCATTGTAGTAGTTGTATTTTCCTCTTGCTACTACGGTATCACCTACCCAAACACTTACGCCATTACCATCGGTTACAGAGTTGAAGAACGCGTTTTTCGTATTGGTAGCATCAAATGCAGGATTAGAGGTTTTGAAAGTATCTGCCTCTAACGAGTAGCAGTTATAGAACGTGAACGTACCCTCTGCACCTGTTGCATCCGTTGCGTAGATAGTTACAGAACCATAGCTAGCAAAGTTCTTACCTTTGAACTCAATCTTGTTTACCACACCACGAACGTTGATGGAATCATCTTTTACAATTTGAGCAGGAGTAGCAGTAGCAGCAGCAATAGCCTCAGCTACGTTCAGCACGTCCGGCAGAACCGGAGCCGGTGCAGGAACGAAGGTAACATAATACATAGTGATAGCCGAAGAACCGGTAATGGTAACGTCGCCTGCAGGAACTGCGATTTTGTCCGAAGCCACATTGAGTTGAGCCTCGTAAGGAGTCTCACCGTTATTCTCGCGAGAGGTCCAATATTCGGTCTGCTCGCCGTTTACAACGAGGTAACGTTTAACAGCCGTTGCGCTTGCGGATGTACCGGTATCGGAGAACTTAACTACGATTGTTCCGGGAACAGCTGCCTTGAAATGGAGCGTACCTGCCTGGCAGTATTGGTTTTTACGGATAGGATACTCACCTTTGAAAGCGATAGCAGCTTTATTGAAGTCTTCGCCAATAGTCATGAAATCATCTGAATAGTCAGCATAGATCACTTCGTCATTCTTGCTCGGCTCTGATTCGTCAGTCAGTTGAATACCTTCGTTCTTATAGAGTGCATTTTCGGTATTGGCAGTGATCTTGGAGAAATCCCAAGTAGTAGAGTCACTTACAGCCTGAAGTACAGAAGGTTCGTCACCCGGCTCAACGGGCTCTCCGCCTTCGCCAGCAGTGTACGTAATAGTAATCTTGTTCAGTTGGAGTTGGGTAGATTCACCCGATGTGGTGTTCTGAATAGAGAAAGATGTTGCGTTAATAGCATACGCACCATCTTCTTCTGTTACAGCGGTTTCACCTGCTTTCACAACGAAAGTTGCAGTCTGCTTAATGTCCAATACGATAGAGGTAATAGTACCATTTGCGATAGTAACAGTAATAATGTTACCATTACCCGAAGCCGAATGTGCGTAAAGACGGATGTCATTGGCTTTGTTGAGACCTGGGAAATTGGAGGCTGCACCTTTTTCCGCAGTTACAGAGAAAAGCGTTGCGTCCAAGCCAAGGGTAGCAGCATTGTTGGCACCATCGCCAACCATGTTGGCAGTAACGCCACCTGTGTACTGCAGAATTGCTTCAGCAGCCATCATACTGCCTGCGAAAAGCACGGCAGCAAGAAGAGAAAAGATTTTCTTCATGTTTTAATGATTTTAAGTTGTTAAATGAATTAGTTGGTTGTTGTAAATATGTTATAAAACATAATATATTGCTTCTTTCACATTTCCGCTGCAAAATTACAAATTATTTTTGACATAGCCAAATTTATTTGCTTTTTTTTAGAAAATTCTTGATTTCCTTGTGTAATTCAAAAAAAAGCAGTACTTTTGTACGATTTTTCAATTTATACGCACACATGGCTAAACTACTGATCATAGACGACGAACGCGGCATACGCAACACGCTGCGTGAGATACTCGCCGACGAAGGGCACGAGGTAGAGGTGGCAGAGAACGGCAAGCAAGGGCTCGAAATGGCGCAAGCCAAAGCCTACGACCTCATCTTCTCCGACATCAAAATGCCGGAGATGGACGGAATGGAAGTGCTTGCAAAAATAGTCGAAAGTCGAAAGTCGAAAGTCGAAAGCGAAGGGGAGTTCGCGAGTACCGAGACTCCCGTAGTGATGATCAGCGGACACGGAGATGTCGAGACCGCCGTGCAGGCACTCAAAATGGGCGCGTATGATTTTCTGCTCAAGCCGCTCGACCTCAACCGCATCCTCATCACCACCAAGAACGCGCTGGAGTCCAAATCGCTCAAACAGGAGACCAAGATTCTCCGCAAGAAGATTTCCTCCAAGGGTCCGCAGATGGTCGGTGAGTCCGCAGCTATTATGCGCGTACGCGAAATTATTAATAAGGTGGCGCCCACCGAGGCGCGCGTGCTCATCACCGGACCCAACGGCACCGGAAAAGAAGTGGTGGCGCACCTCATACACGAGCAGTCGGCACGGGCTGCCGGACCGATGGTCGAGGTCAACTGCGCCGCTATCCCGAGCGAACTGATTGAGAGCGAACTCTTCGGACACATGAAAGGTTCGTTCACCGGAGCGGTCAAGGACCGGGCAGGTAAGTTCGAGCAAGCCGACGGGGGCACGCTCTTCCTCGATGAAATCGGCGACATGTCCCTGGCCGCGCAGACCAAAGTGCTGCGCGCATTGCAAGAGTCCGAGATAACACGCGTCGGTTCGGACAAGGCCATCAAAGTGAATGTCCGGGTACTCGCGGCAACGAACAAAGATTTGCAGAAAGAGATCGAGGCGGGTAATTTCCGCGAGGACCTCTTCCACCGCCTCAACGTCATCCCTATTCATGTACCCTCGCTCAACGAGCGGCTGGAAGACATTCCGCTGTTAGTGGACTATTTCGCCGCACAGATCTGCAACGAGCAAGGTATCGCCGTCAAGACTTTTGAACCCGAGGCGATCAAGGCGCTGCAAGCCCGGCAGTGGACGGGCAACATCCGCCAGCTACGTAACGTAGTTGAGCGCCTCATCATCCTCGCCGGGGCGAAGATCACCGCCGACGATGTTGAAGCGTACGCCTAATTCGTAATTTTTAATTCGTAATTCGTAATTTGATTTTAACACAGTTAAATATCCTAAACTACCGCAATATACGCGAGGCGAGTCTGGAGTTTGCACCCAAACTCAACTGCTTCGTGGGGCTTAACGGACAAGGCAAAACGAATGTCTTGGACGCGATCTACCTGCTCTCTTTCGCCAAGTCCGCTTTCACCTCCCAGGACTCCCTCAACATCACCCACGGCGAACAGATGTCCATGGTGCAAGGGGTGTATAGCAGTCTTTCTACTTTGAGCGCTAGCGGTCTTTCTACTTTGAGCCCGGAGGGCGGTCTAACGACCATCTCCTGCGGCCTGCGGAGAGGCGTAAAAAAGCAGTTCCGCAAGGACAAGAAAGATTACCAGCGCTTATTGGATCATATCGGGTTGATACCGCTCGTGATGGTTTGTCCGGCAGATCACCAACTTATAGAAGAAGGATCGGACGAGCGGCGCAGGTTTATGGATGTCGTGATCGGACAACGGAACAGGAAATATCTGGATTGTCTGGCGACCTACAATGCGCTGCTCAAGCAACGCAACGCCTTACTCAAACAATATGCCGACGCACCTAATCCTCCGGACGACTTGCTGGAGGTGCTCGAATGGCAGATGGTAGAGCCTGCGGAATATATCTTCCAAGCCAGAACGGATTTCTTCAAAGAGTTCGAGCCCTATTTCCAAGAGGTATATAAAGTCATCAGCAATCAACCGGCAGAGATCAGTTGCCTCCGCTATATATCGCAACTCCAGGACCGCGAGTTGCGCGAAGCGTACGTGCGTACCCGCAAACGCGATTTAATTTTAGGATGGACCAGTCAAGGACCGCATAAAGACGACCTCGACATGCGGCTCGGAGACTACCCGCTCAAGCAAGTGGGCAGCCAGGGACAGCAACGCACTTTTGTGCTCGCGATGAAATTGGCACAGGCTTTGTACTTAGCTGACACAACGGGCGAGGCACCGATATTGTTGCTGGACGATATCTTCGACCGTCTCGATAGCGAACGCGTCGAAAGGATTGTAGGCATGGTGCAGGGCGAGCAGTTCGGACAAATCTTTATCACCGACACCGACCGTCAACACCTCACAGAGATACTCAAACCCAGCGCAAGCGCCAAGATATTCCACGTAGAAAATGGACAGATTATTTAAAACATATTTGGTCTGTATTCTGTCAGCAATAGCGGTCTGTACTCTGTCAGCTGAAAGCGGTCATATGCCGTTTAGGGGTGCCTGGATAGCAACGGTAGCCAATATCGACTGGCCGTCCGCCGAGGCTGTCGGAAACACCCAAAGGCAGCAGGAAGAGATGATTTTTCTGCTCGACTCGCTCCACGCCATCGGCATCAACGCCATCATTTTTCAGGTTCGCCCGACTGCCGATGCACTCTATAAGAGCGAATACGAACCCGTATCCCATTGGCTCACCGGAAAACAAGGGAGTTGGGACAATTCACAAATCCCATGGGATCCGTTAGCATGGACCATTGAGCAGGCACATGACAGAGGAATGGAAGTCCATGTATGGCTCAATCCATACCGCGTCAATCTCGCCAAGACGGACACCTCCGCTATTTGCGCCGACCATGTATGGCGCAAACACAGAGACTGGTTCTGGGAGTACAACAAGCAATGGTACTTCGACCCGGGTTTGGACGTGACGCGCGAGTGGATATGCACCATTGTACAGGACATCATCACCCGCTACGACGTGCAGGCGATTCACATGGACGACTATTTCTACCCCTACCCTGCCGGCAAACTGCCGCTGCCCGACGAAGCCACTTTTGCCCGGTACCCGCGCGGTTTCACGGACATCAAAGACTGGCGGAGGGATAATGTCAATCTGGCGATAAAAGCCATCAGCGAGACGATCCGCGAGTGCCGTACGGACGTAGAGTTCGGTATCTCGCCCTTCGGCGTCTGGCGCAACGCCTCCGTTGATTCCACGGGCAGCAAGACGCAAGCCGGTATCACCAACTACGACGACCTCTACGCCGACATCCGCCTATGGATCAAAGAGGGATGGATAGATTACGTTCTGCCGCAGCTCTATTGGGAGATAGGCAAGAAAGTAGCGGATTACGAGGTTCTCGCCCATTGGTGGGCGAACGAGGTGCGCGGAACGAAATGCAAACTCTACATCGGCATGGCGCCGTATAGACTGATTGAATCTTCAAATCCGTCCCCTTGGGCTACCGGCAACGAGATTAAGCGGCAGATGGACCTCAACCGCACCATTCCCGAAATCTCCGGCGAGTGTTTCTACTCCGCCAAACCCCTTCTTCGCAACCCGCGAGGCGTGTGCGACTCCATCAAAGCTACCTATAAAACGGACGATTTCTCTCTCCCTTGGGAATAAAACGCGCCTGAATACCTCACAAAAATGCACTTTGAGTTTACATTGTGCATTTTTTTCTTGCATATGTCAAAAAAAAGCAGTAATTTTGCAGCGCAAAATATGTGGGAAAATAACTCATTGGCAAAATAAATGACCAAATAGTAAATTTTTAAATAACTAAATGACTTTATGATTTATTCGAAAGAAGTACAAGAAATGTGCGTGGTAGCCAAGGGTCCGAAGCACGGACCGGCGCCTATTCCCGAGGAGGGCAAATGGGTGAAGGCTACGGAGAT